>JBGQKH010000001.1:0-56926 GCA_041499395.1 Candidatus Limnocylindria bacterium
AGCACGCGCTGGACGTCGGCTACGCGCGCAAGCTGGGTGTCAAGACGGAGGACCTCCTGCTGTCGCAGCCGGATCACGGCGAGCAGGCGCTGGAGATCACCGACATGCTGGTGCGCTCCAACGCGGTCGACGTCGTGGTGATCGACTCCGTCGCCGCGCTCGTGCCGCGCGCGGAGATCGAGGGTGAGATGGGGGACAGCTTCGTCGGCCTCCAGGCCCGCCTCATGAGCCAGGCGCTGCGCAAGCTGACCGGCGCCATCAACCGCAGCAACACGGCGCTGATCTTCACGAACCAGCTGCGCGAGAAGATCGGGGTCATGTTCGGCAACCCCGAGACGACTCCTGGGGGCCGTGCCCTGAAGTTCTACTGCTCGGTCCGGCTCGACATCCGCCGCATCGAGACGCTCAAGAACGGGACCGATGCGATCGGCTCCCGGACCCGCGTGAAGGTGGTCAAGAACAAGGTCGCGAGCCCCTTCCGGCTCGCCGAATTCGACATCATGTACAACGAGGGGATCAGCAAGGAGGGCGGCCTCCTCGACGTGGGGATCGCCGCCGGCATCCTCTCCAAGACGGGGGCCTGGTTCAACTACGGCGAGACCCGCCTCGGCCAGGGACGGGAGAACTCGCGCGAGTTCCTCAAGGGCCACCCGGAGCTCGCCGATCGGATCGAGGCGGAGATCCGCGGCAAGGTCGCCTCGATCGAGGTTGGGGTCGAGGGGATCCCCGAGGCCGAGTAGGGGAGGGCTGGGCCGTCCATGGCCGGGCGTCGTCGATCGCGGGGCGCTAACGCCGCCGACTGCCCACCACCCGATCCCGAGGCCGCCATGGGGATTGCAGCCCACTTCCTCGGCACGCGCCCACGCACCCGCCGCGAAGTGGAACTGCGCCTGCGCCGCGGAGCCGCCACCGACGACGTGATCGCGGCCACGCTCGAGCGCCTCGAGGCGCTTGGACTGGTCGACGACGTGGCTTTCGCGCGCTGGTGGGCTGAGCAGCGCGACCGGCACGCCCCGCGGGGGCGTCGCATGGTCGAGGCCGAGCTTCGGCAGCACGGCGTCCCGCGGGAGGTGATGGAGTCGCTGCGCGGCGGCGAGCTCGCCGAGCCCGCGCCCGACGCGGAAGCCATCCCGACGAGCGAGCCGGAACGCGCCGCGGCGGCGCTGGCGCGCCACCTGAAGGGGCGGCCCTTGCCCGACGAGGCGCGGGCACTCCAGCGGCTGGGGGCGTACCTGATGCGGCGCGGCTTCGACCCCGAGACGGTGCGCGCCACGCTCCGCGCGGCCGAAAGGAACGAGGTCGACGATGCCTAGCGGGTATCCTCGGCGCCGATGCGCTACGCCCTGATGACGGAGCCCCAGCAGGGGCTCAGCTACCACGATATCCTGGGCCTCGCGCAAGCGGCAGAGACCGCCGGCCTCGGGGCGTTCTTCCGCTCGGACCACTACGCCAGCTTCCCGGGAACATCGGGACAGCCGACCACGGATGCGTGGGCGACGCTCGCCGGCCTGGCGCGGGACACGAGGACGATCCGTATCGGCTCGCTCGTCTCGCCGGTCACCTTTCGGATCCCCGGCGCCTTCGCGAAGATGACGGCCACCGTCGACGAGATGAGCGGCGGACGCCTCGAGGTTGGCATGGGGGCCGGCTGGAATGACGAGGACCACCATCGGCTCGGGATCCCGTACCCGCCGCTCAAGGAGCGGTACGACATGCTGGAGGAGGCGCTCGCCGTCGTCCACGGCCTCTGGACGGAGCCCGACGGCTGGGGATACGAGGGGCGGCACTGGCAGGTCCGGGACGCCCTCTTCCGGCCACGGCCAACCTCTGCCGCACACCGCCATCCGAACCTGATCCTCGGCGGGGAGGGCGGTCCGCGCCTCGCTCGGCTGGTCGCCACGTACGCGGACGAGTTCAACCGCACGTCGGCGGATCCCGCAGGTGCGAGGGAGGCCTATGACCGGATCCGGGCCGCCTGTGCGACTGCGGGGCGCGACCCGGACTCCGTCGTCCGCTCCGCGATGGTCGGGACGCTGGTCGGGGAGACGGAGACGGATTTCCGCGACCGCCTGCGCCAGCAGCTGGCGACGATCGGCGGCGAGACCAACGCCGACGCGTGGCTCGCCCAGCGTCGCGGCCGCTGGATCATGGGCACCCCCGACCAGGCCCGGGAGCGGATCGATGACTTCGCTGCGGCGGGAGTGCAGCGGATCATGTTCCAGGACTTCCTGCCGCACGACCTGGAGATGGTCGCGCTCCTGGGCCGGATCGCGGGGGGCTGACGCCCCAACCGCCGCCCGCTGCCGGTTGGGGTACACTCCGCCCACGACAGTCCCGGATCGGCCGGGAGGCAGGGGCTGACGCCAACGAGACCATGAGACCGGCGCCGCGCAGGCGGCGCGAACATCGCCCATAGGGGCTCCAACAGCCGGAGGAGCCGATGCCTGACAACACCCTCGCCGTGGCGGCATTCGCCGCGCTGATCGCCCTCGTCGGGATCGCGATCGGGTACATGGCGCGCCGTTTCCTCGCCGCCAGCAGCGTGAAGCACGCCGAAGGCTATGCCGAGCGGATCATGGCCGAGGCGCGCGCGAAGCAGAAGGAGATCGTGCTGGAGGGCAAGGACGACGCCCTCCAGGTGCAGCGCGCCGCCGAGGAGGAGGCGCGCGAGAAGCGGGCAGACCTGCAACGGCAGGAGCGGCTCCTGCTCGACCGCTCCGAGTCGCTCGACCGCAAGGTCGAGTCGATCGAGCGGCGAGAGGCGACCTTCGAGGAGCGCCAGCGCGAGGTCGAGGCCGAGAAGGCTCGCCTCGCCGAGTTGCAGGCCCAGCAGATCGTCGAGCTCGAGAAGGTGAGCGGGCTCACCGCCAGCGAGGCGCGCCAGGCACTGATCCAGCAGATCGTCGACGAGGCAGAGGCCGAGGCCCACCAGCGCGTGCGCGAGATCGAGCGACGCGCGACCGAGGATGGCGAGGACAAGGCGCGGCGGGTCCTGACCACCGTCATGCAGCGGATCGCCGCCGATCACACTTCCGAGGCGACCGTGACGGTCGTGCCGGTGCCGTCCGAGGAGATGAAGGGGCGGATCATCGGCCGCGAGGGGCGCAACATTCGAGCCCTCGAGCAGGCCACCGGGGTCGACCTGATCATCGACGACACCCCCGAGGCCGTGGTCCTCTCCGGCTTCGACCCGGTCCGCCGCGAGGTGGCGCGGATGGCCCTTACCAAGCTGATCAGCGACGGGCGCATCCACCCCGGGCGCATCGAGGAGACGGTCGCCAAGTGCCGGGCCGAGATCGAGGTGGTGATGCGCCAGGCCGGCGAGCAGGCGGCCTATGACGCCGGCGTGCCGGGTCTGCATCCCGAGCTGATCAAGCTGCTGGGACGGCTGAAGTACCGGACCAGCTACGGGCAGAACGTGCTCAACCATTGCATCGAGACGGCACGCCTCAGCGGGCTGCTGGCGGCCGAGATCGGCGCGAACATCCCCGAGTCGAAGAAGGGGGGCCTGCTGCACGACATCGGCAAGGCGGTCGACCACGAGGTAGACGGCCCGCACGCCCTGATCGGCGGCGACATCGCCAAGCGCTACGGCATCAACCCGGTCGTCTGCAATTGCATCGCCGCCCACCACCAGGAGGTCGAGCAGGAGTCGACCGAGGCGACCGTGGTGCAGATCGCGGACGCCATCAGCGCATCGCGGCCCGGAGCGCGCGGCGAGTCGCTGGACAACTACGTCAAGCGCCTCGACGACCTTCAGCAGATCGCGCTCGCGTTTCCGGGGGTGGAGCGCTGCTACGCGATCCAGGCCGGCCGCGAGATCCGGATCCTCGTCCGTCCGGAGGAGATGGACGACATGGCCAGCAGCCGCCTTGCGCGTGACGTGGTCAAGAAGATCGAGGAGCAGCTGCAGTACCCCGGCCAGATCAAGGTGACCGTGATCCGCGAGACGCGCGCGGTCGACTACGCCCGATGACCGATCGCGCCGCGCGGCTGCGGTGCATGGTCATCGGCGACATCATCGGCAAGCCGGGGCGCGTGGCGGTGGTCGCCAACCTGCCCGATCTGCGCTCCGAGCTGGACATCGACCTCGTGATCGCCAACGGTGAGAACCTGGCCGCGGGGGCCGGGCTGACGCCGAGCCTCGCCGAGGAGCTGCTCGCCAACGGGGTCGACGTGATCACGAGCGGCAACCATATCTGGGACAAGCGCGAGATCTACGACTACCTCGACAGCGGCCGCCCAGTGCTCCGCCCGCTGAACTACCCCGATGACGCGCCCGGGCGCGGCTGGCTGCTGCACACCCTCCCGGACGGAGATCGGGTTGCCGTCGTCAATGCCATGGGGCGAGTCTTCATGAACCAGCTCGACTCGCCGTTCCTCGCGATGGACGCCCTGCTCGACGGGGCCGCCGAGCCGCTGCCCCCCCTCTGCATCGTGGACTTCCATTGCGAGATCACCAGCGAGAAGAACGCGATGGGCTGGTACCTGGACGGGCGCGTCACCGCGGTGCTCGGCAGCCACACCCACGTCCCGACCGCCGATGCGCGGCTCCTCCCGAAGGGAACCGCCTACATAAGCGACGTGGGCATGACCGGCCCGCGCGACTCGGTCATCGGCTTCTCGCTCGAGACGGTGCTCCCGCGCTTCCTGACCCACCTGCCGACTCGCTTCGCGGTGGCCGACGGGCCCGTCAGCTTCAACGCCGCCGTGGTCGAGGCCGATCGGAGCACGGGACGGGCCCTCTCGATCGCCCAGGTCCAGCGCCTCTACGAGGTCTGACGGCCGGGCCGATGGCACCGTCCGCCGTGCACCGGGCCGCACCGTCCTCGCCGATCGGCGCGGTGCTTGGCCCGACCGGCTCCGGCAAGACTGACCTCTCGCTGGCGCTGGCCGGGCGCGTTTCCGTCGAGATCCTGGTCGCCGACTCGCGGCAGGTCTATCGCGGCATGGACATCGGCACCGCCAAGCCCGATGCGGCGGCCCGCGCCTCGGCCACCCACCACCTCGTCGACCTGGTCGACGTCGATGAGCCGTTCACCGTGGCCGACTGGGTCGCGGAGGCTCGTCGACTACTCCCCGAGATCGCGGCGCGCGGCCACCTGCCCCTGCTGGTCGGGGGGAGCGGCCTCCAGGTTGATGCCCTTCTCGAGGGGTACGCATTCGATCTCCCGCCGCAGCCGGAGCGGCGGGCACAGCTCAGCGCCGAGCTGGCGGCAGCTGGGGTCGGGGCGTTGGCATCACGCCTGCACGAGCTCGACCCGGCCGCAGCCGGACGCATCGACCTGCGTAACCCGCGGCGCGTGACCCGCGCCCTCGAGCGCCTTGCCGCCGCCGGCGGGGGAGCGGCGCCGACGCCCGCTGCGCGACCCTGGCCCGGCCGCGTGGCCCGCATTGGCATCAGCCGGCCGCGCGAGGTGCTCTACCGGCGCATCGACGAGCGGGCAGCGTGGCTCTTCGCGCACGGCCTCCCCGACGAGGTGCAGCGCCTCCTGGCTGCCGGCCATGATCCGCGCCGCGCGCCGCTCACCAGCCACGGCTACAGCGAGGCGGCGCACTACCTCGCGGGGGAGTGGTCCCTCGACGAGGCGGTGGCCATGACCGCCCGGCGAACGCGGCAATACGCCAAGCGGCAGACGACCTGGTTCGGGCGCGACCGGCGGATCGTGTGGATTGCGGCGGGCGACCTGCCGGGAGACGACCCGGGCCTCGTCGACGAGGCGGATCGGCTGCTGCGGGCGCTCCTCTCGTGAGGGCAGCTAGGCGGCGGGCGAGGCGAGCCCGATCGACTGCTTCCAGGCCTCGATCTCGGAGTCGACCGACAGCGGCTCCACCTCGGCATGGCGCGGCACGAGCTCCACGAGGCGCGGCTCGGCACTCCAGTCGGGGAGCGGGCCGGGCCGACTGAAGAGATACCCCTGCGCGGCGGTCACGCCAAGCCCCAGCAGCTGCTCGACCTGCTCCTCGTGCTCGACCCCCTCGCCGATCACCAGCGCCCCCGTACGGGTCGCGAAGGCCACGATCGACTCGACCACCGCGCTCGAGGGCGCGCCCGGCGAGCTGCGCTGGACGAGTCCGAGGTCGACCTTGACGACGTCGAAGCGCAGGTCGCTCAGCAGCCGCAGCCCGGCGTTGCCGGCCCCCAGATCGTCCGCGGCAAGGCGCATCCCCGCCGCGCGGCAGGCGTCCAGCTTGTGACGCACCTGCTCGATATCGCTGATCGGCTGGTGCTCGGTCAACTCGATCACCAGCCGCTCCGGCGGGAAGCGGTGGCGAGCCACGATGCTGAGCATGGCGGCCACGTTGAACTCGGGGGCCTCGATCGTGCGCGGCGAAAGGTTGACGCTCAGGAACATCTCCTTCGGCAACCGCGCCCCCGCGGCCACGATCGTCTCGACACAGGCCATGTCGAGCTGCACCACGTGGCCAGACACCTCGGCCGCGGCAAAGAGGCCGGCGGGATCGGTGTACGGAGCCGGCGCCACCGGGCGGATCAGGCCCTCGTAGCCGAGCGTCGCCCCGGTGTTGAGGTCGACCACCGGCTGGAAGACGGGGCGCAGCAGGTTCCGTGCAATCACCTCCGCGATCGCCGCCGAGGCGCCGGCCGAGTCAGCGGCGACCCCCTCCCGCGGGTCGTGAATGATCACCTCGGTGCGTCCGGCGCGCTTGGCGGCATAGAGCGCGGCATCGGCCTGGGCATACAGGGTCGAGCGACTGTCGGCGAGATCGGGAAGCGAGGAGATGCCGGCGGAGAAGGAGAGTGGCTTGACCTTTGGGTCGCGGACCGTCGGCTGGAGCGCGGCGACCAGGAGCCGGCGCGCGACGATGTGGGCGCCGTCGGCATCGGTATGGGGGAGGAGCAGCGCGAATTCGTCGCCCCCGATGCGGAACGGACGATCCACCTTGCGCAGCTGGTGTGCAACCAGCTTCCCGAAGGAGGCGAGGGTCTGGTCGCCCTGGGCATGGCCGGCGCTGTCGTTGACCTGCTTGAACTCGTCGAGGTCGATCAGCACGAGCGAGACCGGCACCCGGTACCTGACCGCGTGCTCGACCTGGCTGTCGAGCTCCTCCTGGAAGGCCCGATGGTTGCCGAGCCCGGTCAGCTGGTCGCGCAGCGCGTCGGCCACGGCGGCCTGGTAGCGCACCTGGAGATCGGCCCGGGAGCGGACGAGCGGGCGAATCAGGATGGCGGCCAGCGCCACCCCGGCGAGGGCGACGCCAACCAGCACGCTGACGACGGCCCGCACGATGGGATCGGGCTGCAGGGCGACCATGAAGTTGTTGATGACGATCGTCACGCCGACGCTCGCGGCAAGCGGAATCAGCATCCGGGCGGCCAGGCTCGCCGGCGTCGGAGCGCCTCTCGTGACCCCGCCGTCGGGCGGGGCGTTGCCGTGGGTCAAGATAGGCAGAGGTATCGCAGAATTCCGTGCCGGATGCCCTAGTCAATAAGTACCTGCGCGCCTCGGCCGCCGGCTTCGGGTCGGTTGGGGGTTCGGGTACCATGACCGCACCCACATGCCCGATCGCCCCTCGTTCTTCGACCTCTCCACCCCCGAGGAGCGCGCCTTTCTGATCGGCCTGGATGATCCTGCCGATGGTCGCTGGCCGATCGAGCGCAGTCTCGCGGAGCTCGCTGCCCTGGCCGAGACGGCAGGCGCGGTGGTCGTCGGCAGCGCCTCGCAGCGGCGCCGGCATCCGGACCCGGCCACCTACTTCGGGAAGGGGCGCGCCGCCGAGCTGGCCGACGAACGGAGCGCGCTCGGCTTCAACCTCCTCGTGGTCGACGACGAGCTGGCGCCGAACCAGCAGCGCGCCCTCGAGAAGCTGCTCGATTGCAAGGTGCTCGATCGGTCGGCGCTGATCATCGACATCTTCGCCCGGCACGCCAGCACGCGCGAGGGACGCCTCCAGGTCGAGCTGGCGGCGCTGGAATACCACCTCCCGAGGCTGACCCGCCTCTGGACCCACCTCTCGCGCACGGGCGGTGGGATTGGCACCCGGGGCCCGGGCGAGAGCCAGCTGGAGACCGACCGCCGACTCATCCGCGACCGGATCAAGCGGGTGCGCGGTGAGCTCGAAGAGGTGAAGCGGCAACGGGCCACCGCGGCCCGCCAGCGCGAGCGATCGGAGGTGGCCACCGTGGCCCTGGTCGGCTACACCAACGCCGGCAAGAGCACGCTCCTGAATCGGCTGGCGGAGGCTGACCTGTTCGTGGCCGACATGCTCTTCGCGACGCTCGACCCGACGAGTCGCCGGGTGACCCTCCCTTCCGGCCAGCGCATCGTGGTGACCGATACGGTCGGGTTCATCAACAAGCTGCCCCACGACCTGGTCGACGCGTTCCGCGCCACGCTCGAGGAGGTCCTGCGCGCGGACCTCCTGATCGAGGTGGTGGACGCTGCCGATCCCGACTTCGTGGGACAGCAGGAGGCGGTTCGCGCCGTCCTGGAGGAGCTCGGGGCGGCGGAGAAGCCACGGATCGTGGCCTTCAACAAGATCGACCGCCTCGCTCCCGACCTGCGGGCCGCGGCGATGCCGGCAGGGGACCGCGCCGTGTTCGTGAGCGCAACGAGCGGGGAGGGGATCGACCTCCTGCTCGGCAGGGTGGCAGCCTTGCTCCGCGAGCAGATGGTGGCCGTCGACGCGGTGGTGCCCTGGTCTCGCGGGGAGCTGGTGGCCCGGGCCAAGGTCGCCGGCGACGTCTCCGAGCATTTCACCGACGCCGGGGTCCGGCTCTCGGGCCACCTGCCCGATGCGATCGCCGCGGAGGTCCAGCGCGCGGCGCCCCCGGGGCGTGCGGCCGCTGGCAGACGGAACGCGCGGCGCTGAGCCGGCAAGGCCGATGGTCGAGGTCAGCCCATCCACGATCGAGGCCGCCCGGTCCCGGATCCCGAGTGTCTTCCGGGACACGCCGCAGTTCGTTTCCGAGCCGCTGAGCGACGAGCTCGGCGTTCCCGTGGTGGTCAAGGTCGAGACGGCCAACCCGATCGGCTGTTTCAAGGGGCGGGGCACCTGGCTGGCGGTCGCGGAGCTGCTTGCCAGGGGTGCCGTGGGGGAGGGGAGGGGCCTCGTGGTCGCCTCGGCCGGCAACTTCGGCCAGGGGGTCGCCTACGCCGCCCGCGCGTTGGGCGTCCCGGTGGTGGTGTACGCCGCGCTCACCGCCAACCGCAACAAGGTGGCCGCCATGCGCCGTCTCGGCGCCGAGGTGCGTGAGGCGGGGGAGGACTTCGACGCAGCCCGCGAGGCGGCCGCCGCGTACGCGACTGAGAGCGGCGGGGAGCTGCTCGTCGACGGGGCCGATCCCTGGATCGCGATCGGCGCCGGCACGATGGCCTGCGAGCTCACCGATGCGGTCTCGGCGGGCGACCTGCCGGCCCTGCGCGCCATCTTCGTTCCGGTCGGGAATGCAGCGCTGGTCAACGGGATCGGCACCTGGATGCGTCAGGCGGCTCCTCTCGCAAGGGTGACCGGCGTCCAGGCGGCGGGCGCGCCCGCCATGACCCTTTCCTGGCGGGCGGGCCGAGCAGTCGAGACCGAGCGGGCCGACACCATCGCCGACGGGATCGCGGCGCGCGTCCCGATCCCTGAGGCGCTCAGCCTGATGCTCGAGGTGGTCGACGAGATGCGACTCGTCGAGGATCCGGCGATCATCGCGGCCACCGAGCGCATGTCCGAGGCGCTGCCGCTAAGCATCGAGCCGTCTGCGGGCGCCGCCTGGGCGGCCGCGATCGAGCATCCACCAGCTGGTCCGATTGCGCTCATCCTCACCGGTGGAAACGTGGTGACCGGCTGAATCGCCTGATCGGACGCTTCAGCCTCCTTACTACACTTCCGCAAAGAGATGTTATGTGACCTTACACCTGCAAGGGAGCCCCTGAGATGCAGACGATCGGGATCATCCTGAACATCGCGGCGGACCAGGTCGACGCGTTCGAGCGTGGGTTTCGTGAGATGGAGGCGCCGATCTGGGCCGATCTGCACGCGCGAGGCGTGCTGACGATGGCGACCCTCTCGAAGCTCGACATCAGCACCAAGACGACTTCGGGAGCCGTTCAGTACCTTGTCGTGGCGATCTTCGGCTCGCGGGAAGGGCACCACGAGCACGACAACGATCCCCGCTTCGAGGCGTGGAACCAGCGCGCTGACGCCTACCAGGTGGCGGAACCCTTCGTCTTCGGCGGCGATACGCTCGTGAACGTCGGGCCGTAGGCCCCGGCGCGAGCCTACGGGGTGCTCGCGGTTGCGGACCCGGGCGGCGGCCCGGCAGTCACATGAGGGTCAGTTCACGCGGGAAACGCGCCCCTCCCAGAAGGGTCCTCGCAGCTCGGCCTTGAGCACCTTGCCGGTGCCCCCCTTGGGCAGCGTCTCGCGGAACTCGATGCGGCGCGGGACCTTGAAATCGGCGAGCTGCGTGCGGACGTGGGCCTGGAGCTCCTTGGCCGTTACCTCGTTGCCCGGCTTGACCACGACCAGGGCCACCGGCACCTCGCCCCAGCGATCGTCTGGGGCCGCCACCACGGCCACCTCGAGCACTCCCGGATGCGACGCGAAGGCGTTCTCGATCTCGACGGACCCGATGTTCTCGCCTCCACGGATGATGATGTCCTTGGAGCGGTCCCTGATGAGGATGTAGCCGGCCTCGTCGATCGTGGCCATGTCGCCGGTGTGGAACCAGCCATCGCGGATCTTCTCGGCCGTTCCCTCCGGGTCGCGGTAATAGCCGTCCATCACCGTGTTGGAGCGCACCACGATCTCGCCGATCTGCTCGCCGTCGGGCCGCACCTCGGATCCATCGGGGCCGACCACTCGGAGGTTGGCACCGGCGATTGCGTAGCCGGTCATCGCCCTGCGGGCATCCGCCCGGGACGGCTCCTCGGCCGCCGTGAGCGCGGCTCTTGGCCAGGCGAGCGACAGGATCGGCGTCGTCTCAGAGAGCCCGTAGCCGACGATCGCCTCGCAGCCCAGGCGCTCCTCGATGGTGCGCACCAGCGTCGGCGAGGCGGGGGCGCCGCCGATGATCGCTACCTTCAGGCTCGAGAGGGCCCCCGCATCCAGCTCGGGCGAGTTGACCAGGGCGTTGAAGATGGTCGGCACGCCGAGCAGGTGCGTCACGCCGTGGGTGGCGACGAGCCGCAGCAGGGTCCCGGGGTCGAACTTGCGGAGCATGACGTGCCGTCCCCCGACGAGCGTCATCCAGTGCGGCGCCCCCCAGCCGTTGACGTGGAAGAGCGGCACCACGTGCAGCATCGTGTCGGCATCGGTCACGCGCAGGGCAAGCGCGCCCATGAGTCCGTGCAGGTAGAGGTTGCGGTGGGTCAGCACGACCCCCTTCGGACGCCCGGTGGTACCCGAGGTGTAGAACAGCTCGGCCATCGCGTCCTCGTCCACGTCCGCGGCGCGATACTCCGCGGAGGCATTGGCAAGGAGCGCCTCGTACTCGTGCGTCGCCGGCGCCTCCATCGGCCCCTCGAGGACCACCCAGCGGGTGGCCGCCGGCAGTCTCCCTCGGAGGCTCTCGACCATCGGCCTGAAGTCGGCGTGGTAGAAGACGGCCGTCGAGCCGGCGTGCGCCAGGATGTAGGCGATCTCAGGGGCGGCAAGGCGGATGTTGATCGGATTGAGCACCGCGCCAGCCTCCAGCACGCCGTAGTAGGCCTCGAGCAGCTGGTGGCAGTTGTAGCTGATGAAGCTGACCCGATCCCCCGGCTGCACACCAAGGCCGCGGAGCGCGTTTGCGAGCCGATGGGTGCGCTCCGCGTACTGCGCGTAGGTGAACCGCCGCTCGCCGTCGATGACCGCCTCGACGTTGCCGAAGAACGCCGCCGCGCGGTCGCGGAACTCGAGGACGGTCAGGGGAATGCGCATCGCAGGAGCCTCCTTCTCGGTCAGCGCTCGGCCTGAACCCCAAGGGTCACCGCCGCCGCCAGCACCGCGACCACAAGGGCGACCGCGTTGGGCGCCGTCAGCGACGCGTCGGCGGCGAAAGACTGCGTGGCGGCGGCAGGAATCGCCCGCAGCAGCGGCGGGACCGCGACCCAGCCGATGACCAGGACGGTCGGCGCCAGTGCCCCCGGCAGTCGCATGGCACGCACCACCACGGCGGTGAGGAGCCCCAGGAATGCCGCCAGCAGGAGGATCAGAACCACCGCCGGCTGGTCCCTCGCGCCGGATGCCTCGACGAGGCGCACCAGCCCCTCCTGGACCACCGCCACCCCGATCGCCAGCAGCGCGCCGAGGAAGGTGGAGCGCGCCCCGCTCATCGGCCCGGGAAGCTGCGCGACTGGGTCAGCACGCCGCCCTCGAGCGCCGCCTTGAGCCCCTGGGCGATCCGGTATGACTTCCCCGCCCCCATCACGAGCACGGCGTCCCCTGGGCGCAGATGCTCGGCGACGTAGGTGGTCACCGCATCCACATCGCCGCCAGCCATCGTGGGCACAGCCGAGGTGCGCTCGATCGCATCGGCGAGTGCCTCCGCGGAGGTGGCGCGCAGCGCTTCGTCGGTGTCGCGCGAGGCGAAGATATCGGCGATCACGACCTCGTCGGCGTCGGTGAACGCTCGGGAGAACTCGTCGAGGAAGAGCGCCGTGCGGGAGTACATGTGTGGCTCGAAGACCGCCCACAGGCGTCGCTCACCGACCTTCTGGCGCATGGCGGCCAGCGTGGCGCGCACCTCCGTCGGATGGTGCCCGTAGTCGTCATAGACGATCACGCCCGCAGTATCGGCGATCAGCTCCATCCGTCGCCCGGCCCCGCTGAAGGTGCGGAGCCCTTCCGCCAGGGCCGGGAGCGGCGCGCCGAGCTCGCGGGCCATCGTCAGCGCCGCGGTTGCGTTCAGCACGTTGTGCTCCCCCGCCAGCGGTGCCTCGAACGTCTGTTCGAACAGTGAGAACCTCGCTCCCCCGCCCTCGTAGGCCACGTCACGCGCCTCGATCTCCCCACCGGGGCCATACGGCAGGATCCGGCCCTCCCAGCCCTCCAGGCGCGCCTGGAGGGCCTGTGCGCCAGGGTCGGCAGCGGTCGTGAGGAGCAGGCGCCCGCCGAGGCGCCGATCCTCCCCCATCCCCCGCACGAAGCGCTCCATCGAGGCGAGCACCGCGTCGCGATCGGCGAAGTAGTCCGGGTGGTCCATCTCCACGTTCGTCACGATGGCGCCGGCGGGGTGGTAGTTGAGGAAGTTGTCGCCGAACTCGTCGGCCTCCACCAGGAAGGGCGCTCCCCCACCGGGGCGGACGGTCGCGCCCCAGGCCGGGATGAAGGCGCCGACCTCGACCGTCGGGTCCATGCCGGCAGCCTCGAGGAGGTGCCCCAGCAGGGCAGTGGTGGTCGACTTGCCGTGCGTGCCGGTCACGGCCAGGCCGATCCGCCCCTCGGCCGCCATCAGCTCGCCCAGCAGCGCCTGCCAAGTCACGATGGAAAGGCCCGCGGCCTTGGCCGCAGCGAGCTCCGGCAGGGCGGGCACGGCGCGCAGCGCTGGCGTAATGGCGACCCGATCGACCCCCTCTAGGTGCGAGGGGTCGTGGCCACTGATGATGCGGATGCCGGCCGCGTCGAGCGGTGGCGTATAGGGCGACGGCGTATCAGCATCGCAGCCGTCGATCCTCGCCCCGGCGTGATGGAGCAGGAGCGCCACCCCGGCCGCTCCCGAGCCCGCGATGCCGATCAGGTGGATCCGCTCGCCGGGGCGCATCAGGCCGCCGAGGTGACCTCGTCGAGGGCCAGCCGCAGGGCAGCCAGCGCGGCCGCCGCCCGGTTGCCGTCGCGATCGTGGGTGAAGACGTGATGCTCGACCTGCGCGGGGTGGCCGCGGCGCGCCACCCCGATGTAGTGGGTGCCGGTCGGCTTCCGTTCGCTCCCGCCCTCCGGCCCCGCGATCCCGGTCACGCTGAGCCCAAGCTCGGTCTCGAATCGGTGCGCTGCGCCGACGGCAAGGGCGGCGGCCACCTCCTCGGAGACGGCGCCGTGCGCCTCGATCAGCTCGTGCGGCACGCCGAGGGTGATCTCCTTGGCGAGGTTCGAGTAGCAGATCACGCCGCCCGCGTAATAGTCGCTCGCACCGGAATTCATCGTGATCGCGTGCCCAATGAGGCCGCCCGTCGACGACTCTGCCGTCGCCAGCCGCCAGCCGCGGGCGCGCAGCGCCTCCCCGAGCGCGGCGGCGGCGCGCGCCAGTTCAGCCTCGCTCGGACCGCTCATCGATAGTTGATGAACTGAAGGGCGACGGCGTAGTCGAGGCCGCGCAACTGGGTGATCACCGCCTGGAGCTCGTCCTTGCTCTTGCCGATGACCCGCACCGCGTCGCCCTGGATCGTCGGCTTCACCTTCGGGAACCGGTCGCGAACCATCTTCGAGATTTCCTTTGCCTGCTCCGAGGAGAGTCCGCGCTGCAGCCCGATCCGCTGTCGAACCGTCCCTCCCGCCGCGGGCTCGAGCTTGCCGAAGTCGAAGACCTTCAGCGACAGGCCGCGTCGCACAGCCTTGGTGAGGAGCAGGTCCTTGACCGATCCCGCCCGGAACTCGTCGTCGGCGTGGAGGGTGATCTCGGTCTTGCCCAGCTCGAGCGAGACCTTCGAGCCCTTGAAGTCATAGCGGGTCGCGACCTCGCGACGCACCTGGTCGAGGGCGTTGACCAGCTCCTGCTGATCGAAGTCGCTCACCACGTCGAACGACGAATCGGCCATCCTGCCCTCCTGCTCGCTCCGCGCTCCCCTATCTTCGCCCCTCGCGGCCGCCGGCGCGCGGCCGACCCGCCTACGGGATCACGGTGATCGTGCGGCGCACTGGGGCGGTCGGGCGATTCGTGAGGGGATCCCTGGCCACTAGGGTGACGACGTTTGCGCCCGGGACCAGTGGCACGGTCACGCTGAAGACGCCCTGGGCATCGGCCATGGCGGATGGGTTCTGGCGCAGTCCGGAGGTCGTGATCGTGGAGTTCGGCTCCGTGACGCCCCGGATCGTGTACTCCAGGCTGGTGTAGCCGGCGACGTCGCCGGCGGGATCGGTGATGCGCAGCTCCGGGGTTCGCCCGAAGACGACGAGCTCACCGACGACGTACGCCACGAGGGCGAGCACCAGGACGCCCAGGATCGCGGCCACCACCGCCCCTGAGCTGACCACGAAGGACCGCCCCTGCCGGTCGGTCACCGGGCGCGGTCGGATCGTCGACAGCGGGCGGTCGACGGAGGATCCGGACTCGAGCCGGTAGAGGTCGACCAGGTACTCGGGATCGAGCCCGAGATAGAGGCCGTAGTTCCGCAGGAAGCCCTTCGTGTAGACCGCCGCGGGAAGCTCCCGGTAGTCCCCTCGCTCGAGCGCCGCCAGGTAGTAGGCCCGGATCTTGGTGTCGCGCTCGACCCGCGCCAGGTCGATGAACTTCGCCTCCCGGGCGGTGCGCAGCACCTCGCCGAGCTTGGTCGGCTCCCGATTGGTCACTCCCCGTCCTCGTCGGGTCCGATCTCGCCTCCCCAACCGTCGGGCATGATGAGGACCTCGCGGAAGCGGCTGCCGTCCGCCGGGCCGACGATGCCGCGGTCCTCCATCTGGTCGAGGATCCGCGCCGCGCGGGCATAGCCGATCCGTAGCCGGCGCTGGAGGAGCGAGGCGGACGCCTTGTCGGATCGACGCACGATGTCGACGGCTGTGGTCAGCAGCGCGTCGCCGCCATCCTCCTCGTCGCCGGGGCGTCCCCCGGGCTTGCCATCGCGCTTGGGGGCGGTGATCTCCGGGCGGTACTGGGGTGCGCCCTGCCCGCGCCAGTGGCGGGCCACCGTCTCGATCTCATGATCGGTGACGAGGACCCCCTGCAGGCGCACCGCGCGCGGCGCATCGATCGGCTGGTAGAGCATGTCCCCGCGGCCGAGGAGGTCCTCGGCGCCGACCGTGTCGAGGATCGTGCGCGAGTCGACGCCGCTCGTCATCGCGAAGGCGATCCGGGACGGGATGTTGGCCTTGATCAGCCCGGTGATGACCTGGACCGATGGGCGCTGGGTGGCGACGACCAGGTGAATGCCGGTCGCCCGCGCCAGCTGCGCGATGCGAGTGATGGTCGCCTCGACCTCGTAGGCGCTCACCATCATCAGGTCGGCCAGCTCGTCGATCACGATCACGACGTACGGCATCCGCGGCTCGCCCGGCTTGAGCGCCTCGTTGTAGCCGGCGATGTTGCGAACGCCGCGCTGCGCGAACTCGTGGTAGCGGCCCTCCATCGTGCCAACCGTCCACTTCAGCGCGTTGACCGCCTTGTCGTTGTCGACGATCACCTCGGTCAGCAGGTGCGGGATCCCCTTGTACTGCGCCATCTCGACGCGCTTGGGGTCGATCAGGATCAGCTTCACCTCGGTCGGCGTGGCCCGCATCAGGAGCGAGCAGATGATCGCGTTCACGCAGACGCTCTTGCCCGATCCCGTCGCGCCCGCGATCAGGAGGTGCGGCATTCGTGACAGGTCGGCGCTGAAGGGCTGTCCGGCCACGTCCTGGCCCAGCGCGAAGGCGAGCTTGCTTCGCGCCGATGCCTCCTCGAAGTTCGGCGAGCCGAGCACCTCCTTGAGCGTCACCAGGTCGAAGGCGCTGTTCGGGATCTCGATCCCGACGTACGGCTCGCCGGGGATCGGCGCCTGGATCCGGATGCTCCGTGCCTTCAGGTCGAGCGCCAGGTTGTCGGCCAGCCCTTCGATCCGCGAGAGCTTGATCCCCGGCTCGACGTCGAGGGCGTACTGCGTCACGACCGGGCCTTCCTGGATGCGCGCCACCTTCACGCCGATCCCGAAGTGCGCGAGCGTCTCGCGGATGCGCTGCCCCTTCGCCGTCAGGTCCAGCTGCTCCGAGCTGCTGGCCGGCGCGTCGTCCAGGGCGGCGATCTCGGGAAGCTCCCAGGTCCTGGTGTTGGCCTCGAGCGCGGCATCGGCGATCGGTGACTGCTCCACCTCGGCCAGGTGCGCCGTCTCCTCGGACTCCAGCTCGTCGACCGTGATCGGCACGGCCAGCGGCGCCTCGCCATCGACCGGCATCGGCATCTCGCGCTGGCGCGCTGGTGCCGGGGCCGTCTCTGCCGGTCGCGAGCGACGCAGGATGAGCGGCTCGTCCTCCGCGTCGGCGCCCGAGCCGAGCGCCGAGCGCACGCGATCGAGGAGCCCGCGCGCCTCCGGAGAGGTCGGCGCGACGACCGGCTCCGGTCGCCCACGTCGCTCCCCGCTCCCCCGCCGCGCCTCGATCGCCGCGAGCTCCGCGCGCTCCTCACGGCGTCTGAGCCACGCGGCCACCAGGTCGCCCACGGTCATGTTGAAGTAGAGGAGGAGCCCCACCACCAGCAGCAGGGCGAGCACGACCCACGCCCCCGCCGAGCCGATCGCGCCGCTGATCAGCGCCGACGCGAGATAGCCGATCTCTCCCCCGCCGTCACCGGTCTTGACCCCGTCGGCGCCATTGCCGCCGACGAGATGGAGGATCCCGAGCAGCCCGATCGCCATCACGGCGGCCCCACTGGCGGCCATCCAGCGCTCGGCCGGCATCGTCTTGAGCCAGAGCATGAAGGCGAAGCCGGCGAGCAGGATCGGCGCGAATGCGATCCCCCAGCCGAGCAGGTACGAAACCGAGTCGTGCCACGGCTTGACGATCATGCCGGCGTCCGGTGCGAAGAGGGCGATGGTGCTGATGATCGCCGCGACCACCAGCACCAGGGCAACCACCTCGCGGACCACGCGGCCGCTGATGGTGACGGTGGTGGTTGCTTTGCGTCGCCGCGAGCTGCGGCGGCGGGACCCGTTCGACCGTCGGCTGCTCACCGGCGCGTCAGACCTCCATCACGATCGGCATGATCATCGGGCGCCGCTTCGTGCGCTCGAAGAAGAATCGCGAGAGGGTATCGCGGATCTTCGCCTTGAGGTAGCCGGCCTCCGCGGCGTGCGCATCCCCCACGGGCTGGAGGAGGGCCTCCGTGAGGTGCTTGCACGCCGCCGCCATGACCGGGTCATCCGGATCGGAGAGGAAGCCACGGCCGACCAGGTCGGGGCCGGAGACGGCCTGCCCGGTGGCGCGGTCGACGGTGAGGGCGACCATCACCACGCCGTCCGAGGCGAGCGCACGCCGGTCGCGGAGCACGACGCCATCAACCCCGTCGATCGCCGCGATGCCGTCAACCAGGACCGCGCCGGCCGTGACGGACCCCGCCAGGCGCGCCTTCGTGCCGTCGAACTCGACCACCTGGCCGTTCTCCAGCACGAAGATGCCGTCGATCGGCACCCCCGCCCCCTCCGCCAGGAGGCCGTGCTGGACGAGCATCCGGTATTCGCCGTGGACCGGGATGAAGTGGCGCGGCTTGACGAGCCCGAGCATCAGCTTCAGCTCCTCACGGGAGCCGTGGCCCGACACGTGGCAATGCTTGAGCGGCTCGTAATGGACCATCGCGCCCTCCTTGAAGAGGTTGTCGATGGTCTTCGCGACGGCCTCCTCGTTGCCGGGGATCGGCGAGGCGGAGATGATCACGGTGTCGCCCGGCTCGACCGTGATCGAGCGGTGGTCGCGGTTGCTCATCCGGGTCAGCCCGGACATCGGCTCCCCCTGGGACCCGGTCGTCATCACGACCAGCTTGTCCTTGGGAATCCGGTTCAGCCCGTCCTTGCCCGAGAGGGTCCCCTCGCGCGGATCGAGGTAGCCGAGCTCGAGCGCGATGGCGATGTTCTGCTCCATGCTGCGCCCCAGCGCCACCATCTTGCGCCGGCTCGCCCAGGCGGCGTCGAGCACCTGCTGCACGCGGCCGATGTTGCTCGCGAAGGTGGCCACGATCACGCGCCCTGCCGCCTCGCGCACCAGCTGGTTGAGCGACTCCCCCACCGTCGTCTCAGACAGGGTGTAGCCCTCGCGCTCCGCTCGCGTCGAGTCGGAGAGGAGAAACTCGACCCCGTGGTTGCCAATCTCGGCGATCAGGCCCAGGTCGGCGCGCCGGCCGTCCGGCGGGGTGTGGTCGAACTTGAAGTCGCCGGTGACGACGACCGTGCCGAGCGGGGTGCGGATCGCGAAGCCGAGCCCGTCGGGGATCGAGTGGTTCACCCGGAAGGGTGTGATCGCGAACGCGCCGATCGTGAATTCGACCGCCGGCTCGACTACCACGAGGCGGGTCTGGCCGAGCAGCTTGTGCTCCTTCAGCTTGCCGGTCACCAGGCCCGCGGTCAGGCGGCTGGTGTAGATCGGCGTGCCGGGGATCTGCGGCAGGACGTAGGGAAGGCCACCGGTGTGGTCCTCGTGGCCGTGGGTCAGCAGGATGGCGCGGACGCGCTCGCGGTTCTCGCGGAGGTAGGTAGCGTCGGGAATGACGAGGTCGATCCCGAGCATCTCCTGATCGGGGAAGGCAAGTCCGCAGTCGACGACCAGGATCTCCCCGGCCGCTTCGATGACGGTGATGTTCTTGCCGACCTCGCCCACCCCGCCGAGCGGGATGATGCGAAGGGTGTCTGGCATGGTGCTCCTAGAAGAGGGTCATCTGTTCGGTGTCGTCGGCCTCAGCCGCCGGCGCCGGTGGGGCCGGAACGGCCGGGTCCGCCTGGACCGATTCCACCCGTTCGGCTTCGATCGCGTGGCGGGCGGCCAGCAGCGCGGCCGGCAGGCCGCGCATGTCTGCGAAGAGCGTCTCCCGCAGCGAGGCCTGGTGCAGCGCCGCAGCAGGATGGTACATCGGGAAAACGAAGCGACCGCCGGATCGGCGCAGCCGCCCATGCACCTCCCCGATGCGGGCGTCGGGAAGGTAGCGCCGCAGTGAATGCCGTCCCAGCGTGACGATCACGGCCGGGTCGAGCGCCGCCTCCTGGCGATCAAGGTACGGGCGGCAGGCGGAGATCTCCTCCGGCTCCGGATCGCGGTTGGCGGGCGGACGACACTTCACCACGTTGGCGATGAAGACCTGCTCGCGGCTCCAGCCGATGGCCCGCAGCAGCTCGTCGAGGAGCTGCCCGGCCGGCCCGACGAAGGGCCGCCCGGTGGCGTCCTCGCGCGCCCCCGGACCCTCCCCCACCAGCAGCACGTCGCTGAGCGGGTTCCCCTCGCCGGGGACCGTCCGCGTCCGTCCCGCGTGCAGCGGGCAGCGGGTGCAGCCGCTGACCTCGAGTGCGACCGCTGCGAGCAGCGCCTCGGGCCCCATCGGCGTCAGGACTCGCTTGCGCCCGCCTTGGCCATGTGCCGCTCCATCGCCGCCCTGCGGCTCAGGTTGACGCGGCCCATCCGATCGATCTCGGTCACCACCACCATCAGCTCATCGCCGACGGCGACGACGTCCTCCACCTGCGCGACCCGGTAGTCGGCGAGCTGGCTGATGTGCACCAGCCCCTCCTTGCCGGGCATGATCTCGACGAAGGCGCCGAAGTTCATGATCCGGGTCACCTTGCCGAGGTACTCCTTGCCGACCTCGACATCCTTGGTCAGCCCCTCGATCCAGCGGATCGCCTTCTGCGCATTCTCCTGCGAGACCGACGCGATCTGGATCGTGCCGTCGTCCTCGACGTTGATCTGCGTGCCCGTCTCGGCGACGATCTGACGGATCACCTTGCCACCGGAGCCGATCACGTCGCGGATCTTGTCGATCGGGATCTTGATGGTCGTGATCCGCGGCGCATACGGCGAGAGCTCGCTGCGGCTGGCGCTGATGACCGCGTTCATCTTGTCGAGGATGAAGAGCCGCGCCACGCGCGCCTGCTCCAGCGCGTCGCGCATCACCTGCATGGGGATGCCGCCAACCTTGATGTCCATCTGCAGCGCCGTCACGCCCTCCGCGGTGCCGGCGACCTTGAAGTCCATGTCGCCATAGGCGTCTTCCTTGCCGCTGATGTCGGTCAGGACGGCGTGGCGGCCCGTGGCGGTGTCAGAGATCAGTCCCATCGCCGCGCCGGCGACGTGCGACTTGATCGGCACGCCCGCATCCATCAGCGCGAGCGAGGAGCCGCAGGTGCTGGCCATGGAGGTCGAGCCGTTGCTGCTCACCACCTCGCTCACCACGCGGATCGCGTAGGGGAACTCCTCCGCCGACGGCAGGACGGGCAGCAGGGCGCGCTCGGCGAGCGCACCGTGGCCGATCTCGCGCCGACCGGGGCCGCGCATCGGGCGCGCCTCGCCGACCGAGTAGGGCGGGAAGTTGTAGTGGTGCATGTACCGCTTCTCGATCTCCGGTGAGATGGTGTCGAGGCGCTGCACGTCGGAGGACGGGCCGAGCGTCGCGATCGAGAGCGCCTGCGTCTGGCCGCGAGTGAAGAGGCCGGAGCCGTGGGTGCGGGGCAGGATCCCGACCTCCACGCTGATCGGCCGGATGGTGGTCGTGTCGCGCCCGTCGATCCGGATATTCTCGGAGAGGACCAGCTCGCGAGAGGTGGCCTTGGTCAGGACGTCCATGAGCGGGGCGCCGATCCCGTGCAGGCGGCGGATCTCCTCCATCGAATCGCCCTGCGCGGCCCGGTTGTAGTCGGCCTTGCTGCGGCGGATCTCGGCCGCGATGTCGGTGCGGATCTTCTCGAGCCGCTCGGTCAGGCCGGTCGTCAGGTCGATGAAGAGCTCGGCCGTCGCCTCGGCGTCGGGCATCGCCCGGTGCGCCGCGGCGTGGTCGCGCCCGAAGACGAACCGGACCAGGTCGCCGAGCTTGTAGCTGCCGGCATCGGGATAGAGCTGATACGCGAGCTCCAGCGTGTCGTACACGGCCGCGGGCTTCCAGCCGGCATCCGGTGGCATGTGACGCAGCACGAACGGCAGGTCGAACCCGACGTTGTGGGCCACCACCGGCGCGTCCCCGACCCAGGCGGCGAACTTGGTGAGCACCTCGGCCGCAGTGGGGGCGTTGGCCACGTCCTCGTCGCTGATGCCGTGGATCTGGTGCCCCACGATCGAGCGACCCGGGTTGACGAGCGACTCGAAGCGGTCGACCACCTTTCCGCCCTGCACGCGGAGCGCGGCCAGGTCGACGATGTAGCCGTTCTCCGGCTTGATGGCGGTCGTCTCAACGTCGATGACGACGAACTCCGCCTTTCCGTCAGCGAGCGCCCTGCCCAGCTTGACGACCGAATCGGCCTTGGGGCCGAGGAACGGCGTCTTCTTGGCCTTCCCGGCCGTGGCCGCCAGCTTCTCCTGGAGGTCGATGCTCTGCTGGAGCTCGCGGTGGGCGTATTCGATGGCGTCGGCCATGACCGACTCGGGCAGGATCTTGGCTCCCGCCTCGACCATCATCACGGCCTCGCGCGTGCCGGCCACGACCAGGTCGAGCGCGCTGTCGGCGAGCTGCGTGACGGTCGGGTTGGTGACGAAGGCGCCGTTGATGTAGCCGACGCGAACCGCGCCGACCGGTCCCAGGAACGGGATGCTGCTGATCATCAACGCCGCGGAGGCGCCGTTGATGGCGAGGATGTCGGGGTCGTTCTCCTGGTCGGTCGAGAGGACCGTCAGCACGATCTGGACGTCCTGCTTGTAGCCCTTGGGGAAGAGCGGGCGGATCGGGCGGTCGGTGAGGCGCATCGCCAGGATGGCGGCCTCCGACGGGCGCGACTCACGCTTGATGAAGCCGCCGGGGATCTTGCCCGCGGCGTACATGCGCTCCTCGTAGTCAACCGTGAGGGGGAAGAAGTCGATCCCCTCGCGCGGCTCGGCGGAGACCGCCGTCGCCAGGAGCACGGTGTCGCCCACGCGGACGAGCACCGCTCCATCGGCCTGCTCGGCGAGCTTGCCCGCCTCGAACGAGAAGGGCTGTCCGCCGATCTCGGCCTCTACCTTGATAGCCACTGATTCCTCCAGATGTCTTGCTTGTGCCATGCGGCCCGGCGCTCGGCCCGCACTCGACCCCTGGCTTCCCCAGGGTGGCGGGCGGCGGCCTGTGCGGGCACGGATGGCGGGTGTTGGGCGGGCGCCTCAGGCGCCCGATGGTCCGGCATGGTTCCCTGGCCGGATCTGCGCGACCCCGAGCCGGTGCGGCTCGCGGGTCGTCTGCACGACGTGTGCGTGGTTAGCGGCGCAGTCCCAGCCGACCGATCACCGCGCGGTAGCGATCCACGTCATTTCGGACGAGGTAGGCCAGCAGCCTTCGGCGCTGACCGACGAGCTTGAGCAGCCCGCGACGCGAGTGGTTGTCGTTCTGGTAGGTGCGCAGATGCTCCGTGAGCGACTTGATCCGCTCGGTGAGGAGCGCAATCTGGACCTCGGGGGAGCCGGTGTCGCCATCGTGCGTGGCGTAGTCGTCGATGATTGCGCTCTTCGTGTCTCCGGCGAGCGGCACGTATTCCTCCACTCTTCTTTCCACTATTCGCTCGCATCGTACCAGACCGATGTCGAAGCCGCCTCCGATCAGGCGATCCCGAGCACGGCGCGGCCCATCGCGGCGTCGCGGCGCATCTGGGCGACCAGCGACTCCACGTTGTCGAAGCGCAGCTCGTCCCGCAGTCGCGCAACCAGCTCGACCCCGAGCGGCTCGCCGTATAGGTCGCCGTCCCAGTCGAGGAGATGGACCTCCACCAGGAGGTCGCCGTGCGGGTGGAAGGTCGGCCGCGTGCCGACGCTGATGAGCGACGGCTGGCCATCTGGCACGCCTCGCGCGGACGGGGTCACCCGGCCGGCGTAGATCCCCTGAGACGGCATTGCCGGCGCGTAGTCGAAGCGCAGGTTGGCCGTGGGAAAGCCGAGCTCCCGCCCGCGCCGGTCCCCACTCACGACGGTGCCGACGACGTAGGGTGCCGCGCCGAGCCTGAGCGCGAGGGCTGGATCGCCGGCGCCGATGGCCGCCCGGATGCGGGTCGAGGAGACGGCCTCGCCGTCGACCTCCACAGGCTCCACCACGACCACTTGGAAGCCTGAGCGCGCACCGAGCTGCTCCATCTGCTCCGCGGTCCCCTCGCGGTTCCGCCCGAACGCACTGCGCCGAGACATCACCAGGCCCCGCAGCGAGATGGCGGGAGCGAGGGCATCGAGGAACGACTCCGCGCGCAGCTGTCGCAGGTGGTCGTCGAAGCGGACCGGGAGGACGCTGTCGATCCCCAGCCCCTCGATCCGTGACATGTTGACCGCCAGCGGCGCGAGTCGCGGGAGAAGGGTTCCGGGTCGCAGCAGCTCGTCGGGCGGTGGGTCGAAGACGAGCGCGACGCTTCGGACCCCGTTCGCGGCGGCCGCGGTCCGCGTCGCGGCGAGGATCGTCCGATGACCGAGGTGCACGCCGTCGAAGACGCCCAGCGTCACGACCGCGGGACCGATCGGCGGCAGCTCGGACAGCGGCAGTGCCTCGCGTTCAACGCTCATACCGAATCCAGCACGGGGATGACCGTGCGCGGCTCGAGCAGCCCATTGCTCAGGAGGCCGATCCCCAGCAGCTCCCCGTCGGCGTAGACCGCGTGTCGCCCGTTGGGGTGATCTCCATGCACCTGGACCGCGGACCCATGCGTGAACCTGCCGGCCGCATCGGCGTCGAGAGGCAGTGGCGGGAGTCGGAGCAGCGACGCGACCGGGAGGATCACCTCCTCGACGCGTCCCGCGCGGGCCAGCTCCTCGAGCCGCTCCGGCGTCACGCCGTCCGCGACCCGCAGCCCGGCTGCCTCGGTGCGTCGCAGCGCATGGAGGTGTCCGCCGCAGCCCAGGAGCTCCCCAAGGTCGCGCGCGATCGACCGGATGTAGGTTCCTGGACCGCAGCGGATCTCGCAGCGCACGTCGAGCCAGCCCTCGCCGCGCTCGATGCCGAGGAGGTCGATCGCGTGGACCGTGACCCGTCGTGGCGCCGCCTCGACCGGGGCCCCGGCGCGCGCAGCGCGATGGGCAACCCGTCCGTCGACCTTTCGAGCCGAGAAGGCGGGGGGTCGCTGCTCGAAGGTCCCCACGAATGAGCCCAGAGCCCGACCCGCCGCCGCCGGGTCCGGCGGGGCCGACCCCACTTCTAGCGGCCCCTGCGCATCGTCGGTTGCGGAGCGGAGCCCGAGGCGGATCACCGCCTCGTAGCCCTTTGGACCGCCGGTCAGGTCGTCGCTGAATCGGGTGGCAGCCCCCACGAGGATCGGCAGCACGCCCGAGGCCAGCGGGTCGAGGGTGCCAGCGTGCCCGATCCGTCGCATTCCGGTCAGGCGGCGGACCAGGTCGACCATGTCATGCGACGTCGGCCCGACCGGCTTGTCGAGGTTAACGACCCCGAGCATCGCCGCGGATCAGCTCACGTTCAGCCTCGGCCAGCAGCATGACGCGGGCCTCAGGCAGCGGCCGGTCGATGGTGCAGCCCGCGGCGCGTGGATGCCCTCCCCCGCCGAACGCCGCGCAGATGGCGACCGCATCGGCCCGAGCGCTCGTGCGCACGCTGATCCGGGTCTCGCTCGGGCCGACCTCCTTGAAGAGGGCGTTGATGTCGGCGCTCCGCGTCGAGCCGAGGAGATCGACGAAACCCTCCGACGCGGTCGGCTGCTCCCCCGTCTTCGCGAGCATGGCGGCGGTCATCGCAGCGTGGACGATCCGTCCGTCCGCGACCTGCTCGACGCCGGCCAGCATCAGGCCCCAAAGGGCCAGCGTGCTGAACGGCTTGTCCGCGTAGATCGCGCGGGTCACGGCCGCAAGCGGTGCTCCCGCCTCGATCAGCGCGGCTGCCACGCGCAGCGTCTGGGCAGTGGCGTTCGGGTGGGCGAACGCGTGCGTGTCCTGCACGATGCCGGCCATCAGCGCCGTGGCGAGGGTTGCGTCGAGCGCAACGCCGAGCTCGGGGAGGAGCAGCGCCACCATCTCGCACGTTGCGGCCGCCGCCGGATCGATCCAGACCGCCGAGCCAAAGCCCGGGTTGGTGACGTGATGGTCGACGTTCACGATCCGCGCTCGCGCGAACCAATCGGCGCGCTCGGTGACGACCGAGCCGATCCGACTCAGCTCCCCCGCGTCGACCACCACCGCGACGTCAGGCTCGAGGCGCGGCGCGCGTCGCACCCGCTCGACGCCGGGCAGGAACGTGAGGAACGGGGGCACCGGGTCGCCGCTGACCACCTCGGCCTGCTTTCCAAGGCGCTCCGCGGCGATCGCGATCGCGATCGCGGCGCCGAGCGTGTCGCCGTCGGGGTTCTCGTGGCAGAACGTCGAGACCCGATCGGCTCCGCGCAGGACTTCGGCGACCTCGAGCACCTATCGGCCCTCCGTCTCGTCCAGCTCGTTGAGGATCCTGAGCACGCGATCACCCGACGCGATTGAGTCGTCGAGGCGAAGGGTCAGCTCCGGCACGTGCCGCAGGGTCAGGCGCTCTCCCAGCCGCCGTCGGAGCCACGGGGTTGCGACCTTCAGGGCCTCCATCGTGCGGTCGCGCTCGGCATCGGTCCCGAGGACGCTCACCCAGACCCGTGCGTGGCCGAGGTCGCGAGCCGTCTCGACGCGCGTGATCGTCGCGAAGCCAAGACGCGGGTCCTTCATCTCGCGCTGGAGCAGGTCCATCAGCTCCTGGCGGATCTGGCTATCGAGGCGATCCGTGCGCTGGCTCATGCCCGGCCGGTCACGCCTGCTCGGCCACCATCTGGTAGCACTCCACCAGGTCGCCCTCGGCGATCTCGACGCTGCCGAGCCCGATGCCGCACTCGAAGCCCATGGCCACCTCGCGGACGTCGTCCTTGAACCGTTTGAGGGACTCGACTCGCCCCTCCGCCACCACCTTGCCACCCCGGAAGAGGCGAATCGGCGCAGCGCGGACGATGCGGCCGTCGACGACGTACGAGCCGGCCACGTTGCCGGCCTTGCCGGCCTTGATCACCATGCGCACCTCGGCATGCCCCTCGACGTGCTCGACCAGCTTGGGAGCGAGCATGCCGCGGAGGGCGGCGCCGAGGTCATCGGTCAGCTTGTAGATGACGTCATAGAGGCGCACGTCGACCCCCGACGCGTCCACCGAGCGCTGCGCGCCGGGGTCGAGCTTTGTGTTGAAGCCGATGACGACCGCCTCGGAGGCGCTCGCCAGCTGGACGTCGGACTCGTTGATGTCCCCGGCACCCTCGCTCACGATGTTGACCCGTACCTCGGGGGTGTTGAGCCGTTCGAGGGCATGGCGGATGGCTCCGAGCGACCCCTGCACGTCGGTCTTGAGGACGACGCGCAGCTCCTTCACCTCCGAGGCCTGGATCTGGGCGCTGATGTCCTCGAGGGTGAACGCGGTCTTGCCATCACCGGAGGTCGCGGCCCGCTCGACCGCCTCGGCCATCTCGCGCGCGGCCTTCTCGTCGGCCACGACGCGAAGGATGTCACCGGCCTCGGGAAGGTCGGCGAGGCC
The DNA here is from genome assembly GCA_041499395.1 of Candidatus Limnocylindria bacterium. GTDB lineage: Bacteria > Chloroflexota > Limnocylindria > QHBO01 > QHBO01 > CF-167. Next base: position 27,221 of record JBGQKH010000001.1, read on the forward strand.
AATGATCTCGACCGCGGTCGCCGGCTCCGCGGCCTTGACCCGCTTGCCTGCGGCGTTCTGGAGCGCCCGGACGCGACCGTGGGTGCGCCCGACCGAGACGACGTCGCCGATCTTCAGCGTGCCGGTCTGGACGAGCACGGTCGCGACGTTGCCCCGCCCCTTGGCGACCTTCGACTCGATGATGGTCCCGATGGCGGGCCGCTTCGGATTCGCCTTCAGGTCCTGGAGGTCGGCAACCAGGAGGATCATCTCCATCAGGTCGTCGAGGCCGATCTTCTGCTTGGCTGAGACCGGCACCGCGATCACGTCGCCGCCGAACTCCTCGATCAGGACCTTGTTGTCGGCAAGCTCCTGCTTCACGCGGTCGGGATTCGCCCCCGCCTTGTCGATCTTGTTGATCGCCACGATCATCGGCACCCGGGCCGCGCGGACGTGGTCGATCGCCTCCTTGGTCTGCGGCATCACCCCGTCGTCGGCAGCCACCACGATGATCGCGATATCGGTCACCTGGGCGCCGCGGGCGCGCATGGCCGTGAAGGCCTCGTGGCCGGGCGTGTCGAGGAAGACGATCCGCTTGCCGTTGTGGGAGGCCTCGGACGCCCCGATGTGCTGGGTGATCCCTCCGCGCTCCCCGGCGGCCACGCTCGTGCTGCGGATCGCGTCGAGCAGGCTCGTCTTGCCGTGATCGACGTGTCCCATGATCGTGACGATCGGCGCGCGCGTCACGAGGTCGGCCTCATCCTCCTCCGTGAAGAGGACCTTCTTGCCGGCGCCCTCACCCTCGCTCCCGGGAGCCACGATCTCCTGATCGGCGGCTGCGGCGGCTGCGGCGCGCTCCGCGGCGGCCCGCTCGACGGTCTCGATCCCGAGCTCGCCGGCGACCAGTGACGCGGTGTCGAAGTCGATCGACTGGTTGATCGTGGCGAAGATCCCGTTGCGGATCAGCTCCTTGATCACGTCCGACGTGGAGACCGTGAGCGCGGTGGCCAGGTCCTTGACCGCGATCGACGAGGGCAGCTCGACCGGCGCGCCACCGCGCGGCACGACCGTCTGCGTCTCGACGGCCAGCCCGCCATCGGCGCCGCCGTCCCTCCGACGCTGCGGGCGCGGGCCGCGCCGCGGCTGATACCTACGCGGTGGCATGAGTGACCTCCGCGAGGATCATCTCGGCTTCGACGCGCCCGCCGAGCGCGCGTTGCACGCCCTCGGCCAGGCGTCCGGGCTCACGGCACGACGCCTGGTCGCACAGGTAGGTGCCTCGGCCGGGCGCCCTGCCGGTCGGGTCGACCGCGACGGAGCCATCGGCACGCCGCACCAGGCGGCTCATCGAGCGCTTGGGGTGCACCTCCCGGCAGACCGCGCAGGTCCGCAGCGGCTGGTGGTCAGGCCTCCGCTTCGGCATCGGCCGCTGCCTCCTCGGGGGTGGCGCCGTCGTCCGCAGCGCTGCCATGCGCCGCCGCCGCGGTGGCCACCCCGGCATCCGATCGGATGTCGATCCGCCAGCCGGTCAGCTTCGCCGCAAGCCGCGCGTTCTGACCCTCCTTGCCGATCGCCAGGGAGAGCTGGCGCTCCGGGACGACCACGTTCGCGATCTTGTGCTCCTCGTCAATGCGGACGTTCAGCACCTCCGCCGGCGAGAGTGCCTCGGCGACGAACTGCGCCGGGTCCTCGTTCCAGAGCACGACATCCACCTTCTCGCCGTTCAGCTCCGCCACGATGGCCTGGATCCGCGCACCGCGCTGCCCGACCGCCGCGCCCTTCGCGTCCACCCCAGCCTGGCGGCTCTCCACCGCGACCTTCGAGCGGCTGCCGGCCTCGCGGGCAATGCCCCGGATCACGACCGTGCCGTTGTAGATCTCGGGGATCTCCATCTCCATCACGCGACGGAGGAAGCCACGATGCGTGCGGCTCACGACCAGCACCGGGCCGCGCGTGGTGCGTCGGACTTCCAGCACGTAGACCTTCAGATGCTGCCCGATCCGGTAATGCTCGCCGGGGAGCTGCTCGCTGACGGCGAGGACCGCTTCCACGCCCTTGCCCATGTCGAGCACGACCGCCTGGTCGGTGGTGCGATGGACCACCCCGGTCATGATCTCGCCCTCACGGCTGGCGTACTGACTGTAGACCACGTCCCGCTCGGCCTCGCGCAGGCGCTGGCGGTACACCTGCCCTGCCGTCTGGGCCGCGATCCGACCGAGCTGGGCCTGGGTCACGTTCTCCGGGACGCGCACCTTGGCTCCCACCCCCGTAGCCGGGTCGATCTTCTGGGCGTCGCCGACCAGCATCTGGAGCTCGGGATCGGTGACCTCGTCGGGGGTGGCGACCACCTCGTACTCGCGGTAGACACTGATCTGCCCACTCTCTGGATCGACTCGCACGACAACGTTCTCGGGCGCGTCGGCGTTGCGGCGGTAGGCGGACTCGATCGCCTGCTCCAGGGTCTCGATCAGGATCTCCTGCGGGACGCCCTTCTCAGCGTTCAACTGGAGCAAGGCTCCGATGAAGTCTCGGTTCATGTATCCGCACCTCGCCCTTTCGGGCAGAAACAAAAACGTGGGACTGGCGAACCGACCCACGTTGCACGCTTTGATCAGTATCGATTTGGTCCGCTCGAACGGTCCGCGAAACCGCCGGGAGTATACCAGCGGAGCGGCCCCTCCGCCAGCCATCGGAGGTCAGGATCAGACCTTCGGCAGCCTCGTCAGGTCCTGGATCGTGATCAGGATCACCAGCATCATGAGCACCATGAAGCCGGTCAGGTAGATGAGCGCCTCGCGCGCAGCCGAGAGGCGACGGCGACGAATCGCCTCGATCGCGACCACCGCGATCCGTCCGCCGTCGAGCGGCGGGAAGGGCAGGATGTTCAGCACCGCAAGATTGACCGAAAGCACGGCCACGAAGGTGAGCTGCGTGAAGAGCGGCTCCCGCAGCACCTCCCCGGTGACCTGGGCGATCCCGATCGGGCCCATCGCGCCGCCGCTGTCAGGGGCAAGCCCGAGCAGGCCGGCCACGGCGGTCCCGAGCCCGACGGGGATCTGCGACGCGACGCCGGCCGCCTGGCTGAATCCCTGCCCGATGGCCTCCAACGGGTTGCCCGCCCGCGCCGGGGCCAGCACGATCGTCGATCGCAGCTGGAACCCGACCGCCCCCAGCCCGGCCGCGCGCTGCGCATCGGTGAGATGGCGCGGTCGAACCGTTACGTCGACCGGCGACCCGTCCCGCTCGAGGTTGAGGGTGACGAGGTTCCCCGCCCGGTCGGCGATGTAGCCGATCAGCGTGTCGCGCAGCGCGAAGTGCTTGCCATCGGCCCCGAGGATCCGGTCGTTTACCTTCAGCACCCCTTCCGCGGGACTGTTGGCCTGGATCCCGGTGACGGTCAGCGGCGGCGCGGCGATCGGCTCGGGGACGGTGAAGGCCCAGGCGAAGAGGACCGTGGCGAGCAGGAAGTTCATCACCACGCCGGCGACGAGGACGAGGATTCGGACCCAGATCGGCTTGCGGTTGAAGGCGCCCTGCATCGCCTTCTCGATGGCCGGCTCGGAGAGGCCGCGCTCACGCAGCTTCTCCGCCTCCGACTCGCCGTCCTCGCCGAGCATCTTCACGAAGCCGCCGAGCGGGATCCAGTTGAGCGAGTAGCGGGTGCCGTGCCAGGTCACCGAGGTGATGCGCGGCGGGAAGCCGATCCCGAACTCCTCCACCGTGATCCCGGCCCGCTTGGCAGCGATGAAGTGCCCGAACTCGTGGACCAGGACGAGCACGACGAGGATGCCGATGAAGGCGAGGATCGTCTGGAGCGTCTCCATCATGCTGCGCCACCCAGGCCTAGCTGGACCGAAAGAGCGGCGCGCACCTCCGCGTCGAGCGCAACGATCCCATCGAGCGTCGGCTCGGCCGCGGCGCCCCAGCGCTCGATCGCCTCCACGATCATGGCCGTGATCCGCGGAAAGCTGATCGTCCCGGCCAGGAATGCGGTCACGGCGACCTCGTCGGCGGCGTTGAGGATCGTCCCGCGATTGCCGCCCGCGGCCGCGGCGGCGCGAGCGGCGTCATACGCAGGATAGCTGCCGGGCGCCAGCGGGCTGAACTGGAACTCTCCCCAATCCTCCGGTGACCCATGCCGAGCCGGCGACGGAAGGCGGTCGGGGTAAGTCAGCGCGTATTGGATGGGGAGGCGCATGTCGGGGAGCCCGAGCTGTGCCTTGTAGGAGCCATCGGTGAACTCGACCAGCGAGTGCACCAGGCTCTGGGGGTGGATCACGGCCTGAATCCTATCCCAGGGCATGCGGTACAGCCATTTCGCCTCGATCGCCTCGAAGGCCTTGTTGACCAGCGTCGCCGAGTCGATCGTGATCTTGGGGCCCATCCGCCAGGTCGGGTGGGCGAGGGCCTCCGCCGCGGTGACCGTGGCAAGCTCGGCTGCTGGCCGACCGCGGAACGGTCCGCCCGAGGCGGTGAGGATCAGACGCGCCACGTCGCTGAGCCGTTCCCCCGCCAGGCACTGCCAGATCGCCGAGTGCTCCGAGTCGATCGGCCGCAGACGGTCGAGCGGGTCGCCCCCCAGTCCGATCAGCACGTGCTCGATCAGGTGGCCACCGGTGACCAGCGTCTCCTTGTTGGCGAGGGCGACCCGCCGTCCACTGGCGAGCGCGGCGAGCACCGCCGGCAGCGCGGTCATGCCTGTCGTCGCCACGACCACGATCTCGGCGCCTTCGAGGGTGGCTAACTCCTCGAGGCCGCCCGCTGCCCAGCGCTCGCGGGGCAGGTCGCGCGGCCGCGCATCGGCGCACCAGGCCCGGGCCGCCGGCCAGGCATCCAGCTGGTTGCCGAAATCGGCCGAGGCGCGACCGGCCGCCAGGCCCACCAGCTTGAACCGGTCCGCATGCGCTGCGATCACTTCGAGCGTCTGGCGGCCGATCGACCCGGTCGAGCCCAGCACGACGACCCCGGTCACAGGCTGAAGCCGGCGACCAGCAGGGCGTAGCCGACGAGCACGGGGGCGGCGAAGAGGAACGAATCGATCCGATCGAGGATGCCGCCGTGCCCGGGCACGAGGAACCCGGACTCCTTGCGGCCGGCGGCACGCTTCACCATCGACTCGGCCAAGTCGCCCGCCTGCGCCGACATCCCGATCAGCGGACCGATCACGAGCGGCTGCCAGGGGTCCAGCCCGACCATCGCGGCACCGATGCCGGCGGCCACGGTCGCAGCCAGCAGCCCACCGACCAGCCCCTCGACCGTCTTCGATGGGCTGATGTGGTCGATCAGGTGGCGACGGCCGAGCCACCGCCCGGTCAGGTACGCGCCGGAGTCGTAGCCCCATACGACGAGCAGGAGGAGGAGCAGCCAGGCCGCGCCGGCATGGAGCCCGAGGGCGCCGATCGGGGTGGCCGAGGAGCCACCCGACGGAGCGAGGTGCCCGACCATGGCGATGAACGGAGCGAGCAGGCCGATGTACGCCACCCCGAACGCGGTCACGGCCCACGTCAGGAATCCTTTCCGCGGATCCGACCGGGCGAAGCCGGCGATCCCGAGCACGACCGCCGCGCCGGCATAGGCGACCGTCGGCAGGCCGGGCGGCGTGCTGGCTCGCAGCATGTCTGCGAGGGTGCCCCCAACGAGGGCCTGGTTTGCGGCCACGAGTCCTGCTGCCGCCACGACGACGCACGCTCCAAGTGCAATGACCTGGGGCGGCTCGAAGCCGGCCGCATCGAGCAACGAGATCAGCTCCACCATGGCAAGGAAGACGAGCAGCCCAACCAGGAGCGAGAGCCATGGCTCGCCCAGCAACGCGATCGCGACGACGATCGGGGCGAGGACCGCGGCGCTGATCAGGCGGGTCGTCAGCATCGGCGCATCATGCTCCGTAGCGACGCTGGCGCTGGGCGTACTCGTCGATGGCGGCGTCGAGATCCGCCTCGCTGAAGTCGGGCCAGAGTGTCGGCGTGAAGACCAGCTCGGCGTAGGCCCCCTGCCAGAGCAGGAAGTTGCTGGTGCGCTGCTCGCCGCCGGTTCGGATGATCAGGTCAGGGTCGGGCTGGCCGGCGGTGTAGAGGTGCTCGCCGAACCGCTCCTCGTCAATCTCCGGGGCCGGTACGCCGGCGGCGATCATCGCGCGCGCGGCGTCGATGATCTCGGCGCGTCCGGAGTAGTTGAAGGCGATGTTGAGCGCCATGCGGACGCCCGCCCGGGTCCGATCTTCAGCCTCCCGAATCGAGCGCACGATGTCCGAGGGCGCCTCGTGAAGGCGGCCGATGACACGGACCCGCACGCCCTGCGCGACCAGCTCATCGGTATGCTGTCGGACCGCCCCGTCGATGAGCCCGAGCAGGCCGGTCACCTCGTCGTCCGGGCGGCGCCAGTTCTCACGGCTGAAGACGTAGAGCGAGAGGACCTCGATCCCCTTGTCGGGCGCGACGCGCACCACCGGGCGGATCGCCTCGACCCCCTGGACATGGCCGGCGATGGCGGGCAGCCCGCGCGCCGCGGCCCAGCGCCGATTGCCGTCCATGATGATCGCGACGTGTCGCGGATGCTCACGGACCGGCAGCGCCTCAGACCTCCATCACTTCCGCTTCTTTGCGCTCGGCACGGGCATCCACCATCTCCGTGAAGCGATCGGTCATGCGCTGGAGCCCCTCGAGCTCGCGGCGCTCCTCGTCCTCGGAGAGGGTCCCCTCTCGAAGGGCGCGCTTCAGGTGGTCGGCCGCCTCGCGGCGATGGACGCGGACCTCGACCCGTGCCTCCTCGGCGCGGCGGCGGACCTGCTTCACCATCTCGCGACGCCGCTCCTCGGTGAGCGGGGGCACGTTGAGTCGGACGACGGTGCCGTCGACGTTCGGCGTGAGGCCGATGTCGCTCTTGATGAGCGCCCGTTCGATCGCTGACAGGACCGATCGGTCCCAGGGCTGGATCACGATCAGGTGCGCGTCCGGGGTGCTGATTCCCGCGATCCGGTTGAGCGGGGTCGGCGTGCCGTAGTACTCGACCTGGATCCGCTCCACGAGGGCCGTCGAGGCGCGCCCGGTGCGCACCCCCGCAAAGTCGCGCTCCATCGCCTCGAGGGAGCGCTGCATCTTCGGCTCGGCGGCTGCGACGTCGGCGTGGGTCACGAGCTCACCCCACTGTCGATCCGCGTCCCGATTGCCTCGCCGCGCACCGCGCGCAGGATGTTGCCCGGCTGCGTCATGTCGAAGACCACGATCGGCATCTCATTGTCCATCGCAAGGCTCACGGCCGTGGCGTCGAGCGCCTCGAGCCGGCTGGCCAGGAGCTCGGTATACCCGATCCGGCTGAATCGTGTCGCGCCGGGGTGCTTCTCGGGGTCCGCGTCGTAGACGCCGTCCACGCGCGTCGCCTTGAGGATCACCTCGGCGCGGAGCTCGACCGCGCGCAGGGTGGCGGCCGTGTCGGTCGTGAAGTAGGGGTTGCCGGTGCCCGCCACAAGCACCACCACGCGCCCCTTCTCCAGGTGGCGCACCCCCCGCCGGCGGATGTACGGCTCGGCGATCTCGTTCATGGCGATCGCGCTCATCACCCGCGTCGGGCAGCCCGCCTGCTCGAGCGCGTCCTGGAGCGCGAGGCCGTTCATCGCCGTGGCCAGCATCCCCATGTAGTCGGCGGTGGCGCGGTCCATCCCGGCGGATGCGGCCGCCACGCCGCGGAAGATGTTGCCGCCACCCACGACGACGGCGACCTCGATCCCGTCACGACGCGCCTCGGCCACCTGGGCGGCGATGCCCCGCACCACCTCGGGGTCGATCCCATAGAGGCGGTCGCCCATCAGCGCCTCGCCGGACAGCTTCAGGAGCACCCGGTGCGGGTGGCTGGTCGCGCCGCGAGCCGGATCGGTCACCTACGCGGCCTCCTGGCCGTCGCGCTCCACCGTCTCCCCGACCGCCATGCGGGCGAAGCGCGCGACGCGGATATTCTCGCCCAGCAGGGCGATCTTCTCGGTGATCAGGTCGCTCACCCGCTTGTCGGTGTCGCGGAAGGGCAGCTCGAGCAGGCAGACCGACTCGAGCCACTTGTTCATCTTGCCCTCCACGATCTGCGCCGCGCGGTCCGCGGGTCGGCCGTCGCGCTCCGCCTCATCAGCGAAGCCGCGTCGCTGCGCATCGAGGACGTCGGCGGGGACCTCGTCCCGGCTCACCCAGCTGGGTGAGAGGCCCGCCACCTGCATGGCGAGCTCCCGCGCCAGCTGCTGGAAGTCATCGGTCCGAGCCACGAAATCGGTCTCGCAGTTGAGCTCGAGCAGGACTCCCAGGCGTGCGCCATGGTGGATGTAGCTGGCGATCACGCCTTCGCGCACGACTCGGTCCGCCTTCTTGGCAGCCACCGAGAGGCCCTTGTCGCGGAGCCATGCGATCGCCTTCTCGACGTCCCCGGCGCTGTCCTCGAGGGCCCGCTTGCAATCCATGATTCCGGCCCCGGTCTGCTCGCGGAGGCGCTTCACGTCCTCGGGTCTGATCATCGTGAGTCGGTCGTTCCTTCCTGTGTCTGGATCGATGCCCTCTCAGGCAAGGGTCGGGTCTTCGTCGGGCTCTTCCTCGGCCGCCTCCGCGGCTCGTCGCGCGCGGGCGCGGCGCTCCTCCTCCTCGTCCTCCTCGGGCTCGGGCTCGAAGACGAGCGCCTCGCCGCTCGCCAGCGCAGCGCTGTAGTCGGCGTCGGCAACAAGGGCAGCGTCGTCGACTGGCGGCAGCGCCTCGGCCTGCTCGAACTCCTCGTCGAGGCGCGCCTGGCGCTCCGAGTGCGCCTCGAGCACGGCGTCCGCGACCCGGGCGCTAATCAGTCGCACCGATCGGATCGCGTCGTCGTTGGCGGGGATCACCCAATCGATCTGGTCAGGGTCGCAGTTCGTGTCGGTGATGGCGACGATCGGGATCTCGAGCCTGCGCGCCTCGAGCACCGCGATCGACTCGCGATGCGGATCGACGATGAAGATCGCCCCGGGCAGGCGTCGCATGCGACGGATGCCGCCAAGCGCGCCGTTCAGTTTGACGATCTCCTCGGTGAGCTTTCCCGCCTCCTTCTTCGTGAGGCGCTCGAACTCGCCGGCGTCGCGCCGCGCCTCGAGCGCTTCGAGGCGCTGGATGCGGCGCTTGATGGTGGTGAAGTTCGTGAGCATGCCGCCCAGCCAACGGTTGTTGACGTAGTGCTGCCCGCACCGCTCGGCCTCGGACGAGACCGTCTCCTGGGCCTGTTTCTTGGTGCCCACGAAGAGGATGGAGTCGCCGCGGCGGATCGTCTCGCGCACGAATTCGAGCGCGGCATCCAGGCGGGTCACCGTCTGGGCGAGGTCAATGATGTGAATCCCGTTGCGCTCGCCGAAGATGAAGTCGCGCATCTTCGGGTTCCAGCGCCGGGTCTGGTGCCCGAAGTGGACGCCAGCTTCCAGGAGCTGCTTCATGCTGATCGCAGCCAACGTGGTTCCTCCGGTTCTTTCCTCCGCCAGCCTTCGGCTCCCGCAGGTCGACCCGAATGCGACGGGCACCGTGGACCACGGGATCGGCGGGCGTGTGTGATGGGTTCGAATCGGCCGATGCCGAACCGCGCGGCAGTATAGCACCGGCCTCCGGAGGCCCCGATTCGGCCCACCGGACACCGACCGGCCCTGACGGTACCGAAGTACCCCAGACCCCACCCTCTCGTACCTTGACCATCCGACGATGGCTGCGACGATGCGAGCAACTGCCCTCTCGGAGGAGTCATCTCCAGGATGCATCGTCACGGATCCCCGTCCATCGTCCGCCTTGCAGCGCTCGTCGCGCTGTTGGCCGTCGGCGTGGTCGTCGTGCCCGCTGCCGCAACCGACCGCGTGGTCGTCGTGCGACAGGGCGACACCCTCAGCGAGATCGCCCTCCGACACGGCGTGACGGTGGCCCAGCTGATGGCGCTCAACGCCCTCACTGATCCAAACCGCATCTTCCCGGGCGAGCGGCTCCGACTGGTCGCCGATCCAGCTGCTCAGGCCAGTTCCATGCAGGTCGCCACGCCGATCGTGCACGTGGTGCGCTCTGGCGAGCACCTGACCGGGATCGCTCATCGCTACGGGACCACCATTGCGGCCATCGTCCAGGCGAATGGGATCAAGAACCCCTCGTACCTGCGCGTCGGGCAGCGCCTTGTCATCCCCACCTGGTCGCCGGCATCGGCCCCGACGGCTGCGGTCGTCGCACCGACGGCGCCGATCGTCCATGTCGTCACCTCCGGGGAGACGCTGACGAGCATCTCGCACCGCTACGGGACGACCATCCCCGCCATCGTGCAGGCGAACGGCCTCTCGGATGCCTCCTACCTGCGGGTCGGGCAGCGTCTCACGATCCCGGGCACATCGGCCCCGGTGGTCCCGGGGGCGAGCATGCCAGCCGGGATGGCGAGCCTGGTGAGGTCTCGCGCGCCGATCGGCCAGATCGTCGCGGCAGAGGCGAATGCCGAAGGCGTGCCGGTGGCGTTCGCGCTGGCGGTGGCCTGGCAGGAGTCAGGCTGGCAGGCCGGCGTGGTGAGCTCGGCGGGAGCCGTCGGCGTCATGCAGCTGACGAAGCCGACCGCGGACTGGGTGGCCCGCAGCATGCTTGACGAGCCGATCAAGCTGACCGACCCGCGGTCAAACGTGCACGCAGGAATCATCCTCCTGAAGCACTACCTGGCGCGATACCACGGCGACGAGGCGCTGGTCCTGGCCGCCTACTACCAGGGTCAGACCGCCGCCGATCAGCACGGCATCTATCAGATGACGCGCCCCTACATCGCTTCGGTCCTGACGCTCGAGAGGTACTTCACTCCCTAACCGGGCGTCACCACTCGTCGATGGCCGGGTGATGCTGGAGCCGCCAGCTCCCATCACCAGCGCGGCCGATGGCCACGAGGTCGATGCGCAGCTCGCGTCCCGTCACCGCTTCCAGCTCGCGAAACTGGGCGAGCGCTGCCCGTATCCGCAACAGGCGTCTGCGATCGACCGCCTCCGCCGGCTGCCCCGCCCGCGAGCTGCCCCGAAGCTTCACCTCGACGGCGACGAGCGCCCCGGCCGGGTCAATGGCAACGAGGTCGAGCTCGCCCGCCGAGGTGCGCCACCGGCGTGCAATGACCCTCCAGCCGCGCGAGGCGAGCCAGGCGGCCGCGATCTCCTCTCCTCGTTGCCCGAGCACGTGACGGGGGTCCGGCACGCTCTTCGCTCCTCTCCGGGAGGCGAGCAGCGATGAGTGGCTACTCTTCCGGGTCGATCTGCTCCTGGGTCAGCAGTACCTCGTCGAGCAGCATCTCGAGGGAGAGCTGCTCGCCGGCGAGGATCAGGCGCAGCGGCGCGAAGGAGCGGCGATGCCACTCGCACGGCCCTTCGCGCATGAGCGCCTCGACGTGCCGCCGCGTGCCATAGCCCTTGTTCCGCGCGAAGCCGTACGCCGGGTAGCGAGCGTCGAACTCCGCGCAGATCCGATCGCGGGTGACCTTGGCGACGATGCTGGCAGCCGCAATCGAGGCGCTGATCGCATCCCCGTCGATGATCGGGCGCTGCGGAAGGTCCACCTGCGGCAGGCTGAGCGCATCGATGACGAGGTGGTCCGGGCGAGTGGTGAGGTGGCCGAGCGCCTCGCGCATGGCCAGCTTGGTCGCCTGCAGGATGTTGATGCGATCGATCACCTCGACCTCGATGCACCCGACGCCGACGGCATCGGCGCGGTCGAGGATCTGCTCATAGAGGGCCTCGCGACGCGATCGGGCCAGCACCTTGCTGTCGCGCAGTCCCTTGATTCGGTGTCGATCGGGCAGGATGACGGCGGCCGCCACCACCGGGCCGGCGAGCGAGCCGCGGCCGACCTCGTCGATCCCGGCGATGCTGCGAAAGCCCGCCAGGCGCAGCTCGCGCTCATGACGCATGTCGGCGTCGCGGGGAGCGGCGGCGTGGCGCTTCACGCGGCGGCGGGACGGGTGCAGGGCGAGGCGGGCCACCCGGTCAGCGGCCGGGACGGCGCTCGCGCAGGGTGGCTGCCTTGCCGATCCGATCACGAAGGAAGTAGAGCTGCGCGCGACGGGCGACGCCATGCCGCACGATCTCGATCTTCTCGACCCGTGGCGCATGGACCATGAAGGTGCGCTCCACGCCGACGCCGGAGGCGATCCTCCGGACGGTGATCCGCTGGTTGAGTCCGCCGCCACGCAGGCGCATGACCGTCCCCTCGAAGACCTGGGTCCGCTCGCGGCTCCCCTCGACCACCTTGACCGACACCTTGACGGTGTCGCCGGGCGCGATCTGGGGCACATCACCGCGGAGTTGCTCGCGCTCGAGCTCCTTGATCAGGTCCATGCTGCGGGCGTCCTCGTTACCGCGGCGTTAGCCGCGGGTTACTGGCTTGGTGATGCGCCCGAACCGGGCGCCGAGGCAAGGTGGGCGACCGACGCGCGGTCGCGGCCGGCGGAGTATAGCAGCGGCCCCTGACGCCCGGCAACGAGCCTCAGGCGGTCGGGGGCTCCTCGTCGGCGAGGCTGCGCAGATCGGCCCGATCCTGATCGGAGAGGTGCGCGGTCGTCAGCAGGTCGGGACGCCGCTGCAGGGTACGCCGCAGCGCCTCCACCCTCCGCCAGCGAGCCACCTCACCGTGATGCCCGGAGAGGAGGACGGGCGGCACCGACGCATCGCGGAATCGCTCGGGACGGGTGTACTGCGGCCCCTCGAGCAAGCCGTCGGCGAATGAGTCACCCTCGTGGGACGCCGCCACGATGACGCCGGGGACCAGCCGCCCGACCGTGTCGATCAGGACGAGGGCCGGCAGCTCGCCACCGGTGAGGACATAGTCGCCGATGCTCACTTCGCGGTCGGCCAGCGCGCGCGCCCGCTCGTCGATCCCCTCATAACGGCCGCAGACGAGGACGAGTCGCCTCGCGGAGGCGAGCTCCCGGGCGAGACGGTCGCTGAGGCGCTCGCCCGCCGGGTCGAGAAGGATCACGGTGGTGCCGGGCGCTCGCAGCGGCTCGACCGCCGCGAAGAGTGGCTCGGGACGCATCACCATCCCCGCTCCCCCGCCGTACGGAGCGTCGTCGACGGCCCGATGCCGCCCAAGGCCGTGCTCGCGCAGGTCGTGGACCGACACCGCCAGGATCCCTTGCTCGATCGCGCGGCCGATGATCGACGTGCGGAGCGGCGCGTCGAACAGCTCGGGAAAGAGGGTCACGACGTCGACTTGCAGCAGCGGTCCGGGTCCCTCGGCCGTCATCGGTCAGACCTCTTCGGCCTCGTAGTGGACGACCATGCGCCCCACGCCAAGGTCGATCGACCGCACCACGGCACGCAAGGCCGGCACGAGCAGCTCGCCGCCCGGTCCCTCGATCCGGTACACCTCGTTCTCGCCGGCACGGAAGACCTCCACCACCTTCCCGAGCTCGGCACCATCCTCGTCGGCGGCCGTGAGGCCGATCAGCTGGTGCCAGTAGTACGCATCGGGCGCCAGGGGAGTTGGCGTTGCCTCCAGGTACCGACCGGCGAGTCGCTCCGCCGCCGCTCGATCAGAGACGCCCTCGAGGCGGATCACCGGCACGCGTCCGCCCCAGGCCGACTCCTGTACGCGACGAGGCTCGGCCTCGTCCTCGACCCAGACGGACTCACCCGCCGCGAGGCGCTCCGGATGATCCGTGAGCGATTCGATCCGCACGGCGCCGGCGAGTCCCTTGGGGCCGAGCACTCGCGCGACCGCCAGCCGCTCAGTCGTCGCCGACGATCTCCAGCTCGACGTGGCGGCCGTCGCGCGTGCCCATCACGCGCAGCAGGCTGCGGATCGCGTTGGCGATCCGTCCGTCGCGGCCGATGATGCGGCCCATGTCGCCCTCGCCGACCTTCAGGGTCAGGGTGACCTCGTCATCGGCCTCGCTCATCTCGACCACCACCGCCTCGGGGTCATCGACGAGGGAGCGCGCGACGTACTCCAGGAAGGCCTTCACCCCGCCACCTTGGCCGCCGCGGCCGGCTTGCGGGTGCGGGTCGCCTTCGGCTTCGCGGCCGCCGGCTCTGCCACCTTGGCGGCCGCCGCCGCACCGTGGAGCTTGATCAGCTTTGCGACGGTCGCGGACGGAAGCGCGCCCTTGCCGACCCAGGCGTTGAGCCGCTCGGTGTCGATATGGACGGTGGCCGGCTCGGTGAGCGGGTCGTAGAAGCCCAGGATCTCCAGGGCCCGTCCGTCCCGCGGGCGACGACTGTCGATCGCCACCAGCCGGTAGCTCGGGTGCTTGGTGGCTCCCACGCGTGAGAGCCGGATTCGTACTGCCAAGGGTCTTCTCTACCTCTCTGCTGTCTGACGGCAGCTGCCTGCCGATGCGATCTCGCTCAGGGCATGATCCTGCGCCGGAAGAGCGTCATCGGACGGTCAGGACGGCGTGGATCTCCAGGTGATCGCCTACCGTCGATGCGCTCATCGCCAGCTCGCCGATCTGGTGGAGGATATCGCGAACGTCGCTTCCCGGGTCGAAGATGCCGCTCGCGGAATCCACCAGGCCCGGGATATCGGCCCATAGCTCGTTGCCCGCGTGCGCCCCCGCGATTCCGAAGGATGGTCCGTATCGGGGATCCCGCGCCAGCGTGGCGCCACTCTGATGCGCCTGGAGAACTGCCACCACGTCGGCCGGGTCGAGGCCGACCACGAACACACCATCGAGCCCTGCGTACGCGAGCCGCCCGACCTGCGGAACTGACACGCTGGTCACCGTGACGCCGGCCGCCTGCGACTCGATGATCGCCAACCCGCGCGTGACGAGGGCGTCTCGCATCCTGTCGACGGCGGCCTGCGCCACGGCAGCATCGCCGGGACGGAGGAGCAGCACTCCGTGCGGCGCGGTTCGCGTGAGCTCCGTCACCGCGATCGCCGCCTCGCCATCGAAGAGTGGCAGCAGGTCGTGATCGACGTCGATGCCTGCAGCGAGGCCGGCGATCAGGCGCAGCTGGCTCACCAGGTCGAGGGCCGGCGACAGGAATGAGCCGCCGCCGATCCCCGCCTCGAGGTCGCGGAGGCTCTGCTCCGCGCCGAAGACGCCCACCTCGACGGTCGTCCCGGTCGACATCCAGGCTGCCAGGCTCCCCGTCCGGGCGCCGAGCGCGAAGGCTGCCCGTGCCGCCTCGCTGGCATCGCCGGCCGTGAACGGCACGCTTCCGTCCAGGTGCACCCCATCGGCCTGTGCTGTCACGGCGAGGGCAGCGACGTCGAACCCGCCGAGGTGCCGGCCGCCAGCCTGGCCTGTGACCCGGCCGACGTCCAGGAAGAGGGAACCGAGACGATCCGCCGGAAGGCCGCGCATGGCCGTCTCGAAGGCCGGAAGGTCCGCCAGCGACGGGATCGTGCCGGCCTCCGCATCGAGCGCCTGGCGCAGTCGATCCGAGCTGTTGGCCACGATGAAGAGGTCGCCGAGGAGGGCGTAGCTGATCGATGCACTCGTCATCATCTGCGTTCCCCGGTACGTCTCCCGAGCGTAGGTCAGCCCCTTGCGCGCCATGAGGCGCGGCACCGAATCGCGCGCGGTCGCCGCATCCTTGACCGATGCGAGCAGGAGCAGCCGTGGCGGCCCCCCAGCTGCATCCGGGGTTGCCACGGCCAATGCGACCTGGCCACCGAGCCATGGGCGCAGGTCTGCCCCGTAGTTGATCCCAAGGCCCCCGAGGAGGCGCTGGGCGACCTCCTGGATCTTCTCCTCGCGCGTCGCGTTGTCGCTGAATCCGCGCAGGTGCCCGACCAGGCCGAGCAGCGTGAGCTTCTGGGCGCTCGATGGTTGAAGGTAGACCTGCAGATAGAGCGCTGAGTCCGACGGTACCGCGCCGGCCTCTCGGTCGCCGACCGCCGTGACGAGGAGCAGATACGCGCCGACCACCGCGACGCCGACCATCGCCAGCAGCGCCGTGAGCGCGATGACGAGGCGGCGCACCCGATCAGCCGCCCAGGATGCCGCGCAGCCCGCCGCCACCCCTCGGCAGGCGGCCGCTGCCGAGCTGGCGCATCAGGCGCTGCATCTCCCCGAATTGCTTGAGGACGCGATTGACATCCGCTGGTGTCGTGCCGCTCCCAGCCGCGATCCGCCGGCGCCGGCTGGCCTTGATCAGCTCGGGGTGATGCCGTTCGCCTGGGGTCATCGAGTCGAGCACCGCCTCGATTCTCCGCAGCTGACCGTCATCGACCGCCTGCTGCGCGGCGCCGGCAAGCTGGCCCGCCCCGGGAATCATCCCGAGCAGCTGCCCGATGGGGCCCATCTTCTGGACCTGGGCCAGCTGGCTCCGAAAGTCGTCGAGCGTGAAGCGGGACTCCATCATCCGCTGCGCGACGCGCTCGGCCTCGGCCTGGTCGACCGTCTCCTGCGCCCGCTCGACGAACGAGAGGATGTCCCCCATCCCCAGGATCCGCTGCGCCAGGCGGTCCGGGTGGAACGGCTCGAGGCCATCGGTCCGCTCGCCGGTGCCGATGAAGCTGATCGGCAGGCCCGTCACGCTCCGAATGCTGAGCGCGGCACCGCCGCGCGCGTCGCCGTCCATCTTGGTGAGCACCAGGCCGGTCAGTGGCAGACGCTCGTGGAATGCCTCGGCCACGCGTACGGCGTCCTGTCCGGTCATCGCGTCGACCACGAGCAGCGTCTCGACCGGCGTTAGCGCTCCGGCAATCCGGACCAGCTCGTCCATCATCGGCTCGTCTACATGGAGCCGTCCGGCGGTGTCGACCAGGATCACGTCGAGCCCGCGCTGGCGCGCCAGCTCGACCCCCGATCGAGCCACCTCCAGCGCCGGTGTGCCGGCCGGACGGGTGTGAACCTCAACGCCGATCTGGTCGCCCAGCGTCACGAGCTGATCCACGGCTGCCGGACGATAGACATCGGCCGCCACGAGGAGCGGCTTGTGGCCGTCCTTCCGCAGGCGCACCGCCAGCTTCGCAGCGGTCGTCGTCTTTCCCGATCCCTGCAGGCCGACGAGCATGACGAGGCTCGGTCGGACCGCCAGCGCGAGCTGGTGCCGCTCGCCGCCGAGCACGGCCACCAGTTCGTCGTGCACCACCTTCACCACCTGCTGTCCGGGGTGCACCCCGCTCAGTACGTCGGCTCCGAGGGCCCGTTCGCGAACCCGCGCCACGAACTCCTTGACGACGCGGAAGTTGACGTCCGCCTCGAGCAGCGCGAGACGGATCTCTCGCAGAGCGAGGTCGAGATCGGCCTCGGTGATCTTGGCCTTGCCGCGCAGCCGCTCGATGACGCCGCGCAGCCTGTCGGAGAGCGATTCGAACATGCGGATGTCCCGATCCGATGTGTACGCGTCGCGCTGGGCCGGCGGCCCGCGCGATGGCCGCCCATTCTAGGCGGGCCGCCGCGAGAGCGGCAATCGACCCGGGTGCGGCTCAAGCCGCCAGGAGCCAGTCCACGTAGCCCTGCGGGTCGAATGGCGCGAGCGCGTCGATCTGCTCGCCGACGCCCGCGAACACGATCGGCAGCGCGAGCCGATCCGCGATGGCGACCGCCACACCGCCCTTGGCGGTCCCGTCCAGCTTGGTCAGCACGATCCCGGTCACGCCGGCCTCGCGCCCGAACGCCTCGGCCTGCGAGAGCCCGTTCTGCCCCGTCGTGGCGTCGAGGACGAGCAGGACGTGGCGTGGCTGCCCGGCGGCCTGCCGCGCGATCACGCGACGGACCTTCGCGAGCTCGGCCATGAGCTGCGTCCTGGCCTGGAGTCGACCCGCGGTGTCCACGATCACGACCTCGATCCCGCGCGACAGGGCGGCGGCAAGGGCGTCGAAGGCAACCGCCCCGGGATCCGCTCCGGCCCGCTGCGCGATGACCGGGACCCCGATCTGCTCGCCCCACAGCTTCAGCTGCTCGACCGCGGCCGCCCGGAACGTATCGGCTGCGGCAAGGACGACGCTGTGCCCGTCGCGCTGGAGGCGTGACGCCAGCTTGGCGATGGTGGTCGTCTTGCCGGACCCGTTCACGCCAACCACGAGGATCACCGCCGGGACGGGACCGAGCTCGAAGCGACCGCAGCCGACGCGCTCCAGCATTGCCCGAATCTCCTCTGCGAGGGCCTCCCGGATGGCGTCGCCGGAGGCTCCGGTGCCCACCCGCTGCTGGGTTGCGGCGACGAGCGCCAGGGTCGTCTCGGCGCCGACGTCGGCGGCGATGAGCGCCTCCTCCAGGTCATCCCAGGTCGCCTGCGCGTCGGTCGACGATCGGCCGAGAAGCGAACGCAGCCGGCTCCCGAGGCCGCCGGGTCGGGGGCGCAGCCCCAGGCCGGTCGGCTCCCGCCGGGGGCGCGGCATCATCCCGCGGCGACCTCCGCCGGCAGGTCGGCAAGGCGCAGCGAGAGGAGGCGCGAGACCGCGGCATCGGTCATCGTCACGCCGTAGATCGTGTCGGCCGTCTCGATCGTGGCGCGGTTGTGGGTGATCACCACGAAGTCGATCTGCCTGGCAAGGAGCCGCAGGGCATCGGCGAAGCGGCCGATGTTGGCCTCATCCAGGGCGGCGTCGACCTCGTCCAGGATGCAGAACGGGACCGGGTTCACGCTCAGCATCGCAAACAGGAGCGCCACCCCGGCCAGGGCCCGCTCCCCGCCGGAGAGCATGGCGAGCTGCTGCAGGCGCTTCCCGGGCGGCCTCACTGCGATCTCGATCCCTCCGGGACCGTCGTCATCCCTCGCCTCGCTCATCTGGAGCGAGGCCGAGCCGCCCGCGAAGAGGAGTCGGCAGAACTCGTCGAACTTGGCGCCGATCGCGACGAAGGCCGCGTTGAACTGCGCCGCGATCTCCTCCTCGAGTCGGGCGATCAGCTGCTCGGTCGAGCCGATCGCTGCGGTCAGGTCAGTCTCCTGCCCGGTCATCGCCTCCAGGCGAGTCGCCAGCTCCCGGTGCTCCTCGACCGCGAACGGGTTGACCGAGCCGATCTGCGCCAGCGTGCGGCGGACGCGTGCCAGCTCGATGTTGACCGCATCAGGGGCCATCGCGCTGAGGTCGTCGGGCAGGGTCTCGTCGCCGGCGCCATGTCCGTCGTCCGGGGCAGCCGGCGGGAGCGATTCGATCGCGAGGTCGCGCTCCCGACCGATGGCCACCAGCTCGTCGTCCAGCCGCTGCGCTTCGATGGCCGCCGACTGCACCTCGCGCTCCAGCCCCGCCAGCTGCGACGCAGCCCCGCCACGCGCTCGTTCGCCCTCGAGCAGCTCGGCGCGCAGTCGATCCCGCTCCGCATCGGCGGCGGCGCGCTCGCGGCCCGCCTGCGCATCGCCGTCCAGGGCGGCCGCCACCGACTGCGCTGCTGCCGTGCGCTCGGCGCCAAGCGCCGCCAGGTTGGCACGGTCCGCGCCGAGCGTCGCCGCGAGCTGCTCCCGTCGCGCGGCCTGAACGGCGCGCTCGTGGCGTCGATCGCCAAGCCGCGCGTCGGCCGCGTCCGCCGCGGATCGGGCCGCGTGCCAGGCGGCCCGGCGCGTATCCCGGTCCTCCGCAAGCGCGGCATGTCGCCGATGCACGTCGGCGGCGGCACCCGTCAGCTGGTCGATCTCGGCGGCGACCGGCGAAGCGGACCGGGAGGCGTCCCGCAGGCTATGGACCGCGCGAGCCTCCGCAAGCTCCGACTCGAGCGCAGCGGCGAGCTCCTGCGCCCGCGCCAGCGCCCCGTCTGCACGACCGCGCTCCTCGCGTGCGAGGCCCGCGCGCCGCTCCACCTCGGCATGCAGCCGGGTTGCCTCGTCTCGCTCTCGCCGCGCGTCGGTCGCCGCGACGAGCGTCTGGGCCGCGCCCTGCCCGGCGTGGCGCTGCTCCGTCTCGAGCCCCTCGATCGTCGCCTCCAGCTCGCGCCGACGCGCATGCTGCCGCGCGGCCTCGCCCGCAGCGGCCTCCCGGCGACCTTGGACCACCACGAGCCCGCGCGCGTCGGCGAGGTCACCGTCCGCGGTCACGGCGCACCAGCCCGGCGGCAGTGCACGCCACCCGCCGAGGAGCGACGCCAGGTCCGGTGCGAGGACGGTCCGCGCGAAGAGGAGCGGCATGGCGGGAGCCCCGACCCATTCGGCGAGCGTCTGCGAGGCGCCCACTGCCTGAAGTGCTGCGGTCCGCGCCGATGCCCCGTCCTGGTCGGCACTCGCGGACCCCGTCGTCAGGAGGCGCGCCATCCCCCGACCCTCGGCCGCATGCGCAGCCACGTCGCCGTCACGCCAGAGCAGTGCCTGTTGGAGGTCTCCGCCGACGACAGCCTCGATCGCGGCCCAGGCCGCATCGGGGTCCGGGATCGCGTCCATCAGGGGGGACCATCCGGCGCCGACCAGGCTGGAGGCGAGCCGCCCGCCGCCCTCGGCCCGCTCGCGGAGCGCGTCAAGCTCAGCTCGCAGCGCGCCGACCCGCTCGGCGAGGGAGGTGGCGCGTGTGCGCTCCGTTTGGGCCGATCGCTCGGCCGCCTCGGCAACTGATCGAGCCGCGGTCAGGCGAACGAGTGCCGCATCCTCGGCCTCCGCGGCCGCGCTGAGCTCAGTGAGTGCTGCAGTGGCGGCCGCGGCCGCGTCAGTGGCCGCCGCGCTGGCCGCCACTCGCTCGCCTTCGAGGCGCTCGGCGCGCGCGACGGCCCGGGCCGCCGCCTCATCGTCGCGCGCCGCGTCGGCGATCCATGTCCCGGCGCGGGCGCGTGCGGCAGCGAGGGCCTCGTCGGCCGCATCGACCTCCCGGTCGACCTCCTCCAGCCGGGCAACCGCTTCACGCCACGACTCCTCGGCCTCGTGCGCGATCTGCCACGTCACCTCCTCCTCGGCGTCGCTGCCCTCCGGCTCCACGCCGGCCCCGGTCCCGAGCGCCGCGAGCTCTGCCTCGACGTGGGCGATGGCGGCGGCCAGGTCGGCGTGGCGTTGCTCTGCGGCGGCGGCCCGCGCCTCCGCTCGAATCGACGCCTCGCGCGACGCCTCACGGCGCTCGGCTGCTTCCCGCGCGCGAGCCTCGGCCGCCCAATAGCGACTCTCGGCGGCGGCGGTGGCGTCGCGCCCGGCCGCCTCTTCCGCCCGCAGCCCCTCGAGGGCAGCCTCTGCCGCGGCGACGCGACGGCGAGCCTCGCCCAGGGCGGCGCGCCCGGCCACCTCGCGCCGGCGATGGGCCTCGGCGACGAGCGCACGGGCTCGGCGGCCAAGCGCGTCGTGCTCCTGCTGGTGCTGCGCCTGGAGGGCGAGGCGACGAACCTGTGGCTTCAGCTCACTGACCAGGTCACCGACCCGGGTCAGGTTGTCGCGCGCGCGGGCCAGGCGGCCCAGCGATTCGTTCTTCCGCACCTGGAGGTTCTTGACGCCGGCAGCCTCCTCGAAGAGCTGCCTCCGCTCCTCCGGACGCAGGGAAAGGGCGGCGTCCACGGTCCCCTGCCCCACCACCACCAGCTCGTTGGCGCCGAGCCGACCGCCGGCCAGCAGGTCGACGACATCCTTCAGCCGGGCTCGCGAGCCGTTGATCAGGTACTCGCTCTCGCCCGACCGATACGCGCGGCGCCCGATCGATACCTCGGCGAACTCGATCGGGAGCCAATGATCGCTGTTGTCGAGCGTCAGGACCGCCTCGGCCATCCCCTGCGGGCGACGCCCCTGGCTGCCGGCAAAGATCACGTCGTCGGCGCGCCGGGTGCGGAGCGATCGGTTCGACTGCTCGCCGAGGACCCAGCGCACCGCGTCGGCCATGTTGCTCTTGCCCGACCCATTCGGCCCGATCACTGCGGTCACGCCGCGCTCGAAGACGAAGCGGGTCGGATCGGCAAAGGTCTTGAACCCGTGCAGCCGCAGTTCCTTGAGACGGGTCATGGCGACTCAGCCGATCGCGCCGGCTCCTCGAGGACTGCCATCGTGGCCGCCGCGGCATCCTCCTCGGCGCGCTGCCGGCTCGATCCGTGCCCCGTCCCGACCGGGCGGCCGTCGACGACGGCGATCACCGTGAATGCCTGGCGGTGCGCAGGCCCGACCAGCTCGACCAGGTCGTACTGCGGCTTCTGATGGTGGTGGCGCTGGGTCCACTCCTGGAGCCGGCTCTTCGCCGACTTGGGCGGTTCGCCGGTACCGCCCGGAGCGAGGCGCGACGCGAAGAGGCTGCGCAGCCAGCGATGGGTGGGCCGATAGCCCTCGCTCAGCGCAACGGCGCCGGCAAGCGCCTCGAATGTGGCTGCAAGAAGCGACGGCCGCGTGGCTCCGCCTCCCTCGGCCTCGCCCCGACCAAGCAGCAGGTACCGATCGAGGCCGAGCTCGGTCGCGATCTCGGCGAGCGAGTCGCGGTTCACCAGGGCGGCGCGACGGGCGGTCAGGAAGCCCTCGTCCTCATCGGGAAAGCGGTCGTAGAGGAGCCGGCTGACCACGTGGCCGATGACGGCATCACCGAGGAACTCGAGGCGCTCGTTGTGCCCGGGCAGCGCGCCGGGATTCTCGTTGAAGAAGGAGCTGTGGACGAACGCGTGGCGGATCGCTTCCGGGTCCCGCAGGACGATGCCGAGTCGCTCACCCAGCTCGTCGAGCTGCGGACTGGCCATGGCCCCCGATCGTTACTGCTGGTGCTCCTCGATGTACTCGACCGCGTCCGAGACCTTTTGGATCTTCTCCGCATCCTCGTCGGAGATCTCCATCCCGAACTCCTCCTCGAGGCTCATGATCAGCTCCACAAGGTCGAGCGAGTCCGCGTTCAGGTCCTCGACGAACGAGGCACCCAGCGTGACCTCCTCTTCGTCGACGCCGAGCTGCTCAACGATCAGCTTCTTGAGTCGGTCGAACGTGGTTCCTTCGGTCACCGTCAGGCTCCTCCAGGCGATGATCTGGCAACGCTTCCCAAGACGCCGTTGACGAGGCGGCGAGCCGCGTCCCCGGAGTAGGTCCGGGCAAGGGAAACGGCGTCGTGAATCGTCTCCCCGCTCGAGGTCGCGGCGGAGTATAGCACCTCCCATAGTGCGCTCCGGAGGATCGTGCGCTCGACCCTGCCGAGCTCGCTGACGGGGATGGCGGGGGCCACCTGCGCGATCCGCGCGTCGAGCTCGGGGCGCCTGGCGATGACCCCGTTCACGATCGCCCGCGCGTGCGTTGCGATCTCCGGATCGGTCCCATGCTCCTCGAGCAGGCGCTCGAGCGAGGCGGTCGCCTGCGCCGGTCGGAACTCCTCCTCGAAGAGCGCCATCAGCGCCAGCCGCCGCGCCTCGAGGCCGGGCCGCGGCCGAAGCCGGCGTCGCTGCCTGGACGGTGCGCTGGTCAGGCCTCGCCTCCAGGTCCGGCGACGAGCGGCTCCGTCCCCTCGACCAGCTCACCGCTGCCACGCCGCGCCAGCCCGGGATGCTGTCGCGTCCACTCGGCGATCGCCTCCGGAAGCCGCGCCGCCGCGGATTCCGAGGCCACGCGAATGGCGTTCTCGAGCATGCGGGCCCTGGCGCGCCCGTGCGTCACGATGCTCACTCCGCGCACGCCGAGCAGCGGGGCCCCGCCATAACGCTCGTAATCGAAGCGGTGCTTCATCCGGTCGAAGCCCGGCTTCAGCGCAAGCAGCGCCAGCGGCGCGACGGGACCTTGCTGCAGGTCGGTGCGCAGCGATCGGAAGATATAGCTCGTCAGACCCTCGAAGAACTTGACCACGACGTTGCCGATGAAGCCGTCGCAGACCACCACGTCCGCCACGTGCCCGATCAGGTCGGTTCCCTCGACGTTGCCAACGAAGTTCAGCCCGCCCTCGCGGATGCGCCGATAGGCCTCGCGCGTCAGCGCGTCGCCCTTCTCCTCTTCCTCGCCGATGTTCAACAGGCCGATCCGCGGGCGCGGCACCTTGAGCACCTGCTCGGCGTAG
The DNA here is from genome assembly GCA_041499395.1 of Candidatus Limnocylindria bacterium. Lineage (GTDB taxonomy): Bacteria > Chloroflexota > Limnocylindria > QHBO01 > QHBO01 > CF-167. Next base: position 50,986 of record JBGQKH010000001.1, read on the forward strand.
ATCGAGCCCATCACCGCGTAGTGCAGCAGGTTGGTGGCGTCGGAGTCCACGTTCGCCCCGACGTCGAGGATCAGGATCGGTCCGGTGGCGGTGACCAGGTGCGCAGCGAGCGCCGGCCGGTCGATCCCCTCGATCCGCCCGAGCCGGAAGACCGCGGCGGCCATGGTTGCGCCGGTGGAACCGGCGCTGACGACCCCATCGGCCAGGCCGTCGCGCACCAGGTCCGTGGCGACGCGGATCGAGGCGCGCCGCTTGGCGCGCAGTGCGGCAGCTGGGTGCTCCCCCATCTCGATCACCTCGGGCGCGTCGACGAAGGAGACGCTGGCCGGGTGCCCGCGGCCGAATTCAGCGATCTCGGCCTCGATGCGGGGCACGTCGCCGACCAGGATCACCTCGTCGGCATGCGAGGCAGCGTACGTGATGGCGCCGCGCACGATCTCGCGTGGAGCGAAATCGCCGCCCATCGCGTCGACCGCGATGCGCATCAGGGGCGCCGCGTCAGCGCTGGCCTTCGGCCGGCGCGGTCGGTTCGATCGTCACGGCCTCGCGCCCGTCGTAGTAGCCGCAGGTCGGGCAGACGTGGTGCGCCAGCTTCAGCTCGTGGCAATGCGTGCACTCGACGAGCGGCGGGGCGCTGATCGCCAGGTGGGAACGGCGCTCGCCCTGCCGGGCCTTCGAAACCTTTCGCTTGGGAACGCCCACGCGTGACTCCTACCGTTGGTGCAGAGGGGACGCCGCAGTATAGCGGGCGATCCGCCGAGCGGCGATCGGGCTGTCCGGCGGTCAGTCACGAATCGCGTCGCGCAGCTTGGCCAGCGCCGCAAGGCGAGGGTCCGGCTCGTCGGCGACGCACGCGCAGCTCCCCACGTCCATGTGGCGGCCGCAGCCCGGGCAGAGTCCCGGGCAATCGGGGCGGCAGAGCGGATGCATCGGCTCGGTCAGGGCCAGTTCGTCGTGAAGCACGGGCGTCAGGTCGATCTGGTGCTGGGCGTCGATCGCGAGCGCTTCCTCATCTTCGGCCGGCGGCGCGAGCGGGATACCGCGGAGCGGGTCAACGCTCGGCAGGAACTCCTCGGCCAGCTGGAGCTGCACCGTCTCGACGTACGAGTCAAGGCAGCGCGCGCAGGTGCGACGCAGGGGCGCCTCCACGGAACCTTTCAGCAGGATGCCGCGGTTGGTGCGCTGCAGGCGGATTCGACCGTCGATGGGGCCGGCGAGCTCGATATCGGGCCCGACCGCGAGGTAGCGATCGCGCAGGGCCACGTCACGGATCGCTCCGGGCGCCTCCTGGAGCATCCCCGCCACGTTGAGGAAGATCACGGTCGCGCGGCGGAACCCAGCGGCTCGGACTCGGACTCGATCGGGAGGGCGGATGCCTCATCCGAAGGACGGCGTGGCGGACGGTAGCGCTCGTCGAGCATGTCGATCCCGCGCTTGATGCTGGTGAGCGCCTTGATGCACTCGCCCTCCAGCCTGATCAGGACGCCCGCCGCGTACTCGTCGGAGCCACGGCGAATCTCCGCGGCCTCGCGCGTCGCGGTATCGATGATCTCCGCGGCGCGCTGCTTGGCGAGGCGCACGAGCTCGCGCTCCTCGAGCATGCGCGCCGCCTGCTCCTGGGCACGCGCGATGACCGCGTCCCCCTCCTCCCGCGAGCGCTCCGCGATCCGGCCGGCCTCCTCGGTGATCCGCTTGGCCTGGGTCACCTCTGGCGGCACGGCCACGCGCAGCTGGTCGATCAGCTCGAGGACGGCCGCCTGGTCGATGACCACGTTGTTCGTGAGGGGGAGCTTCTTGGCACTGGCCGCCAGCGACTCAAGCCGCTCCACGAGGAAGATGATGTCCGTGGCTGCGCCCTCCCGCGACGAGTCCTGCGTGGCGGCGATTATAGCCGTCGGGACCGTCTCAGCCCGAGGTTGGGAAGCGGGAGCGGAGGGCGGCCGCGACCGGCTGCGGCACCATGCCGGCGATCTCCCCGCCGAACTGCGCGACCTCCTTGGCAAGGCTGCTGGAGAGGTATCCGAAGTCCAGGGCCGACATCAGGAAGACGGTGTCGACCCCCGGCTGCAGCTTGCGGTTGGTGTGGGCCATCTGAAGCTCCGCCTCGAAGTCGCTCACGGCGCGCAGGCCGCGAACGATGAAGCCCGCCCCCCGGCTGCGGGCGAACTCGACGGTCAGCCCATCGAAGCCGGCCACCTCGACGTTTCCGCCGAACTCGCCGACAGCCGCGCTGATCTGCGCAATCCGCTCGTCGACGCTGAAGAGGGGTGACTTCTTCGGGTTGTTGAGGACGCCGATCACGAGCCGGTCGAAGAGGGCGGCGGCTCGGCGCGCGACGTCGAGGTGCGCGTTCGTCATCGGGTCGAACGAGCCGGGGAAGACCGCGACGCGACTCATGGCTCCTCCTCTCCATCGGCCCGATCGGTCGCCGCCAGAAACGTGAGCGTCGTCTCACCGAAGCGGCGCTGACGCCAGGTCGCCAGGCCCCGCGGGGTCGGGATCGATGTGCGCCAGTGGTGCTTGATCACGACCATCGCGCCCGGCGCGAGGCGGCCAACGAGCCCCTCGAGCGGCGCGAGGATAGCACGCTCGCTGTACGGCGGATCAAGGATCACAAGGTCGAACCGATCCCCGGCGGAGCCCGCCAGGTACTGCAGGACATCTCGTTGGTGGACCGATCCACGCTCGGCTAGGCCGGTGCGGTCCAGGTTCTCGCGGATGGCAGCCAGCGCGAACCGGTCCAGCTCCACGAAGTCGACGTGCGCGGCACCGCGGGAGATGGCCTCGATCCCCACCGCCCCGCTGCCCGCGTACAGGTCGAGCACTCGCGCCTCGGGTATCCGGTCAGCGAGGATCGCGAACAGGGTCTCCTTCACCCGATCGCTGATCGGGCGGGTCGCCGTGCCGCGCGGCGCCACCAGGTGCCGGCCGCGTGCCGTGCCGGCGATGACACGCATCAGGCGGCGTCACCTTCGGCCTCGGCGGCGGTGTAGTCGTCGCGCAGCCGCACCAGCGCCGGGCGAAAGGCGAGCGACGGATCGGCCGCCACCAGGCGCCGGGCCAGGGCTCCGGCTCGCTCGGCCAGCGCGAGGTGCCGCGGCTCGAAGAGCGACGCGACGCGCAGTGGCGGCAGGCCCGATTGGCGCGTGCCGAGCAGGGTGCCGGCGCCGCGGAGGCGCAGGTCGGCCTCGGCGCTCGCGAAGCCGTCATTCGAGCTGCGCACCACCTCGAGGCGCTCGCGGGCGCGCTCGTCGGCCGCGTCGGTGAGCAGGATGCAGAAGGACCTCGCCGCTCCACGTCCCACCCGGCCCCGCAGCTGGTGCAGCTGAGCGAGCCCGAAGCGCTCAGCGTCCTCGATCAGCATGACCGATGCGTTCGGCACGTCGATCCCGACCTCGATCACGGTCGTCGCCACCAGCAGGTCCATCTCCCCGGCGGCGAAGGCGGCCATCGTCGCGTCGCGGAGGTCGCTCCGCTGCTGGCCATGGACCAGCCCGATCCGCAGCTCGGGGAGCGCGGCCCGCAGCCGCTCGACCTCCGCCTCGGCCGACGCGACGCTGAGCGCCTCGCTCTCCGCGACCAGGGGGACCACCACGAACGACTGGCGCCCCGCCGCCGCCTCGGACGCCAGGAAGGGCTCGATGCGGGGAAGCGCCGACCGGGTGCGGAGCTCGGTGCGGATCGGCGTGCGGCCCGGGGGAAGCTCGTGGATCGAGCTGATCGACAGGTCGCCATAGAATGTGAGGGCCAGGGTCCGCGGGATCGGCGTGGCGGTGAGCGCCAGCAGGTGCGGCTCGAGCCCTGCCCCCTTGGCCTGGAGGGCGGCCCGCTGCGCCACCCCGAAGCGATGCTGCTCGTCGACGACCGCCAGTCCGAGCCGCTGGAAGACGACCGCCTCGCTGATGACCGCATGGGTCCCGATCACGACCTCGGCATCCCCCGCCTCGATGGCGTCGTGGATGCGTCCCTTGGCGGCAGCGGTGAGCGACCCGGACAGGAACTCGGCGCGCACGCCGAGCGCCCCGAGGAGCGGCGCCAGCCCGAGGTGATGCTGGCGAGCGAGGATCTCGGTCGGTGCCATCAGCGCCGCCTGCCAGCCGGCGCGGACCACACCCGCCAGGGCGATCGCGGCGACGGCCGTCTTGCCGCTCCCCACGTCACCCTGGAGGAGTCGCCGCATCGGCTGGTCCGAGGCGAGGTCGGCCACGATCTCGTCGACCGCGCGTCGCTGGTCGCCGGTCAGCTCGAACGGGAGCGCGGCCAGGAGCGCGCCCAGCTCCACGCCACCGATGATGACGCGCGCGGCCCGCAGGTCGGCGCGCGCGACGCGTGCCTGCGCCATCGTCAGCTGGAGCGCGAGCAGCTCGTCGAAGGCCAGGCGGTCGAGCGCCCCGGGCACGTCAGCCGCCTCCTCCGGGAAGTGCGCCGCGCGCAGAGCATCGGCCAGGGGTGGAAGGGCGCCGCGCTCCGCCGCGCGCAGCGGATCCGCGACGGCCGGCAGGGCGCGCTCGAGGATGCGCGCCAGCAGCTCGCGCACGCGGCGCTGCGTGACGCCGGACACGAGCCGATAGACCGGGACGACCCGCGCCGTGTGGATCGATTCGTGGCCAACCGGCGAGAATTCCGGGGAGGTGAACTGCGGGCGCCAGCCGCGGAGGGTGACCTTGCCGCTCACCACCATCTCCGCGCCCGGCTCGAGGCGCCGCTCTACGTAGCGACGCCCGAACCAGATCGCTTCGGCCGTGCCGGTCAGGTCGGAGAGCTGTGCGATGACCCGCTGCGGGCGTCCGCCGAACCCCGGCTCCACGGTGACATCGACGACGCGCACCCTCGCCGACTGCTTCTCATCCGGGACGAGGTCGCCCAGCGTTCTCAGGTCGCTGAAATCGTCGTAGCGGAACGGCAGGTAGAAGAGCGCCTGCCTGGGCGTTCCGATCCCGAGGCGTGCGAGCGTGCCGGCTCCGCGCGCGAGCTCCGGCATCACCTTGCGAATCGGCGCGTCGAGATCATGTGGGGCGAGGGGCTCGGGCGCGCGCCGCCCCGCTGATTGCATGCCCCGATCGTAGCGTGCTAGGATCGGGCCGTTCCGGCGGCGCCGAGGTCAGGTGCGCCGGTTCGTTCGTGAATGGAGCAACCCTCAAATGGCACGTGCGTGTGAGATCTGTGGCAAGCGGCCGCTCAGCGGCTGGAACCCGCAGTCGGTCGGGATGAACCGCAAGCGCGCCCTGCGCCGATGGCTTCCGAACCTCCAGCCGACCGTCGTCCAGCGCAATGGGGTCGCCGTCCGCGTGCGCGCCTGCTCTCGCTGCATCCGCACCTCCGAGAAGGTCTGAACGAGCGCTCCGCGGGCGTCAGCCCGTGCCAATGGCTTCGGCGCCGGCCTCAAGGACGAGGGTGAACGGCCCGTCGTTCACCAGCTCAACCTCCATCTCCGCCCCGAAGCGCCCCGTCACGACCCGGCGCCCCGCGGCGCGTAGCCGCTCCACGAACCGCGCCACCAGTGGCTCAGCGACCTCGGGCGCGGCCGCATCGGTGAATCCCGGGCGTCGGCCACGGCGCAGATCGGCGAGCAGGGTGAACTGGCTCACGACGAGATACTCGCCGCCGACCTCGTCGATCGCCAGGTTGGTGCGACCCTGCGGGTCCTCGAAGTAGCGAAGCCCCAGCAGCCGGTCGGCCATTCGCTCCACCACCTCCGCCGTGTCCCCCACCCCGATCCCGACGAGGACTGCTGCCCCGCGGTCGATCTGCCCGAGCGACTCGCCATCGGCCCGCACCTCCGCCCGTGCCACGCGCTGCACGACGAGACGCATCGGCGCTAGGAGCCGGGCGCCGGCAATGGGCTGCTGATCACGCTCGATCCCTCGCCGTCGCGCGGCGGCCCGAGCGCGGCCTGCGTGAACCGCGCCGATGCGTTCCAGATCATCCAGCCCTGGGCCCC
>JBGQKH010000002.1:0-53349 GCA_041499395.1 Candidatus Limnocylindria bacterium
CGACGACCTGCTGCCGGTCGCCCGCCGCCTCTATCGGCGGATCCTGGGCGGTGCCCGGCTGGCCGATGTCGAGGCAGGCGTGCTGGGCGTCGTGCGCTCCTCGGACTGTCCGGGCAGCGAGGTGCCCTCGCGCTACTTCGGCTACCTGCGCGGCGGGTCCCCCGACCTGCTGACCGACGTGCTCGACCACAACCTCCAGGACATCGTCTCCCTGGCGCTCCTCGAGGCGGAGTTCACTCAGCTGCGTGCCGGTGGCTGGCGAGTGGCAGCCGTGCTCGATCGGCACGGGATGGCCGTGGAGCTCCTCCGCCACGGCGCGACCGACGAGGCGCTCGAGGTGGTCGAGGCCGCCATGGCACCCGGCGTCGACCAGGACCGCGCTCACTCCCTGCGACGCATGGCAACCCGACTGCTCCTCAGCGCTGGCGAAGTGGACCGCGCCGAGGCCCTCTGGACCGCGGCTACGCGGCGAGCCTCGACCGATGCCGCCGCCGCCTGGCTCGAGGTCGCCCGCATCCGCGAGCGCCACCGAGGCGACCTGCACGGGGCGCTCGAGGCGGCGGCGACTGCATCCCGCGTCCTCGACGTCGCGTTCGCGCTGGGTCGAGGTGGCGGGATCCTCGCCATCGGCCAGGTGCGCATCAGGGTCGAGGCCAGGCTCCGCCGGTTGCGACGTTGGGTCGCCGCGGCCGAGCGGCGCCGCAACAGGGCGCTCGCAGCGAACGCCTAGCGGCGGGTCCCCAGGTAAGCCGCCGCGCCTTCCATGGCCGCGGCGACGGCCTCTTCGGGGTTCAGGGCGTCAGCGAGGGCGATCGCGAACAGCCCCGCAAAGGCGTCGCCCGCACCGACCGTCGAGATCGCCTCGAGTCGGCGCGGGACGGGCAGGTGCCGGATCCCGGGGCCGCGGTCGATCAGCCAGGTTCCTTCAGCGCCCGTCGTGAGGGCCAGCAACGGGCGCGGGCCGACGGCGGCTCGCAGCGACGCGAGCTGACGCCGTGGGTTGCCCGCCACATCGTTCAGGGTCGTCGTCGCTGACCACGAGCGCATCGAGGTCGGCGAGCGCCGCAGTGAGCTCGTCGCCCAGCTCGGAGAGCGGCATCGGTCGGGCCTCGTCGCCCGCGACCAGGCGACGCAGCCACCCCTGGAGCGCGGCCACCCGGGTCGGAATCACCTTGCTGGCCCGTACCGTGGCGACCGGGACCTCGCCCGCGACGGGGGCGAGGAGCACGGCCCGCGGGGCGAGGTCCGACAGCTGAGAATCGAGGGCACGCACCATGCTCCCCTTCCCCTCCAGCAGCAGCCGGCGAGCACCTCCTTCGTGGTGGATGGCGAATCGGATCGACGCGGCCGTGGCCGAGGCGAGGCAGGGTCCGAGCGAGATGAGCTCGGCGACGGCGGCGCGCGCCTCCGGCTCGGGTCCGGCGGCCGTGATGGTGGCCACCCGTCGGCCGGCGCCGGCCGCCGCCCGCGCTGCGTGCAGCACCGAGCCACCCGCAACCGTCGAGCCGTCGGCGAGGCGGTCGAGCGTCAGGCCGCCGACGATGAGCAGGTCCGGCCGGCCGGGTATCATCGGGGCATGATGCGACTCTTCTTCTACGAGCTGCACGAGGGCGCCACCGACCTCCTGACCGACGCGATCCTCGTCAGCGACGCCGAGTACAGCCCGGAGGCGTTCGCCGCCCTAGTGGTGGCGGCCCGGGCGGCGGTGGTCGATACCTTCGAAGAGGACACCCTGGTGGAAGCGATCGCGCGCGAGCTCGAGCGCCGCCACGGCTTCAGCTTCGCCAGCGACGAGAAGCTCACCGCCAGCATGGCTGTAGGACTCGAAGCGGACGACACCTTCCTCGTCGAGACGAGCACCGAGTTCCGCAGCCTGATCGCGGAGGTCGACCTCTCGTCCTAGGGTCTCGCAGCCTCAGCGCGCGACGTTGAAGAGCACCTCGATGACGTCGCCGTCACGGACCGAGTAGGTCTTGCCCTCGGAGCGCAGCAGGCCGCGTTTGCGCGCCTCGGCCATGCTGCCGCACGCCATCAGGTCGTCGAAGGTGACCACCTCGGCGCGGATGAAGCCGCGCGCCAGGTCGCTGTGGATCGCTCCCGCCGCGTCCACGGCGTTGGCCCCGGAGCGGAGGGTCCAGGCGCGACACTCATCAGGCCCGGCCGTGAAGAACGAGAAGAGGCCGAGCAGCGCATAGGTGAGTCGGATCACCCGGCCGCGGCTCGGCTCGGCGATGCCCAGGTCCTCCATGAAGAGCGCCGCGTCCTCGGCAGAGAGCTGCGCCACCTCGGCCTCGATCTTGCCCCCGAGGGCAGCAACGTCGCTCTGCGGGATCGGGTAGCGGGATCGGCCTGCCGTCTCGAGCTCCCCTGCCGCGGAGAGGCGTCCCTCGTCGATGTTGAGCACCACCAGGACCGGCTTCTGGGTCAGGAATCGGTAGCCGCGCAATCGCAGCTCATCGTCATCGGTCAGGTGCACCGCGCGCAGCGGGTGACCGGCCGACAGCTCCGGCTCGAGGCGGGCCAGCAGCTCCTCCTCGCGGGCGTTCTCCTCGCGCTCCGCCGGCGACCCGTGACGGCCCGAGGTGCGCAGCTTCTCGAGGCGCTTCTCGATGACGGTCAGATCGGCGATCGCGAACTCGAGGTCGAGCTCCTCAACATCGCGCCAGGGGTCGGGCGCGCCTTCTCCTCCCCCACCCTCGAAGGCGCGGGCCACGTGGAGCAGCGCGTCCGCGTTGCGGATGAGCGCGAGGTGATCCGGGTTGACCGTCCCCTCCCGCGCGGCGCCGGCCGGAATCGCGACGTCGACGTAGGTCACGTCGGCTGGAGTTGTCTTGTGCGGGCTGAAGAGGGCCGAGAGGCGGTCGAGGCGATCATCGGGGACCTTCACGACCCCCAGGTTCGGCGCGGCCCGGCCCCCCGAGAAACCGCCGGTGTCGGCGTGCGCACCGGTCAGCGCGTTGAAGACGGTCGTCTTGCCGCTCCCCGGCAGCCCGACGATGGTGACCTGCACCGGCTAGTACCCGGCCTCCAGGTCAACCACGTTCTCGAGCGGCTCTCCGGCGGCGAAGCGGCGCAGGTTGGCCAGGAACAGGTCGAGCGAGCGATCCACGACCCGGTCGCTCGACCACGAGGTGTGCGGCGTGATGATCAGGTTGGGCGTGTCGTAGAGCGGCGAGTCGGGCGGGAGCGGCTCCTCGTTGAAGACGTCGAGCACCGCGCCACCGATCCAGCCCGACTCGAGGGCGCGGCGCAGCGCCAGCTCGTCGAGGAGCCGGCCGCGGGCGATGTTGATCAGCCAGGCGTGCTCGGGCATCTCCTGCAGCTGGGCCGCGCCGATCATCCCGGCGGTGTCATCGGTGAGCGGCGCCGCCACGACCACGATGTCGCTGCGCCGCAGCAGCTCGTCGAGCTGGTCGAGCCCGAGCAGCTCGACGTTCGGCTGGTCACCGGCCCCGCGTTCCGGGTGCCGGCGGGTCGCCAGCACGTGCGACTCGAAGGGGACCAGCAGGCGGGCGACCTCGGCGCCGATGCTGCCGAAGCCGACGATCCCGATCGTCATCCCGCCGAGCTCGGTGCCCCTCAGGGGCTGCCAGGTCCGCTCGCGGCCGAGCTCCAGCAGCTGCGGAAGCCGCCGAGCGATGGCGAGGCACATCATCACCACGTACTCGGCGATCGGCCGCGAGAAGACCCCGCGGGCGTTGGTGACGGTCAGGCCCCGCTCGCGCACCACCGGGGTGGCAACGCGGTCGACGCCGGCCGAGAAGGAGTGGATCCACTCCAGCTTCGCGGCTCGGCCGACGATGTGATCGAGCACCGACGCCGGCACCCCACCCCGCAGCAGCACTCGCGCCGAGCCGAGCGCCGCCTCGGCGTCATCGTGGACGAGCCCCTCGCGCGACATCTGGACGACGCGGACGCCGGGCACCGCCTCCAGTCGCGCCGCGTGCTCGGCGGAGAGCGGCGCGCCGAAGATCGGGGTCGCCAGGATCACGATCTCGTCGCTCAGCTGACGCGTCCCTCCGGTCGGTGCCCCTCGATGCGATCGATCCAGCGCTGCGGATGACGGATCTCGGCCAGATCGGGAAGCGTCGCGGGACCCTCCCAGACGCGGTTGAGGAAGGCCCGGTCGCGCGCCGCCAGCACGGCCGCCACGAACCGCTCACCGGCGACGTACTGCTCCATCTTCAGGTCGAGCCCCGTGATGCGCATGATCGCGCGCTCCATCGCGCCGCGCGCCTCGTTGCGCCGCTCGAAGCGCTCGTGGAGCCGCGCGAAGCCGGGCAGCAGCCGCTCGCCGGCGAAGTTCATGACGTGGTTCGAGTACCCCTCGAGCAGTGACATGAGCGCCTGGGTCCGGCGGAATGACGCGAGCTGGGCGGGGCTCATCATCCGCTCCAGCCAGTGGCCGCCTCGTCCCCGCAACGCGCCGCGCAGCCGTTCGCCCAGCCCGCCGGAGTCGGCGGCGAGCAGCTCGATCGCCTCGCCAACCGCGCTCGCGAAGTGATCGCGCAGCCACGGATAGGCCTCGAACTCGAAGGCGTGGGTCGCCTCGTGCAGCGCGATGAAGGTGCGGAACTGGTCGGGCGCGACACCGAGCGCGGCGGCCGTGACGGCGATGTTCGGCTCCACGAAGTTCAGGCGCCCGCGGACCGAGGGCGAGGCGGCGAGCAGGCTGACGTCGTACTGGCCGAGCACCTTGCGCGCCAGGAATGCCATCAGCAGCCCGAGCTGCTGGTTGCCGAGAGACCGATTCACGATCCGTGCGACGGCGCGGCCCGGCGTGTCGACTCCGGTCGTCGCCTGGGTCACGATCCGCTCGACCCGCTCGAAGAGCTGCTCGAAGGTCGCGATGTTCAGGTCGATCCACTCGAGCCGATCGATCACTGCCGGGGTCTCGAGCGCGCGCGGCAGGTCCGCGCCGATCGCCTCGGCCACCACGGGCTCGATGCGGAGCAGCTCGGCGCGATAGAAGGCCTCAGCCTCGGCTCGCTCGGCGGCGGTCAGCGTCGCACCCGCCTGCCCGAGGCGGCGACGCGCGATCCGGCGCACCGACTCCCAGTCGATGAGGCGGGTCCCGGCGTGGCGCATCAGCTCGCGCTGGACGACCGTGGCGCCCATCGCCAGCAGGCCTCCCACGACGATCCCCATCCCGAGCCGGCTGGCGCTGCGTGGCATGCGCGGAGTCTAGTCGGCCGTGACCGCCGCCTGCTCGACCGAGGGCAGGGCCGCCCCGAAGACGGTCCCCGCCACCGCCGTGAAGGTCGCCACGTCGCCGGTCGTGACGATCCGGTTGGCCCCTGGGCCCTCGCTCGCCGTCCGCCCGCCGAGGGCGTCGAGCAGGTCCTCCGTGGCCAGCGCCGTGGTGAAGGCCGAGTCGACCACGGCGACCCCCGGCCCGGCCACCTGCTCGATCAGCGGGCGGAGGAGCGGATAGTGGGTGCAGCCGAGGAGGAGGGTGTCGATCTGTCCGTCCGCGGCGAAGAGCTCGGCCAGGTAGCCGCGCACGGCGCCCTCGGCGATCGGGCCGGAGAGCTGGCCCGCCTCGACCATCGGCACCAGCTCGGGACAGGCGAGCTGCGTGACCGCCAGCCCGGGATCGGCCTCCCCGACCGCAGCGGCATAGGCCCCCGACGCCACGGTGCCGGCGGTCGCGATCACCCCGACGTGGCCAGCGCGCGTCGAGGCGGCGGCGGCGACCGCGCCCGGCCGCACGACGCCGAGGACCGGCACGCTGGCGACCTGGCGCACGAGGGGCAGCGCCTGCGAGGTGGCCGTGTTGCAGGCAAGGACCAGCAGCTTCACGTCCTTGGCGAGGAGCCAGGCCACGGACTCGAGGGTGTACGCGCGGACCTCATCCGCGGGGCGTGGCCCGTACGGGGCTCGGGCGTTGTCGCCAAGGTAGATGGTCGACTCGGCCGGCAGCCGGCGCCGCAGCTCGGCCAGCACGGTCAGGCCACCGACGCCCGAATCGAAGACGCCGATCGGTCGTGGGTCGGCGTGGAACCCCACGATGTCGGTCAGCGTCGCGCGGCGGCGGTCGAGCGCGAGGGGATCCGTGAGCCGATGGAGGTGGCCATCTGCCGGATCCCCTGCGAGATCGGCGCCTCGGGGCTCGCCAGCACGAACGGGACGCCCTCGTTGTTGGCGGCGATCACGAGGCGGCCGTCGGAGACGATCTCGTAGTCGATCCGGCGATTGAGCGCCTCCTCCACATCGGCCTTGCTGAATCCGCCGGTCGAGTCGGATCGGTTGAGGACGGTGGCCAGCTTGGAGGCCGGGTAGCCGATCGCAGCGAACGCCTCGTCCGCCATCGCCAGGCTTCGGATCGCCATGCTGTCATAGGCAAGCACCTCGAGGATCAGGTCCGATGCGTCGAGGAAGGCGAGCACGTCGTCGGAGAGGGCAGCGCGGGTGTCGACCACGATCACGTCGTAGATCTGGCGAATCATCGAGAGCGCCTTCTCGATGTCGCGCACCGTCACCATCTCCGCCATCTCGATGCGTGGCGGGGCGAGGAGCACGTCGATCCCGGACGGGTCCTTCCAGAGCACGTCGGCCAGGTCGACGTCACGGATCTTATCGGTCGGCAGGTTGACGATCGACGGTGCCGCCGCCGGGGCGCGAAGGAGGCCGCGCAGGTCGCTGAACTGCATCGATCCGTCGATCAGGCAGACCTTGTGGTCGATGCCGAAGGCGACCGCAAGGTTGTAGGAGAGGGTCGTGCGACCGACGCCGCCCTTCGGGGAGAAGAGGGTGATCATCGCCGAGGCGTTGCGACCGCCCCCCTCGGTGCTGGCCTCATGCACCTTGCGCACCATGGTGGTGAGATCGAAGCCGGAGAAGGGCATCTTCAGGACCGCATCGATCCCGCGCGCCGCATCCTCCGAGATCGGGTTCTGCGGCACCGTCAGCACGATCACCGAGACGGTCGGCTCGCCGTGGCGAACCTGCTCGGCGACCTGCATCCCAGAGATTCGGCCCTGGAGCAAGGCGTCGACGATCAGGACGTCGGGACGCAGCTCGCTGACTGCCGCGAGGGCGTGCTCGCCCGACGTGACCACCTCGAGCATTTTGATCTGGGCCTGGGCCTGCAGCAGCGAGCGCATGTGCATCGCGACCTGCGGCACATCCTCGACCACCAGCAGCCGGATCTGCTCAGCCAACCCTCTCCTCTTGCGACTCGGACGCCGCGGGCTCGTACCTCACGACAACAATACGGCGCCCGCTCTCCCGTCCAAGCGGCTCGAGGTCGTGTGAGCCGTAGCTCAGCTCGACCACCATCCCCGCCTGCCCAACGAGCGCGGCGAGCGCCTCAGGAGATGGATACCAGAGCTTATGACTGGCCGGAAGCCGCGCTATCGTACCATCGGGCTGTACTGCATCCGCGATCGTCGAGAAGGCGACGCGAAGGCCTTCCGGTGACTCCCGACGGATCAGCTCGCTGCGGCGCACCACCTCGCGGCCATGGAGCTCCCGGCGCCAATCGATCGACAGGGGGAGGTCGCGCACGGGCATCGCCGCGGGACCCAGGTCGTCGATCACGAGGCGTCCGCCCCGGCCCAGCAGGGAGCGCACTCCGCCAAGCAGGCGCAGCGCATCCTCCGGCCCGTCGAGGTGCGGGAAGACGCCGACGGCGATTGCCAGGTCGAACCGCTCCCGGATGTTGAGGGTGGCGAGCGCCCGGACGTCCCCGCGAAGGAGTGCCAGCCGGCCCTCGGCGGCAGCCGTCGACAGCGTCGGATCGCCCGTGATCCGCCTCTCGGCGCGGCGCAGCAGGGCCGCCGAGCCATCGATCCCGACCAGTCGAGCCGCGCCGCCCTCGAGCAGCGCCGGGAAGAGGCGCCCCGAGCCACAGCCGAGGTCGAGGACTCGCCCGCCGCCGAGGCGCACCTGCTCGCGCCAGAAGGTCCTGTCCTCGGTGACCTGGTCGTGCTCCAGGTCGTAGATCTCGGCCAGCAGGTCCTCGTCGCCAGGCTGCGACGCGAAGATGTCGGCCGTCACGCCGCCCCCAGGCTCACGGGAGGTCGAAGCGGCGCACCGCGAACCATTCGACGGCCACTGCCAGGCTGACGAGGAAGAGCCCGATCGGCATCGACAGGGCCCCACCCAGCCGCAGCCCGGCCAGCGCCGCGACGGCGACGGCGACGATCAGGCCCCGGCGCGCGGCACGCGCCCAGGCGCCGCGGTACAGGATGCGACGTCGCACCGCGAACTCGGCGAGGAGCGCGAACGGCGTCACAGCAAGGCCCACCATCGTCGCGGCAAGCGCCACCACCACGGCTCGGTTGAATCCCGCCTCGGGACAGGGGCTCGACGGCGTGTCGGCCGGGCAGGCGCTTCCGGCAAAGGCGACCAGGACGACCGCCGAGAGCACGGCCAGCAGGACAAGCGCCGCGACTGCGACGCGGGTGCGACCGGTCAACGCCGATCAGCCATGCGAGCTCATCGAACGGCGTCGGGGCAGATCTCACGGAACGGGCAGTAGCCGCATCGTGTGGGCGACGGGTTCGCATCGAATCGCCCCGCACGAATCCCCTCCGCCGCGGTCGCGACCTGCTCGCTGGCGCGCGCCAGGCGCCTGGGGCTTGCGCTGCTGTGCCCCTCGATCCCAAGCTCGAGGAAGTGGAGGGCAAGGTCGTCGGGCGGGCGTCCGTGCTGCGCCTCCCAGGCGAGGCCGTAGATCGCCAGCTGGAGCGACTCGCGCGCCCGTCGGGCCGCGGTGGCGGGGTCGCGCACGTCGCTCGACTTGTAGTCGGTGATCGTGACGCGGCCGGCGGCGTCGGTGTCGACCCGATCGAAGCGGCCCCGCACGCGGTCACGCCCGAAGGGCACCACGAACTCGAGCTCGACGGCGGTGGGTGGGGCCGGATCGGCCTGCTGGCTGGTCCAGAAGCGCTCGAGCGCATCGCGGGCCGCCTGCCTCCGTGCCTCCTCGTGCGCCCGCGTGAGGAAGCCGGTCGACTCCCAGGCCGCGTCGAGCTCGGCGTGCAGCTCCGGCAGCGACATCGCCTGGCTCGCCATCTGGCGCCGATGGAAGGCCTGGACCGCCGCGTGAAGCGCCTTCCCGTAGACCAGCTGGTGCGAGGCGGGCGTCGGAATGCGAATCACGTGCCCGAAGCGGTACTTGGCCGGGCAGTCGAGGTAGTCGCTGACCTGGCCGTAGGAGAGGGTCAGCTGGCGATCCCCCAGCGACGGCGGGCCGGGCGTCGCTGGGCGTCGCACCGGGTGCTGGCTGCGTGCCAAGCGCTCCGCGACGCTCGGACGCAACGACTCAACCGGCGTCGCCGGGGGCAGGTCGAGGGCCTCGAGCACGAACTGGCTCATCCGGCGTGCCGTGCGCCCGCCGTAGTCGCGCGCCCAGGTGAGGAGCAGCTCCTCGCGCGCCCGGGTCATCCCGACGTAGAAGAGTCGTCGCTCCTCCGCGAGGTGATGGTCCCCCTCCGGGAGGGCCTCACGAATCAGCTCCGCCGGAAGCGGGAGCAGGTCACCGCGCGATCGCGTCGGGAAGCGGTCGTCGACGAGCCCGACCATGATCACAACGGGGAACTCGAGCCCCTTCGCCTTGTGATAGGTCAGGACGTGGACAGCGTCCCCGTCGTCGATCGCCACGTCGGCCGTCGACGGGTCGTCGCCAGCCTCGATGAGCGTGTCGAGCTGCGCGACCAGGAACGGCAGCCGGTCGTCGCGCAGGAGGGACGACTGTCGCCGCACGATCTCGAAGAAGCGGCCCACGTTGGCGAGCCGCTCGTCGCCGCTCTGTCGCGCCTCGGCGGCGAGGCGGCCCAGGTAGCCCGATGAGGTGATGAAGTGGTAGAGCAGCTCGCCCGTGGTGCGCTCGGCGCTCATGGCGCGGTGCTGGTCGAGGCTCCCGAGGAGGCGCGCCACGACCTCGAGGGGGCGGCGGCCGAAGGGGGCTCGCTCCGGCTCGTGAGCCGCGGATCGCAGCGCCGCCTCGAGGCTGGTGCGGCGCCGGGACGCGGCGTTCAGCGCCAGCGTCACGTCGCGCGGATCGAGTCCGAAGAGCTCAGAGGTGGCGAGGTCGTAACAGCTGACCGAGTCCTCGGGGTCGTTGACTGCGCGAAGGAAGCTGACTAGCAGCCGCACTTCCGGCTGGCGGTAGAGCCCCGCCGTGCCCGCGAAGCGCCACGGGACCCGCGCCATGTTGAGCGAGCGGAGGATCGGGTCGGCGTCGCGGTTGGTGCGCACCAAGATGGCGTGGTTGCCGGCGCGCCGGCCGGCACGCACCGAGGCGGCAACGCGCTCCGCAACGGCGTCCGCCTCATCCGAGCCCGTGTCGAAGGCGAGGAGCGTGATCGGGTCGTCCACGCCCGCCTCCTTCCGCGGATGGGCGCGGGCCATGAGCTGCTTGTCGATCCCTTCGCGCGACTCGAGCCGATCCGGATCGTTGTTCTTGATCAGGCGGTAGGCCGCGTCAAGGATCGGCTGGCGGGAGCGGAAGTTGTCGGTGAGGACCACGCGCCCGGCGCCCGGGAAGGCGGCGCGGAAGCCCAGGATGTTCGAGAGGGCGGCCCCTCGGAAGCGGTAGATGCTCTGGTCGTCGTCGCCGACCACGGTCAGGTTGGCCGTCGGCGAGCCGGCAAGGAGCTCGACCAGCTCGAACTGCGCGTGGTTCGTGTCCTGGAACTCGTCGACGAGGATGTACCGATAGCGCTGCCGTTCCGCTGCGAGGACGGCAGGGTGATCCCGCAGCAGGTCGAGCGCGAGGCCCACCTGGTCGCCAAAGTCGATCCGATCGGTGCGGCGCATGAGCTGCTGGTAGGCGGCGTAGCAGGCCGACAGCTCGGCCTGCCCCGCCGCCTCCTCGGCCAGGGCTGCGTCGTCGGGCGAGGCCGAGGCCGCGGCTGCCAGGGCACCGGCCCAGGCACGGTAGGCTGCCGGAGGGACATCCTCGTCGCGCGCGCGGCTGATGAGCGTCACGAGCGCCTGGAGGAAGCGCGTCGGGTCACCGAGCGGACGGTAACGGTCGAGGGGAAGCTCGAAGAGGTGCTCGCGCAGGAAGATCACCTGCTCGGCGCGCGAGAGGACGGTCGATCGATCCGAGAGGCCCGCCTCGAGGGCGTGGTCGCGGAGCAGCCGATCTCCCCACGCGTGGAAGGTGCTGATCACCGTATCGGTGTAGCCGTACGGGACGAGCCGGTCGACGCGCTCCGTCATCTCCAGCGCAGCCCGATCCGTGAAGGTGAGCGCGAGGATCTCGGACGGCTTCGCCCGCTTCTCGGCGATGAGCCAGGCGATGCGACGCGTGATGACCGTCGTCTTGCCGGTCCCTGCGCCCGCGACGATCAGGAGGGGCCCGTCGCCGTGGGTCACCGCCTTGCGCTGGCGAGGGGTGAGGTCGGCCAGGAGCGGGGGCTGGACTCGGAGGTGTGGACGAGGTGCCGGCCGCGACGGGGCGACCAGCTCCTCGAAGATCGGGATCTGGTTCGGGGAGGGAACCACCGCTGGCATCTCCCCGATGGTAGCCGAGGTGCCGTTCACGGGACGCTTATCGCCCGCTTACCGGACACCTCGTCTGTCGCGGTCGGCCGCGCGCCGGCCGAGGATCGCCTCGGCATGACGACGCGTCGTTCCGAGCGCATCCCGCACGCCTCGTACGGAGAGCGCCGCCTCTCCATCGAGGCGATCCAGGTCGGCGTTGATCGTCGCCCAGGTGGCGAGCGGGTAATCGATCCGCGGCCCCACCGCGACGAGCTGCCCCGCAGCGCGCAGCTGGTCGAGGAGCGCGGACGGGACTCCGAGCCGAACGGCAACCGATTCGGCGGGCGGCGGCGTCATGCCGCCCGCCGCCAGCGTCGCGATCAGCTGATCGACCCGCTCCCGCATGACAGGATCGAGGACCTGGGCGAGCCCGGGGAGGCTCACGCGGTGCCCGTCTCGCCGCAGCACGTCGGACGCCACGAGCTCGTCGACCACGACGCGCAGCTCGCCATCGGACAGAGTCAGCGGCTGCCGACCCCGATGGCTGCTCGGCCTTGCGGGATCGGCAGCGCGCAGCTCCGAGATCAATCGGTCGACCCGCACGTCATTGCGAAGCGGCTCACGACGTTGCATGCGTCGCAGGACATCGAGCAGGCGGCGCTCCGCCAGCCTCCGCTGGGCGGGATCGATCGGGGCCCCGGCTTCCAAGGCCGGCCTAGTCCACCGACGGGATCGGCTTCGCTCCCTCGACCGCGATCCGGATCGCCTCTGCCTCCTCTTGCGAGAGGGCGTGCGACGACTCGCCACCTTCAACCGGCTTGGCGAAGACGCGGGTCTGCCCTCGCCCATGCAGGCTGCTCAGCACGATCCCATCTCGCCGGTCATCCAGGAAGGCGATCGCGAAGCTCTGATCCGAGCCGGTGTCATCGAACGGGTTGAAACGCACCAGGCCGACGTGCTGGAGGCTGCCTCGCGAGCGGACCTCCAGGTACTCGTGCAGCTGGGAGAGCCGTTCGAGCTGTGCGCCCACCTCGACCACCTTGCCGAGGTGCGCGTCGAGCACCTGCTGGAGCGACCCGCCCTGGCCGTCGCTGACCAGGCTGCGGTAGGCGTCGGTCGCACGTCGCAGGCGTCGCGCCTGGATCCAGGCGAAGGCGGTGAGGCCGGTGATGAGGGCTCCGAGCACCCCGACGACGAGCGCCAGGTTGTCCACGAGGGCGCGATTCAGGTCGGACACGGGCGCTGGTATCATACCCGCCCCGATTCGCCCGCCAGCAGCTCACCACGGAGGTTCGATGGCCCGACGAGGCGGCAAGGCGGCCAACCGCCGCGACCGTAACCGACGCGCACAGCGCAAGGCGCCCCTGCGCCCGGCGGTCCCGCAGCGCCCGACCGGCGGCTCCCTCTCGGATGCGATCGACGCCGCCGCCGAGCGACGCGCCGAGGCCGCCCCGGCCCGCGCCGCCGCCCCGGCGCCAACGAGGGGTGCGCGATCGGATCCGCGCTTCGCAGTCGCCGGCCCGTCGCGCCTTTCCGAGCGCGCTGCGTCGGAGTACCACTACGTGATCCGGGACCTGCGCAACATCGCCGTCCTGGTGGTCGCGATGGGCGTCGTCCTCGTTGGCGCGGTGGTCGGCTTCTCCGCGATGGGGATCGGCCCGCACTGATCCACGAAGGGCGTGCGAAAACCCATTGCAAGCCCCGGCGCCGCTGGCTAGACTCCGCGATGCCGCCCTCACGGCCCGCAAGGTCGTAATCAGGGGGCGGACGGTACGGAGTCCCGCGGTGACGATTCTGTCGCTCACCCCGAGCCTCCGCCGGGTGCAGGTGAAGTAGGAGGCGGGGATAAGCTCCCGCCCCAGAGCGTGGCAGGCAGTCTGCCTCCGCCGGAGCGACGCGAGCGAGCCGCAAGCTCGATCGGTCGGCGCTCAGGATCGTTACGGAGAAAAGGGCCAGTCACGCGAAGGCGACGATCGGGACCGGCCGCGCGCCCTTCGGGGAGCGTCAGAAATCCGATCGGGCCGGCCTACGGCTCCAGGTTCAGTGGCGTGGGAACCACTGGGCGACTCTGTCAAACGAGGAGTCGCGAAGACCAGCTTGACGGGCACCAGGTGCCAGAGGTCCGAACCGCTTGAGCGGACCCGAGGTTCCAGGAGGTCGGTCAGGTGAGGCGTCCGAGGTCCGTTCGTCGCCGCCGGCTTACCACCGAACGCTGATGTGCGAACCGAGAGGGTCTGAGGGTCCGTGCGAGATAGGGACCTTCGGACCCTCACGTCATTCCTGGGCCACGCCATTCCTGGGCGGCTAGTGGCTGGACGCGGGCAGGTCCACCCCCTCCAACCCGAGCCACGCGGCCAGCGCCTCCAGCTCAGACTCCACCGCATCGGCGATCGCGCGCGTGAAGTGGACATCGTGGTGGATGGCGTGGACGAGGAGCCGGGACCGCTTGCGGTCCGCGATCGCATCCACCTTGCCGACGAGCCGATCGTGGTGCAGCACCGGGAGCGCGAAGTAGCCCCATCGTCGCTTGGCCGGGGGCTTGTACATCTCCAGCACGTACTCGAAGTCGAAGAGGTCGACCGCGCGGGCACGGTCGTAGACCAGGCGATCGAATGGCGACAGCAGCGCCGTGCGCCCTTCGAAGGGCTTGCCGATGGCCTCGGGATCCACGCGCCACTGTCCCGGGACGCCCTCGACGGTCACCGGCTCGCCAGCGGCGCCGACCACGTTGGGCTCGAGCGGGACGGCGGTCCCCCGCGCGCGGGCGATGCCGAGTGACCGCAGCCGCCGTTCGTCGCGGATCCGGCGCGCCTCGTCAAGTGGCACGACCCTGGTGCCGGCGGGATAGACCCGCTCGGGCACGTCCCACAGGCGCTGGCGCCCGACGCGACCCGCGATGGCGACCTCGCCGCGCGCCATGAGGAACTCCAGCATCTGGGTGACGTTCCGGTCATTCGTCCAACCCGTTGACGGCCACGCCACCTGGCTCGTGTCGGGGATGTCGCGGGACAGGAGCGGTCCGGAGGCGCGGAGCCGATCGATCACGTCGCGACGAAATCGGTCATTCGCCCGCAACCAGTCGCGCTGCTTTTCGTAGCTGGGGAAGGTTGCCATCTCGGCCAGGTGCAGCCCGAGATCCTCCATCGGCCGGATGATCGCGTTGTGCTCGAAGAGCTCGCGGTCCGCTTCCAGGGCCTGCTGCAGCAGCGCCGGCAGATAGGCCGATCCGAGGCGACTCCAGGCGACCAGGTCGGCGCTCGGTGCAATGGCGGCCGTCGGGTCGATCTGGAGGATCGTCAGCTGGCGCACGACCGTGAGCAGGTCGGTCGGTCGAGGCGCGTCGAGCATCTGGGCGCGGACGGCGATGCGGCGAGCATCCGCGAGGTCGAGCCGATGGACGCCGTTACCCGTCGGCGTCCCCTTTTCTCCCTCGCCGCGCCTCGAGGCGCTGCCGCCGGAGCCGCTGAAGCCGCTCACCGATCTGCGTCTCGAGCCCCTGGTCACTGGGCTCGTAGAACACGCGTCCGGCCAGGGCGTCGGGCAGGTACTGCTGCTCAACGTCGGCATCCTCGAAGTCGTGCGGGTAGCGGTACCCCTTCCCGTAGCCGTGCTCCTTTGCCAGGCGGCGGTGCGCGGATGGGCGAAGGTGCAACGGGACCGGCAGCCTCCCCTTCTCCTCGACCTCGGCCAGGGCCGCGAAATAGGCGGCGCCGGCCCGGTTCGACTTCGGCGCCGATGCGATGTAGGCGGCCGCCTGCGCCAGGGCGTACTGCGCCTCCGGCAGGCCGATCATCTCGACCGCCTGCATCGCCGCCACCGCGACCTGGAGCGCTCGCGGGTCCGCGTTGCCGACGTCCTCGCTGGCGGCGATCACGATCCGCCGCGCGATGAAGGTCGGGTCCTCCCCCGCCGCGACCATGCTGGCGCACCAGTAGAGGGCGGCATCTGGATCGTTGCCGCGCATGCTCTTGATGAAGGCCGATGCCGCTTCGTAGTGCTGGTCGCCGACCCGGTCGTAGGCGAGCAGCCGCTGCTGCGCCGCCTCGGCGATCGCGTCGCGGGTCAGCGAGCCGGACTCCCCCGCCACCGCGGCGGCCGCCTCCAGGATGTTGAGCGCCTGGCGGGCGTCGCCGCTCGACAGCTCCAGCAGCGCGGTCATGCCCTCCTCGGCGACGGCGACTCGACCTGCGAGTCCACGCTCGTCGGCGAGCGCCCGCAGCACGATCTCGCGCACCTCGTCGGGACCGTGCGGCTCGAGGCGGTAGACCCGCAGCCGGGAAAGCAGCGGAGAGTTGATCTCGTAGTAGGGATTTTCGGTGGTTGCGCCGATCAGCACGATGGTGCCGTCCTCCACGTGCGGCAGGAGCGCGTCCTGCTGGCTCTTGTTGAACCGATGCAGCTCGTCGATGAAAACGACCGTCCGTCCCCCCGCCTGGCGCAGCGCCTTCGCGTCGGCGACCAGCGCCCGGATGTCCGCCACGCCGCTGGTGACCGCGGAGATGGGGCGCCACGTTCCGCCGGAGCGATCGGCGAGGAGCCGGGCGAGCGTCGTCTTGCCGGAGCCGGGCGGCCCCCACAGGACCATGCTCGGGGCGTAGCCGGGCTGCACGACGCGGGTGAGGGCGCCATCGGGCCCGACCAGGTGGTCCTGCCCGACGAACTCCTCGAGGCTGCGGGGTCGCATCCGGGCCGCGAGCGGGGCTCCGGCCTCGGGCGCATCGACGAAGAGGGGCTCGGTGACGCTCGGCGGCTTACGCGGCATGGGTCGGCTCCATCGGCCGATTATGATGCCCGCCATGGATCAGAACCTGCGCGTCCCCGGCCCGACACCGCTCCCGCTCGAGGTCCGCGAGGCGCAGTCGGCCCCGATGATCAATCACCGCGGCCCGGAGTTCGCCGAGATGCTGCGCGAGATCAGCACGGGGATCGCGCAGCTCATCGGGACGAGCCAGGAGGTGCTGCTCCTCACCGGATCCGGCACCGGGGCGATGGAGGCGGCGGTCGTCAATACGCTTTCGCCTGGCGACCGGGTGCTGGCCGTCACGATCGGCTCGTTCGGTGACCGCTTCGCGAAGATCGCCACCGCGTTCGGGGCCGCCGTCGAGCGCCTCGAGGTTCCCTGGGGCGAGGCTGCCGACCCCACCGCCCTGGCCGCGCACCTCGCGTCGAATCCCCCCTACCGCGTCGTCCTGATCACCCACAACGAGACGTCGACCGGGGTGACGAACCCGCTCAAGGAGCTGGCCGGCGTGGTTCGCGGCGCGACCGGCGATCCGCTGCTGCTGGTCGACGGGATCAGCGGCCTCGGCGCGTTGCCGTTCGAGATGGATGCCTGGGGGATCGACCTCGTCATCAGTGCCAGCCAGAAGGCGTTCATGGCGTCGCCCGGCATCGCGATCGCGGCGCTGAGCCAGCGCGCCTGGGAAGCGGCCGAGGCGGCGCGCATGCCACGCGCCTACTGGGACCTGCGCGAGGCGCGCGCCTGGGCCGCCAAGGGCCAGACGCCGTGGACGCCGGCGGTGAGCGTCCTCTTCGGCCTCCGCGTCGGCGTGCGGCGGCTGATCGCCGAGGGACGTGAGGGAACCTGGGCACGGCACGCTGCCATCGCTGAGGCGGTGCAGGCCGGGCTCGAAGCGCTCGGCCTCAGGCTCGTGGCTCCACACGAGCACCGCTCCAACACGGTGACCGCCGCATGGCTGCCCGATGGACTGGAGTGGGGTCCCTTCAATGCCGCCATGCGCGCCAAGGGGCTGATCGTGGCCGGCGGCCAGGGGGCATGGGCGGGGCGCATCCTGCGACTCGGCCACATGGGCGGGGTCGGCATCGACGAGATGCGCGACGCGGTGCGCATCATGGGCGAAACGCTGGCCGAGATGGGCCACGCCGCCGACCCCCCAGCAGCGCTTCGCGCCATGGACGAGGCCTACCAGGCGGGGCTCGCACCGGTCGGCTGAACGGCTGACCGGTCGGTCAGCCTCTCCCCCCGCGCAGGATCGACCGCCATCGGCTCCGCACCGCCAGCCAGAACATCGGCAGCTGGAGGCGGCTCCACGCCATCTGCAGCCGCGCGATCACCTCGGACGAGACCGATCGGCCCGAGTAGCTCTGCCAGACCTTGCCCTCGGCGATCTGGTGAATCTCGACCCGCCGCTGGGGGAGCTGCTCCTCCAGCCAGGAGGCGTACTCGTAGAAGGTCTCGGCGGGGCGTGGCGAGAGTCCGGCCCGGTCCCCAGCGTAGGCGAGGCGTTGCCACTGCTGGTCCCCCGGCGCCAGGAACCGGTATCGGTAGCGCCTCCTGACGAGGCGCCAGGCGGCGTAGAGGACGAGCAGGCCGATCGCCACGAACAGGAGCAGGGCGTTGCCGGTGCGGGCCTCGTCGGTCGGTGGCTGGCCGCCGGGATGGAAGCCGCCGGGGACCGGCTGGAACGAGGGGAGGTCGGAGACGGTGCCCAGCGCAGCCTTGCCTTCGAAGCCCTGCACCCTGGGATCGGTGGTGGCGGTGGGGACGGGCGGGACGGTCCCCGCGCCCGGGTCTCGGGAGACCGTCGGGATCGAATGCGTTGCCTCGAAGATCTGCCAGCCGTAGCCGGGGAAGTAGATCTCGGTCCACGCGTGTGCGTCACGCTGTCGGTACTGGTAGATGCCGCTGGCCGTCCGCTGCCCCGGCGCGTAGCCGACCGCGACGCGAGCCGGAAGGCCGAGCGTGCGCGCCATCACCGCCATGGCGCTGGCGTAGTACTCGCAATAGCCGACCTGCCCCTTCGGATCGAAGAGGAAGAAGTCGACCAGGTCACGCCCGGGATCCCCGGGGAGGTTGCCGGAGGTCGAGTACTTGAAGCGCGGGTCGGTGCGCAGGTAGTCCGCCAGGGCCTTCGCTTCGTGATACGGGTCGGTCGCCCCGGCGAGATTGACGATCTGGCGGGCCAGCTCGGTCGTGCGCTGCGTCACCCCATCGGTCGACAGGTAGGTGGCCCGGATCTCCGCGGGATAGCTCGTTCCGGCACCTGCGAGCATCGCCTCGGTCGCAGTCGAGATGTCGGCCGTGATCTGGTAGCCCTTCCCCTTGTCCAGGACCGACGGCGACTGGAGCGCGCCAAGGAGCGGCTTGCCCCCCGGCTCATGGATCAGCAGTGGAGCGAAGGCTGCGGTCGGGTAGCCCGGCGTGAACATGTTGCGTTCCACGCTGCCCAGGATCTCGACGCTGACCGTCTCCACGCTGAACGAGTCGGTCGCGAGCGGACGCTCCGGGGTGTAGGCCGGGAAGATCCGATCGCCCGCGGCGACGCGCCGGTCTGACCCGGCGCTGCTCATCCAGCCATGCCCGGTGTAGACGTCGTAGGTGATGGTGCGCATGTAGTAGCCGTGCTTGGCCGCGACCGTCATCACCGCACCGTCGGCGGCGCTCCACTTGCCGGCCACCCGGAACGAGGCGCCGAAGGCGGTGCCCTGGATCCGGGAGGGTGCACCGCTGAGGCCGCCGAAGATCCCCTCGAACTGATCGCGAACCCCCGACCAGACACCGTCGAGGTTGTTCCAGACCCCGGTCAGCGGCGCTGCGACGGCGACCGTGGTCAGGATCCACGCCAGCGCGATGCTGCCGAAGATGAAGGTGAGGCCGCTGCGGACGATCTGGCCCGGGACGTCCATCGTCTCGGTCACCTTGCGCGCGCGCCAACTCTCCTCGCGCATGACCAGGGCAACCCGCAGCCAGAGCAGGAGCGCCGCCAGCGAGAAGACCAGCAGGAAGGCGAAGAGCTCGGCGAAGGTGGCGGACATGTTGGCGATCAGCGCCACCCCGACCAGCAGGATGCTGTCGAGGACCCGATGGTGGCGGTAGAGGGCGTAGGCGGCCATGAAGGCAGTCACCCACATCAGGATCCCGAAGCCGAAGGCATACGGGGTCAGCTGCGGGGCGAATCCGCCATCAATGACGATCCGGGTGAAGTCCAGCGCGTCGCCCCGTAGCACCAGGAGCTGGGCGGTCTGGTCGAAGTTGGGATAGAAGGCCGCGCCGATCGTCGAGAGCAGGACCCAGGCGCCGATCACGGCGCTGATCGGGAGCACGATCGTCACCGACAGGCGGGTCAGCCCAAGCAGGGCGCCGGTCAGCGCCCCGAGGATGGCGATCGGCACCACGAAGTCGATCGGCTCGAACCAGCCGGCGTGCTCGACCGACCAGACGAGGGAGAGGAGCATCACGAGGAGGAGGCAGAGGCTCAGCCAGCCCTCGCGCGGCTTGAGGAAGCGGCGCAGCAGCTCAGGCACGGGATCGCTCCCGGATCGGCGGGGTTCGCGCACCGAGTGGCCGCCGGCCGAGGACGCTCGGCAGGTCGTCTCCCGCACGGACGAGATGATGCCCGATGTCGTGCTCGGCAAGCGCGTGGCGCACCGCCGCCAGCTCGGCGCGGCTCTCTTCGTCGTCCCGCCCCTCGAAGCTGAAGCGATCGATCAGCACCACGATGGCCCCGATCCCCCGGCGTCGAAGCGTCGCGAGTGCCCGCACCCACTCACGCTCGGTCGATCCCGTCACGATGCAGAGTGTCATCCCGCGGCGCAGCTGGGTGAGGGTGCTCACCACCACCTCGGCCAGCGGCTGGACACCATCCGCCTGCACGTTGGCGAGCAGGTTCAGGATCTTCTGCTCCACCCTTGTCCCTCGGTCGGGGGTGAGGTGCTGCTGGCGGCGCGACGAGACGGTGATCCCCACCGCCCGGTTCTCCGCCAGGGTATGGACCGCGATCGAGGCGGCCGCGCTGATCGCCGTCTCGACCGACCCGGACTCGGGCGGCCCCGCCTGCGTAGCCCGCTCCAGGTCGAGCAGCAGCCACAGGTCCGCAGCCTGCTCCAGGTCGAACTCCTTCACGTACAGCTCCCCGTGTCGAACCGAGCTGAGCCAGTGGATGCGGTTGATCGCATCGCCCTGCACATAAGGACGCACGGTGCTGACCAATGGTGTCGCCGCCTCGTATCGACGCTTGGACGGCGTGGTCCCGTCGACCGGTGACGGCGGGAGCCGCCAGTGCGGGAGGGGGTAGACCCGCGGGTAGACCACGATCCAGGTCGCCCTCCCCACCACCATCTCGCTGGTGAAGAGGCCGAACGGGTCGCCGGTCCGCACCCGGAGCGCGGAGAGCCGGTAGCTGCCGCGCCGCTGCAGCATGACCCGGGCGAGCCACTGGCGATGGCTCCGCGCCGCGACCCCGATCACGCGCCCCGGGAGCGGGGTCGGCAGCGTCGATTCGTTTGCCACCTCGACCCAGGGCTTCCCCCAGCCGCTGTCGTTATCGAGCCGGTAGATCGCCTCGAGCCGGTCGCCGACCTGGGCGCGGAGGTTCAGGACCGTGTATCCGGCGCGCAGCCCCCGCAGCCCGCGCCGCGCGTACCAGCGCGACGCGAGGAGGAGGATCGCCAGCAGGTAGACGAGGAAGAAGAGGAAGCTGATCCCCGTGCTGAAGGCCGCCACCACCAGCGCGGTGCCGAAGAAGACGACCCGGAGCTGCTTGGAGAGGCCCATGGCCGGCCTAGCGTGCGCCGGCGGCGGGGCTGCTGCTCGGCTCGGCGATCGGGACCTGGGCGAGGATCTCGCGGACGATCCCGTCGGGGTCGACCTCTCGCAGGGAGGCCTGGCTCTTGACGATGATCCGGTGTCCCAGGACGGCGACGGCGAGCTGCTTGATGTCGTCGGGGATCACGAAGTCGCGTCCGTCGAGGGAGGCGAGCGCCTGCCCGGCCCGATACAGGTTGATCGATCCGCGAGGCGATGCGCCGAGGTAGACGTCGGCATGGTCGCGGGTCGAGGTGACGAGACGCACGATGTACTCGGCGACCGTCTGGTCGACGTAGATCTCCTTCACCGCCGCCTGCATCTGGCGCAGCTCGTCGAGATCGAGCACCTGCTGCAGCTCTTCGATCGGGTGGCGGCGCTTCTGTTCGTCGAGGATCACGATCTCCTCCATCGCCTTGGGGTAGCCAAGCCGCAGGCGGAGCATGAAGCGGTCGAGCTGGGCCTCGGGCAGGGCGAAGGTGCCCTCGTACTCGATCGGGTTCTGGGTGGCGATGACCAGGAACGGGGACGGCATCGGGTGGCTCACGCCGTCGATCGTCGCCTGCCGCTCCTCCATGCACTCGAGCAGCGCGCTCTGGGTTTTTGGCGTCGCCCGGTTGATCTCATCGGCGAGCACCACCTGCGCCATGATCGGCCCGGGGCGGAACTCGAACTCCTGCGTCTTCTGGTTGAAGATCGAGAGGCCGGTGACGTCCGAGGGGAGCAGGTCGGGCGTGAACTGGATCCGCCGGAACGAGCAGCCGATGCTTCGGCTCAGCGCCTTGGCGAGCATCGTCTTGCCGACGCCGGGGACGTCCTCGATCAGGATGTGGCCCTCGCAGAGGAGCGCCACGAGCGCCATCCGCACCTCGACGTGCTTGCCGACGATCACCCGCTCGACGTTCGCGACGACGCGCTCGGCCGATTCCTGGACACTCTTCATGGAACGCTCCCCTATGGCTCGGACGCGGCACGCCCGTCAGGAACAATACCCCAGCCGGTTACGCTGTGGTTCACCGGCCCGGGTCAGCCGCCGGCCGTGAGCCTCAGCCATTCGGCCATCACGCTGCCCCCGATCGGCGCTGCGTGCCCCGATCCGGTCCCGCCCCCCTCGACGATGACCGCGATCGCGATCGTCGGCACCGACCCATCCTGGGCAGGCGCGAAGCCGATGAACCAGGAGTGCGGCGCGAGCCCCGGGCCACGCTCGGCGGTCCCGGTCTTGCCGGCCGTCAGAACGCCCGAAACGCCGTAGCGGGAGACGGCCCCGGCGCCGGCGTAGTGAATGCCGATCGGTCCGCTGACCGCATCCACCATCGCGGATCGCACCTGCGCCGCTGCCTGGGTGGAGACGGCCCGGCTCCCGGCCGCGCCGCCGTAGGTCTCGAGAACAGTGGCATCCGGCCCGTCGAGGGGCGTGGCCGCGTGGGCGCGCAGGTCGCGCACCACGAATGGCTGGGGCAGGACTCCACCATCGGCCACCGTCGCCGCCAGGAGCGCCATCTGGAGCGGGGTCACCGAGTCGCGCCCCTGGCCGAAGGCGGCGCTCGCCAGCTCGACCTCGTCGACGAAGGGGCCACAGCCGTCTCCGGAGGCCTGCGACAGGTAGGACGGATCGACCGACAGCCCGCGCTGGGCGCTTCCGATTCGCAGCGGCGAACAGAAGCCGAAGCGGCGCGCGTAGTCGAGGAAGCGAGACGCCCCAACCTCGAGCCCGACGTGCGCGAAGAAGATGTTGCTGCTGACCTGGAGCGCTTCCGAGAGCGGCCACAACGCCGGCTTCACGCTGCCGAGGTCGTGCTCGCGGATCGTGAAGCCGTTGACCACGAACCCGGCAGCCTCCTGCTTTGGCTGGTCCGGGAACGTGGTCTGGGGCGTGATCGCGCCGGAGTCCAAGGCCGCCGACGCGGTGAGCACCTTCATGATCGAGCCGGGCACGTAATGGCCCTGTCGACTCCGATCGAGGAAGGGGTTCGCCTGCCTCGCCGCCACGGCGTCGAAGGCGGCCTGCGCCAGATCGGGGTTGCCGGAGAAGCCGGTCGGATCGTAGGTCGGCGAGGAGACCATGGCAAGGATCGCGCCGGTGCGCGGGTCGATCGCGACCACCGCCCCGACGTTCGAGCCGAGCTGCGCCTGGGCGAAGTCCTGCAGGCGCTTGTCGATGGTGAGCGTGAGGTCGTGCTCGTCGGGCTGGCGCGCGAGGATCTGGTTCAGCAGGTCGCGCAGCGGGTTCGGATCGGCACGCCCGGTGAGCAGGTCGTCCCAGGCGCGCTCGACGGCGGTTGCCCCGTAGCGGAGGCTGGCGTAGCCGATGACGTGCGCGAAGGCGGCGTCCGTGTAGGTCCGCGTGCTCACCCCGCCGACCACCTGGCTCGAGGCCAGCAGCTGGCCCCGGGCGTCGAAGATCGAGCCCCGCGGCAGGCTGCGGTGCGCGGCGATCACCTGCGGGTTGTCGGGGCGTGTCGCGAGCTGCTGCGCGTCGAGCACCTGCCACCAGGTGAGCGCGCCGGAGACGCTGGCAAAGGCGAGCACGAGGTAGAACGAGAGGCGTCGGATGTTGGTGGCGATCATGGCCCGCGCCCCTCCGCCACCGCGTCGACGGCGGAGCGGTGGCTGATCGCCAGCAGCAGCCCGACCACCACAAAGCTGGCAAGGAGGCTCGAGCCGCCGTAGCTGACGAACGGGAAGGTGATCCCCGTCAGCGGAACGAGCTTCACGTTGCCCGAGGCGATGATCAGCGTCTGGAGGCCCAGGCTGACGGTCAGGCCGACCGCCAGCATCGAGCTGAAGTCATCGCGGGCCAGCACCGCGGTGCGCAGCCCGCGGAAGACGAGGACCATGACGAGCGCCAGCAGGGCGACGGCGCCGATCAGCCCCAGCTCCTCGGCCACCGCGGCGAAGATGAAGTCGGTCGGCAGGGCGGGGATCGGCAGGTGCCCGGAGATCGTCGGCAGGCCCTGTCCGAGCCCCTCGCCGAAGAGGCCGCCGCGCCCAAAGGCGTAGAGCGCCTGTACCGTCTGATACCCGGTCCCGCTCGGGTCGGCGAAGGGGCTGATCCAGTTGTCGACGCGGACGCGGACGTGGCCGAAGGCCTGGTAGGCGCCAAACGAGCCGACGACGAAGAGCACCATCCCGACCAGGACGTAGCTCCGTCGGCCGGTCGCCACGAAGAGCATGGTCAGGAAGATCCCGAAGAAGAGGAGGGCGGTGCCGAGGTCTCTGCTGATCACGACGATCCCCATCACCCCGAAGAAGATCGCCAGCATCGGCAGCAGGTAGGGCAGCGGCGGGATCTTGATGGGCCCGATGCGCGCGATCCCCTCTGAAAGGACGGCCCGCTTCTCGGCCAGGTAGCCCGCGATGAAGATGACCAGCACCACCTTGATCGCCTCCGCGGGCTGAAAGCCGATCGGGCCCAGGAAGATCCAGAGCCGGGCCCCGTTCACCTCGCGCCCGAACAGGAAGGTGATGATCAGCAGCAGCGTCCCGGCGAGGGCCCAGGTGTACTTGTAGTGGCGCAGGACGCCGTCGTCCCGGAATCGCGCGGCGATCCAGAGCATGACGCCGACGCCGATCCCGAACCAGAGCAGCTGAGTGGTGGCCATCCCGAGCCGCAACCCGAAGACGTTGGCACCGAGCAGGTTCTGCGGCAGCCGGTTGAGCATGACGATCCCCACGCCGCCGATCGTCGCCACCACCGGCAGGAGCATCTGGTCACCCTGGTTGCCGGTGAGCCGCAGCACCAGGTGCGCGGCGAGCATCAGGCCCACGTAGCCGATCGCGAGTCCAAGCGGACCCGGATCGAGGGCCCCGGTCTGGGCGATGTGGGTCACCACGAAACCAAGCGGGACGAGGATCACGAGCGGCAAGAGGAGGCGCAGCTCGACGGGGCGCGGAACCGCGCGCATCAACGCTCCAGTCGCATCCGCACGCGCCCGATCGTCAGCTCGTCGCCGAAGGAGAGCGCCACGGCTCGATCGATCCGGTGCCCGTTGACGTAGGTCCCGTTGGTGCTCCCCTGGTCCTCGATGAACCAGCTCCGTCCCCGGAAGGTGAGCATCGCGTGGCCGCCGCTCACGAAGTCGTCGTCGATGACGATCGTGCTGTTCACGTCCCGCCCGATTGAGTTGATCGGCCCGAGCGCGATGGAGCTGCCGGCCAGCGGCTCCTCGATCGGGGACTCCACGACCGACAGGCGCCCGATCCCGGATTGGCTGGCCTGCTGGGTGACCTCCGCGCTGCGCAGGTCGCGCAGCAGCGAGCGCGAGAAGCCGAAGAGGATCAGGTAGAGGAGGCCGAGGAAGGCGAGCTGGAACGCGAGGAGGAGGAGCCGGAGGATGTCACCGGTCATCCACGCACCTGGAACAGGATCTCCGTGCTCCCGATCTGGATCGAGTCGCCCGGCCCCAGCGCCACCTCGCTCACCTGCTGCCCGTTGACCCACGAGCCGTTCCGGCTGCCAAGGTCCGCAAAGCCGTAGGCGCCGTGCTGGAGCTTCAGCTGGCAGTGGTGCCGGCTCACCTCAGGGTCGTCGACGATCACGTCGTTGTCGCTGGCCCGCCCGATGCTGATCAGCGCCCCGCCCAGGTCGAAGCGAACCTGCGCTGCGCCATCGGTCCGCACCAGGAGGAAGGCGCGAGTCGCGGAGTCCGGTGCCGCCACCTCGTGCCCGGGGCGGGCGAGCACCATCGTCTGCGCCGATGGCCCCTCGGCCGCGTGCTGCTGGACGTGGTCGGCGGCGACGTCGACCACGTTGGCGGCGACTCGCACGTCGCCCCGTGGCACGGCCGGATCGGCGACCAGGTGGACGCTTGCCCGCGCCACCAGGTGGTAGCGCTCGCGTCGGGCGCGCGTCGCGGCGCCATGGGCCAGGTCATCCTCGAGCGAACCGCGGTAGGACTCGAACGCGGCGAAATCGGCCGGGTGCAGGTGCAGGTCATATCGGTTCGGCACGATGATCCCGACCGCGCCGAAGGTCTTGCCGCTGTCCATGGCGCGCTCGATGCGCTTCGTCAACAGCACTGGTTGCAGGGTCGCTCCCAGGCGACCCGCCGGCGCCTCGAAGAGCCGCTCGAGGAACGCCTCGACCCGCGAGAAGATGCCCACCTGCCGATCGTAGCACGGGCTGCTGCCGCCCCCGACGGACCGGACGAGCGGGGTACCAACGGCGTCCGCGAAGGTACCAATGCGCCTGTGGGGCGCGCTGGAGGCGGCTCGGTATACTCCTGCTCCCTGAAGCCTCTCCCTCGAGAATCGGATGCCAACCACCAGATGCCAGAAGCGCTGACCGAATCCTATTGCGAGCGGTGCGGCACTCGATACGAGTTCGCTGCTCCCGCAAAGATGACGCCCACGCGCCGCGCGCGCGGCCTGATGGCGGGCTTCAAGAACTACGTGATGAGCCAGGAGTCGCTCTCCGACTCGCTGGCCGACGCCGCGCGCCAGCAGGAGGAGGAGCTCGCGTCCAAGCAGCTGGACGCCTTCCACTCCTCGTTCAACTTCTGCATCGACTGCCGGCAGTACACCTGCGTCAACTGCTGGAACGATGCCGCTGGCCGCTGCCAGAGCTGCCAGCCGTTGCCGGCCGCGTTGCCGCTCGCCGATCGGTTCGCCGCGACGCTCGGCGACGTCGAGCCCGACTACGCCATGCAGTTCCCGCTCGATCAGGCCGCCTGGCCGTCGCTCGACCTGCAGGAGCCCCGCCCCGAACCGAAGTGGCCTGAGCTCGCCCCTGCGCCTCCGATGGCCGAGGTCGAACCCGAACCGATCTGGGTGCCCGAGCCGGAGCCTGTCCTCGTCGAGGCCGAAACCGAGCCGATTGCGGAGGCCGAGCCGGAGCCGGCGCCCGTGCTGGTCGAGGCACAGGCCGAGCCGGAGCCGGTGGTGGAACCGGTGCTTGTCGAAGCGCAGGCTGCGCCCGAGCCCGTGGTCGTACCCGAGCCGATCTGGGTGCCCGAGCCGCAGCCGGAGCCCGTGCTGGCCGAGGCACAGGCCGAGCCGGAGCCGGTCGCGGCGCCAGAGCCGGAACCGGTGCTGGTCGAGGCGGACGCCGAGCCAGAGCCCGAGGCACTTCCCGAGCCCACGCAGCTGCCGTATCGCCCGCTGCGCCCGATCTCGGACACCTTCCTGCACTTCCCGAACGCGGCGGGGAAGGACGAAGTGCCCGCAGCGGCGGCGGCTGCTGCCGCCGCGGACCGGGAGACGCTGGCCGCGCGGCGTGCGCAGCTCGACCTCCTGGGCCTTGGCGACACGGGACAGGGACCCGTTGGACCGTCGAAGCGAGTGGTGCTCCCCTATCGGTCGAGTGGAGCCGCACCACGCGGGGCCGACCTTCAGGGCACGCCGTCCGCGACCGCCGGTGGCGCGTTCTGGGATGCGTCAGCCCGGGAGGTCGCCGGCGCGATCAGCCAGATCGGCGTGCGGAGCTGCGGGCACTGCGAGCTGTCGCTCTCGGCATCGGCGCGCTTCTGCCGGCGCTGCGGAACGCCGCAGTCCCAGTCCGCCTAGTCGCCCCCGCTCGATCCCTTCGCGGCGTCGCCCCCGCTCGATCCCTTCGCGGCGTCGCTCCCGCTCGACGACGATCCACTCTCCTTGGACGGGGCGGCCGCATCCGATGACGTCGTGTTGCCGCCGGTCTCGGTCGATGCGGAGGTCGTGCTCTTGCTCCCTCCCCCGACGCTCCCCGACGACGACGAGCGCGAATCGGTCTTGTAGAAGCCGCTTCCCTTGAAGATGATCCCGGTCGGATGGACGAGGCGGCGCAGCTCGCCGCCGCAGCGCTCACACCTTGTCGGTCCATCCTCGAGCATCGAGTGGACCACCTCGCTGATGACGCCGCAGCTGCGGCACTGGTAGTCGTACGCTGGCACTGCACGCGCTCCGCGGGGCGGCGGAGTCTCCCTGGACCGGTCGGAACGAGAACGCGCGGACCGGTCGGTCCGCGCGGGCATGATGGCAGGGGCGCTTCGGTGGCGCAACGCAGCCGAGGCGAGGGTCAGACGCTCGAGAGGCGCGCCGCGAGGGTGGCCCACCAGGGCCGTGTCTTGTCGGCGGGCGCCGCGCTCGGCTCCCGCGTCAGCAGGCGTGCGACGCCGTGCAAGTCGGCGCTCATCCGGTCGCCGGGGAACTTCGTGATCATGGGCATCCCCTCGTTGGCGGCGGCGACCGCCTTGGGCCCGTTGGACACGATCATGGCGCTCACCGGCTTGCCGAGCGTATCGGCGATGTCGTTCATGCTCACGCCGTGGTTGGCGCGGTTGACGATCACCTTTACCACGTCGCCCAGGCCGACCTCGCGCGCGACCTCAAGGAATTGGGCGGCGTTGCGGAGCGGCCCGACCTCCGGCGTCACCACGAGGAAGATCTCGCCGGAGCAGGCGAGCATGGCCATGGTGCGGTCGTCGTAGCTGGGGTGGTTGTCGATGACAACGTACGAGTAGTGGGCTCGCGCCCAGCGGACTGCGGCCAGCAGCAGGTCGACCTTGATCCGCTCCGATTCGCCGGGGTCGTTGCCCCAGGTGAGCACGTTCACGCCGCTCGCCTTGTGCACGCAGACGGCCTGCTCAAAGGCGGCGTCGGTCCACTCGTCCGGCGTCGAGTCGGCGAGGTCCGCCAGGCCCATCCGATAAGGCACGTCAAGGATGCTCGTGACGTTGCCGACGCCGACGTCGGCATCCAGCAGCAGGACGGAGGCGCGGGTCTGCTCCCGAAGCGCGACCGACAGGTTGACGGCGATGGTCGTCTTTCCCACCCCACCCTTCGGGGCGAAGATGCTCACCACGTGCCCCTCGCCGATGGTCGCGGACTCTGCGTTGGGCGACT
Source organism: Candidatus Limnocylindria bacterium (assembly GCA_041499395.1). GTDB lineage: Bacteria > Chloroflexota > Limnocylindria > QHBO01 > QHBO01 > CF-167. Next base: position 28,805 of record JBGQKH010000002.1, read on the forward strand.
CATCCCAGTTGCCGGAATCGACGCGAGCGCCACGGTTGTACCGGATCTGGAGCGCCTGGAGCCGATACACGAGCGCGTCGGCGGGCAGGGGCTTCAGCGCGTATTCGTCCCTCGTCGCCTGCGTGTTGCTGCCGATCGCCCAGGCAGGAGGCTCGTATTCGAAGACCAGGATCGTCGGCACCGCGGTTGCGCCGTGGAGCTCGGCGTACACCGTGGAGGCCTCCGGGATGTCGCAATCGAGCACCGCGAGATCCACGCCAGGGCCTGTCGCAATGAGGCCGGCGACGTCAGACGAGTCGGTCAGGACCTCGAAGCCGGCGACGTGCAGGGCATCGACATAGGGAGTCGTGTAGCCCTGCATCGCGAGCAGGACGGTCGGTCGCTCCAAGGGTCTTCCTTCCGTGGTGGTGCGGTGACGTGTGCACCACTATCGGTCCCTCCGGGGGCGAGCGGCAATGGGACCCGAGCGTAGGCGAAGGCCGCCAAAAGTACCGGACCGACCGTTCAGGTGCCGCGCATCCTCATGCCACACTTGGGGCAGTAGAAGGCGCCGGTCCCGGACTCGAAGCCGCAGTGCTGGCAGACGGCTCCGCCACGCTCGCTGATCGAGGTTGCGCGCGCCGAGGCGGCAGCGCCGAGGCTGTGGCCAGTGGCACGCACCTGCTGGTAGAGCGCGCTCAGGAGGCGGTTCCCGTGGCGCTCCGTGTCGCCGCGCTGGCCCCGGCCGCCCCAGCCGACCACCGCCCGCACGATGAGGTCGCCGGAGAGCTCGTCCCAGTGGCTCGCCAGGCCGCCGATGATGGCGTTGTAGTCCGGGTACCCCGACGTATCGGTCTCGCCGTGGAGGAGGGCGCAGGCGAGGTTGTCGACGGTCATGTCGACGGCGTCGGTCGACTCGAGGACGTAGAGCGCGTGGTGAGCGATGGGACTGGCCGTCGATCGCACGGTGATCCATTGCTGAAGCTCTGGCAGCCGCTCGATGTTCGGCGCTGCGTTGGCGAGATCGTTGCTGACCGGCTCGAGCACCTCGACCGGGGAGATGGCGAGCGGCTCGACGACGCTCGGCAGCATCGACTGCATCCGGGGATCGGCAGGCATGCGAAGCCCATCGCTGCTCCTGGCAAGGAAGGCGAGCTTCAGGCTGAACTGCTGGGCGCTGACCTCCTCCTGGACGGGAGTCGGCGGGGGCGGCGGCTCATCCTTCTTGCGCCTCAGGAATGACATGCGACCGATTCTAGCAGCGCCCTCGCCCGGCCCCGCGCTGAGCAGAGGGGCATTGAACGGCCCATGTCAGCCACCGGTGAGAAGCCGCAGCTCGGACTCAAGCTCCGCCAGGCGCGCACGCTCGCGCTCCACGACCTCGGCCGGGGCCCGAGTGGCGAACTCGCCGGCAACCAGCGTTCGGAGGCGATCGATCCCGCGTCGCAGGTGCTCCTCCGCGGCGCCGCGCCGCTCGTCGGCGTGCGCCGCCGTCCTTCCCACCTCCCCCAGCCACCCGATGGCCACCGGGGTCGAGAGCACGCTCTCCGGACGCGCCGCGTCGTCGCCCGCCGGGCGAAGTTCCAGCGGGCGCACGCGGGCAAGCGCGCCGACAAGGTCGAGGCCGTGCTCGATGGTTGCGCGCGCCGTGGCGTCGGTCGGCACGATCGTGAGGGGGAGCCACGTGCTCGCTGGCACGCCGGCCTCGGTACGGAGGTTGCGGACCCCGCGAACGAGCGCGACCAGGACGCTCACGTCCGCCTCGGCCGCCTCGTCCCGCGTGCGGCCCGTCGGCCACGCGGCGCTCATCAGCAGTGGCTCGCCATGCGTCGACGAGGGATCGATCGCATGCAGCCTGCCCCAGATCTCCTCCGTGACGAACGGCATCAGCGGGTGCAGGATCCGCAACAGCTCCCCCAGCGCCCCCGCCACGCCGCGCCAGATCCGCGCCCGCTTCCCGGGCGAGGCGTCGTCGCGCCGCAGCTCGACCTTGGCCATCTCCAGGAACCAGTCGCAGTAGTCGCTCCATGCGAGCTCGTAGGCGGTCGAGACGTAGGCGGCCAGCTCGAGGCCGTCGAGCTGGGCCGTGGCGCGCGCGACCGCCTCAGCGAGACGGCTTCGGATCCAGCGCTCGGGGAGCGACGGCTCGCCCTCCGGTTCGGCGAGCGGGTCGGGGCGTGACCCGAGCACGAACCGGGCCGCGTTCCAGAGCTTGTTGGTGAAGTTGCGGCCGCCCGCCACCTTCGCATCGGTCAGTCGCTGGTCGACCCCGGGACTATTGCCCGAGACGAGCGCGAAGCGCAGCGCATCCGCGCCGACCTCGTCGATCATCTCGAGGGGATCGACGACGTTGCCCTTCGTCTTGCTCATCTTGCGCCCATAGGGGTCGCGCACCAGGCCGTGGAGGTAGACCGTGTGGAACGGCTCCACGTCCATGCAGAAGAGGCCCAGCATCATCATTCGGGCGACCCAGAAGAAGAGGATCTCGTACGCGGTCTCCATGACAGAGGTCGGGTAGAAGCGGCCCAGGTCGGCGGTCTCGTCCGGCCAGCCCAGCGTGGAGAAGGGCCACAGCCCGCTCGAGAACCAAGTGTCGAAGATGTCGGTCTCCTGCCGCAGCTCCGACGCCGATCGGCCGCAGGTCGCGCAGGCCTCCGGCCCGGCCTCATGGTCGCTCACCGTGATGTGCCCATCGGGGCAGTACCAGGCCGGGATGCGGTGTCCCCACCACAGCTGGCGCCCGACCGCCCAGTCGTGGATGTTCTCCATCCAGTGCGCATAGACCTTCGTGAAATGATCGGGGAGGATCTGCGTCCTCCCCTCCCGCACCGATGCCAGCGCGCGGTCGGCGAGCGGCTTGACGCGCACGAACCACTGGACGGAGAGACGGGGCTCGACCACGGTCCCGCAGCGGTCGCAGCGGCCGATCACCATCTGGTGAGGACGCTCCGACTCCAGGTCGCCCATCGCGGCCAGTGCCGCCACGACGGCTGCCCGCGCGTCGTAGCGATCCATCCCGGCGAACTCGCCGGCGCCCTCGGTGAGGCGGGCGTCCTCGTCCAGGATCGAGATCATCGGCAGCGCATGCTGCTGGGCGACGGCGTAGTCGTCGAAGTCGTGGGCCGGCGTGATCTTCACCGCGCCGGTGCCGAAGCCCGGCTCGACCCCCTCGTCGCTGATGATCGGGACGCGGCGCCCGATGAACGGCAGGATTGCCTCGCGCCCGACCAGCGGGCGGTAGCGTTCGTCGTCAGGGTGCACCGCCACCGCGGTGTCTCCGAAGATCGTCTCAGGGCGGGTGGTCGCGACGCTGACCCACTGCGCGGGATCCGGGGCGCCATCGGCTCCGGCCAGGTGGTAGCGAATCGTCCAGAGGCTGCCGGTCTCCTCGCTGTGGATGTTCTCGAGGTCGCTGATCGTGGTGCGGCAGCGCGGGCACCAGTTGACGAGCGCCTCGCCGCGGTAGGCGAGCCCGGCGTCCCAGAGCTTCTTGAAGGCGACCCGCACCGCACGGGCGCTCCCGTCGTCCATGGTGAATCGCAGGCGGCTCCAATCCAGGGACGCGCCGAGACGACGGTGCTGCCGGCCGATCATGTCGCGCGTCTCGTCCATGAACTGCCACATGCGCTCGAGGTATCGCTCGCGGCCGAGCGACTGGCGCGACTCGCCCTCCTCGGCCAGGATCCGGTCCAGGACGAACTGCGCCGCGATGCTGGCGTGATCGACGCCGGGCAGCCAGAGCGTGTCGTCGCCGCGCATCCGGTGGTAGCGGACCATGATGTCCTCGACGTACGCGGTGAGCGCGTGGCCGAGGTGAAGCGCGCCGGTCACGTTCGGCGGCGGCTGGATGATGACGAAGCGCCTGGCGCCGGGGCGTGGCTCGGCTGCAGGCGCGAAGGCGCCGCTCGCCACCCAGCGCTCGTAGATCCCCGGCTCGACGTCGGCCGCGGCGTAGCGGGGCGCCAGCTCGCTTCGCTCCACGCTCATCGGTTGGCCTCCCTTTTCGCCACGCAACAACACGACCCGCTCGTCGAAGGACGAACGGGTCGTGGTACCACCTTCGTTCGGCGACATCGGCCCGGCCGATGCTGCCCTCATTGCCGCGCTATCGGGCGGACCCGGACGGCTCGCGTGCGACCTTCTCCCTCTCGTGCCGGGGCGGGCTTGCAGCCTGCGACCCGCCGTCTCTCGCGGTCGGTGGAGGGGTACTCCTCACGGTCGGCGCCGTGGGCGGGAGTCTAGCACCCGCCATGCGCCACGTCAGCCGGCCTTGGTGACCTTGCCGACCTTGACCTTGAGCGTGCCATTGTCGCGCTCGATCTCCACGCCCTCGCCCTCGATGGCGCGGATGGCGCGGGTCAGGTCGAAGGCGGGCGCGTGCGTGGCGGTGTAGATGAACTCGCCGCTGGGGCCAAGGCCCAGGGTCACGCTGCGGATCCCGTCGACCTTCTCGAGCGACTGCTTGAAGGAGGTGATGGCGCCGAAGCTGCCCAGCCCGTGGACCTGGATCGCCGTCGCCTGGTCGGCGACCGGCTCCGGAGCGACCGGCTCGGCGGGGACGACGTCGGAGGCGGCGGTATCGGTCGCGGAGGCAACCCCGTTGCCCGCGGGCGCCCCGTTGGTCGGGGCAGCGACCGGGTTGACCGGCTCGGCCATCACCGGCTCAGCCGCTATCGGCTCGGCCTTCACGGCCTCAGCAGCCGCGGGCTTGGCCTCGATCGGCGCGACGGGGGCTTCCACTGCGGGCGCCACAGGGAGAGCCGCAACCGGGGCGGCGTCCGGGATGGCAGCCGTCGCGGGCTGCGCGACCGGGGCCACGGGCTCGGCGGACGTGGGCTCGGCAGCGGGCGCAACCGGTGCCGGCGCAACCACCGCTGGCGCAACCGCTGCTGGCGCTGCAGGGGCAGGCGCAGCAGGGGCAGGCGCAGCCGGCCGGGACGCGGCCGTCGGCTCGGGCGCCTTGGCGGACCATGGCGAGGGCATCCGTCGCGCGGCGGCGGCGAAGGCGGCAGGATCCTGGATCCCCTCCAGCCCTTCGATGAAGTCGGAGACCTCGCGCTCGTAGGCATCGGCCCGTGCGGCGAGTGCGGCGTGCTCGGCCGTGTTTGCGGCGGCAAGCTGGGCGAGCTCCTGGTCGAGCTGTCCACCGCGGGCCTGAACCTTGCGAAGCGCGTCGGCGCGGATCCGCTCGATCTCGGCGCGCTCCCACGAGCCGACGCCCGTGATCTCCGATTCGGCGTGCTCACGCAGCGCGGTCTCGCGGGCGGCGCGCGACATGTCGAGCTGTCCGGCCTCGGTCTCGACCGCCTCGCGCATCTCGGCGAGCGTCCGGTCGCGGGTCGCCTCGACGACCCGGCGCATGGCATCCACCAGGCTGTGGAGGAACTCGCTCGGCGCCTGGTCGTGGGTCGGATCGGGAGGATTCGCACTCATCGCGTTGGTGGTCCTTGCGGTGGCGTTTGGGTGGTTTGGCTCGGGGTCATGCTAGCGCGGGGATGGTGCGCCAACGCCCCGACCGAAAGTACCTTTACGACCGGGCCACTGGTACCGGGCAATGGTCCCCGAAGGGCTAGGCGGACTCTTCAACCCGCTCGATGCCACGGTCCTTGCCGGCGCTGCGACGTCGCGGCTCGGCCTCGTCCGTCTCGGTGAGCAGGATCGGCGGCTGCCCGTGCTCGATCGTCTCGCCCGTGATCACCACCTTCTTGATGTCGGTCCGCTCGGGGATGTCGTACATCACCTCCAGCAGCGCCTCCTCGACGATGGTGCGCAAGGCGCGCGCCCCGGTCTTGCGGTCGAGCGCGAGGCGAGCGGTCGCCTCGAGCGCCTCGGGGGTAAAGACCAGCTCCACGCGGTCAAGGGAGAGGAACTTGGCGAACTGGCGGGTGACCGCGTTCTTCGGCTCGGTGAGGACCTTGATCAGGTCGTCCTTCACGAGCGCGGAGAGGCCCACCACGACTGGCAGGCGCCCGACGAACTCCGGGATCAGCCCGTACTTGAGCAGGTCCTCGGGCATCAGCTCGTCCATCAGGCGGCGCCGCTCCTCCTTGGAGCGCTGGGCCTGGGAGCCGAAGCCGATCCCCCGCTTCCCAACCCGCTCCTCGACGATCTTCTCGAGCCCCTCGAAGGCACCGCCACAGATGAAGAGCACGTTGGTCGTGTCGATCTGGATGAAGTCCTGGTGCGGGTGCTTCCGGCCGCCCTGCGGCGGCACGTTGGCGACGGTCCCCTCGAGGATCTTGAGGAGCGCCTGCTGGACCCCCTCGCCCGAGACGTCGCGGGTGATCGAGGGGTTGTCGGTCTTGCGCGCGATCTTGTCGATCTCGTCGATGTAGATGATCCCGCGCTGGGCCCGCTGCACGTCGAAGTCGGCGGCCTGGATGAGGCGCAGCAGGATGTTCTCGACGTCCTCGCCGACGTAGCCCGCCTCGGTCAGGCTCGTCGCATCGGCGATGCAGAAGGGCACGTCCAGCACCTTGGCGAGCGTCTGCGCCAGGAGGGTCTTGCCCGACCCGGTTGGGCCGACCAGCAGCACGTTGCTCTTGCCGAGCTCGACGTCATCGACCGCGGTGCCGGCGTTCACGCGCTTGTAGTGGTTGTAGACCGCGACCGAGAGGACCTTCTTGGCAGCGTCCTGGCTGATCACGTAGGAGTCGAGCTTCTCCTTGATCCGGCGCGGCGAGGGGAGGGCAGCGGGAGTGCTCTTGGCGCGCGGCGCCTCAAGCATCTCCTCCTCGATGATCTCCTGGCAGAGGTTGATGCACTCGTCGCAGATGTAGACGCCCTGGCCCGCGATCAGCTTGCGGACCTGCTCCTGGCTCTTGCCGCAGAAGGAGCAGCGATACGGGACCTTGGTCTTGCCGGTCATCGGTCCGAGGATAGCACGCGACTGACAGCCCTCCGGCTATAGACCGATGGTCCGGGATAGCATCTTCCGGTGCCTCCTGTCATCGCCCACGCGCCGATGGAGTCCCCGATCGGCCGGCTCTGGGTCGCCGTCTCGCCTCTCGGCCTCGTCTCGATCACCCGCGGCGACCTCCCGGAGTCCGAGAGGCCGCTGCTTGATCCGCCCCCCGTGGCGACCGCGATCGCCGAGCTGGAGGCGTACTTTGCAGGTAGCCTCCGCGACTTCTCGCTGCCCCTCGACCTGCGCGATGCCGGCGCCTTCGACGCTGCGGTCTGGACGGCCGCGCGAGGGATTCCCTACGGCGAGACCGCCTCGTACGGGGAGCTGGCGCTGATGGCCGGCTACCCCGGCGCTGCCCGTGCAGCCGGCGGCTCGATGTCCCGCTGCCACCTCTTCCCGGTCGTGCCGTGCCACCGAGTGATTCACGCCGACGGCTCGATTCGCGGCTGGGGCGGCGACCTCTGGATCAAGCGCTGGCTCCTCGACCTGGAGACCGGCAGGTAGGGCCCGCGACTACGGACCGAACGGATCGGGAGATGGGTTCACTTCGAGATCGCACATCACGAAGGTGGCGTAGTCGCCCAGGGCTCCTGCGGCGGCAATGCGGTCACCCTCCCGGGCCACGGTCCGACCGGAGGGGTCGATGAGGACCACGACGCCATCCTGCTCGCGACGGGCGGAGTAGCCATAGGGCCAGACGACCACGCGAACGTGGTCACCGCTCTTGAACCTCAGCCCGTAGGTCGAGTCGTATGCAAGGGTGCCGCCGACGGCGGCTGCAGCACAGAGGCCGCCGGGCGCGGCCGTATTGATCGAAACCGGCCCGACGGGGGCGGAGGCGCACGCGGCTAGCAGCGCGGCCAGCAACACGAAGTTCAGGACGGACCGGGGCCCGCCGCGGCGCGTAGCGCAGCCGCGCAAGGCGGGGTCCGGGCCGGCCATCAACTTACTTCTTCTTGCCCTCGCCCTTTGCCTCCGCCGCTGCCGCCTCCTTGGCGGTCGGCACGGTCCCACCGGCGGCCTGGGTCATGCTGATCAGCGACTCGCCGGAGCCGACGAAGACCTCGTCGATCAGCCCGTAGGCCTTGGCCTCGTCGGCGCCCATGTAGAAGTCGCGATCGGAATCGGCCTTGACCTTCTCCGGCGTCTGGCCGGTGTGCGCGGCGAGGATCCGGGTCAGGCGGTCGGTGAGGTGCATCACCTCGCGCATCTGGATCTCGACGTCGGGGGTGTTGCCACGGAACCCCGCGGACCCCTGGTGGATCATGATCCGGCTGTTCGGCAGCGCGAAGCGCTTCCCCTTCGCCCCCGCCGCGAGCAGGACCGAAGCCATGCTCGCCGCCATGCCGATGCAGATGGTGCTGACCGGCGCCTTGAGGTACTGCATCGTGTCGTAGATCGCGAGCCCACTCGTCACCACGCCGCCGGGCGAGTTGATGTAGAGGCTGATGTCCTTGGTCGGATCCTCGCTCTCGAGGAAGAGGAGCTGGGCGATGACGAGGTTGGCGATGTGGTCCTCGATCGGCTCGCCCAGGAAGATGATCCGCTCCTTGAGCAGCCGCGAATAGATGTCGAAGGCTCGCTCGCCGCGAGCGCTCGACTCGATCACCATCGGGACCAGCATGCGTCTACTCCGTCGTCTCATCGGTTGTGGCGGGTGCATCCGCGGGAGGCGTATCGCCCCCCAGGGCGCGGTCGATCAGCGTGTCGACCAGTGTACGGTTGCGCAGCGTCATGCGCAGGTACGAGCGGCCACGCCGCGAGGTCAGGTACTCGCGCAGGCGCGGCTCGTCGGGATAGCGGGCCAGCTGCTCCTCCACCTCCGCGTCGATCTCCCCGGGGGTCGCGTCGATCCCCTCCTTCTCGGCGATCGCCGAGAGGACGAGGAGTGACTTGACCCGGCGGCCCGCCGGCTCGCGCAGCTCTGCCGCGAGCTCCTCCGGCGACTGGCGGGCGATCTCCAGGTATCGGTCCAGCCCGATCTGCTGCGCCGCAAGGCGGTTGCGCAGCTCGTCGCGCATGATCTCGATCTCGTTGGCGATCATCACCTCGGGCAGGTCAACGCCCGCATTGGCGGTCGCGAAGTCGATGATCCGATCGGCGAAGTGGTGGCGTGCCTCGTCCGCGCCGCGGCGGGCGAGGGCATCGCGCACCTCGGCGCGCAGCTCGTCCACCGTCTCGACCTCGGCGACGCTCTTCGCAAAGGCGTCGTCGACCTCGGGCAGGATCCGCTCCCGGAGGTCGAGCAGCGTCACCTCGAAGTGGGCGAGCTTCCCACGCAGCTTCTCGACCCGATAGTCATCGGGGAAGGTCAGGTCGAAGCCCCTGGTCTGGTCGATCGTCATCCCGATCAGCTGCTCCTCCCAGCCAGGGATCATTCGATCCTCGCCGATCACGAGCGGCAGCCGATCGGCCGAGCCGCCCTCGAACGCCTCCCCGTCGATGGTGCCGACGAACTTGACGGCTGCAATGTCGTCCTTTGCGGCGCCACGGCCGTCGACCGGTCGAAGGATCGCCTGCTGGTCACGCAGGTCGGTCATCACGGCCTCGACCTGCTCATCAGTCACCTCGACCGGCTCCAGGCTGAACGGGTAGTCGGCGTAGGCCCCGAGCGTCACCTCCGGCCGCACTGCGACCGTGGCCGTGAACTTCACGGTCGCTCCCTCGACCACCGTGGCGCTGTCGAGGTCGAGCTCGGGCTGGTCGAGCGGGATGATTGCCGCCTGGTCTAGGGCCGCGTCGTAGCTCTCGTTCACCAGGTGGTCGACCGCTTCGGCGAGCACCTCGGCCCGCCCCACGAACCGATCGATCACGTGGCGCGGCGCCTTGCCGGGCCGGAACCCGGGGACCTTGGTCCGGTCGGCCAGGTGGCGGTACGCGGTGGCGAAGTGACGATCGACCTCGGTCGGCGAGACCTCGATCTCCAAGGCGACCCTGGAGCCGGGCTCGGGGCGAGTGGAGACGGTGACCAAGGCAGCTCCTGATGCTATGGATGGTGGGCGAGGCGAGATTCGAACTCGCACGTCTTGCGACACCGGCTCCTAAAGCCGGCGCGTCTGCCGTTCCGCCACTCGCCCATCGACGCATGGACGGCGGGTGCCGTCGGGGGAGTCTAGCGCGACGACCAGCCGCTGTACCGGCTCGGCTCCGGTTCGCCCCGCACTGCCGAGCTTGGCCCGCCTGGCTTGGCCTGCTCGGCAGGAGCCGGCTCGATCGGCGTCGTAGCCTTGGGCGACCTGGCCGCCGGCTCGTTCGTCAGGAAGCGCGCGATCGCCTTGCGGGCGAGCGCCGCCGCGATCAGGGTCAGCGCTGTCTCGGCGGCATTCCAGGCGGTTCGCTGCGGGCCGGGCGGGCCCTCGACCATCTGCCGTGCCAGTTCCTTGCGCGCCTTCTTATCCCTGATCGGGTCGCGCCGCCAGCGGCGAAGCTCCTCGACCACCTCGTCTCGCACGGCCGACGACCGCGAACCTGCCTCCCCGGCGAGCGTATCCACCCACGCCTGCATCGTTTTCGGCAGCGCGTCGTAGGCCTCTTCGGCCGCGTGCGGCGCCATTGTCCCGCGCAGCAGGCGCGCCAGCCGGCGCGGCCCGCCGACCACCAGGAAGGCGGTTGCGGCGCCGATCCCGATCACCACCCCTGGGTTCTCGCGCACCCGCTTCCGCAGGTCGAGGGCGTCGCGCAGGCGCGCCGCCGTCGCCTCCAGCTCCGCGCGCTGAGCCGCGATCTCTACCCGCGTCTGATCAATCGTTTCGCCCACGCGACCTCCTCCCTGACCGATGCAATCGTCTCTTCCGGCGGGCTGAACTTGATCTTCTTGATCCCCCGCCAGGCGAGGAAGGCAGCGATCCCCACCAGGAGGAAGGTCACGATCAGCGAGACCACCCAGCCCGGCCAGCCGAGCAGCGCCGCGATCGCGAGGATGAGAAAGACGGTGAACGAGATGAGCGCGGCGACCACCAGCGCCAGCGCGATGCCGAACAGGATTGCCGCGACCCGTGCCTCGGCGAGCATCCCGCCGATCTCCTGGACGCCGTGTTGCACCTCGAGCCTGGCCAGCGCCACGAAGCCGGCCACCAGGCGACGCGCAAGCGCGAACGCGCTCAGGCGCGGTTCATCGGTCTCCTGGGCGGACATCTCCCGTCGATTCTAGCAAGCGAGATCGGCAGGGCCCGATCCCGCGAGCCAAACGTCGCTCGGCTATCCTTCGCCGCCAATGGCCAAGCGACGCACCTCCGGCATCCAGCGCCGATCGCGCGCCTCCGACGAGGCGATGAGTCGCCGTGTCGGGAGCGGGCGGGGCCGCTCGCTCGACTGGCGCCTCCTCTCGATCGGGGCCATCCTGCTGCTCGGCGCGGTTGTCCTGTTGCTCTTCGTCCTCTTCGGGCGGGGCGGCGACAGCGGTGGCGGCAACGTCGGGCGGCAGCAGGTCGACGACGGCCGGAACCACATCGCGGAGGGGACCTCCGGCGGCCCGTATACCTCCGTTCCCGCGACGTCCGGCCCGCACTGGTCATCCGCCGATTCGCCCGGCCCATGGGGCGTCTACCCGGGCGACCAGCCGCAGCCGCAGGAGCGGATGCTCCACAACATGGAGCACGGCGGGATCATCGTCTGGTACGAACCCGGCAAGGTGAGCGCGGCAGACGTGGCGGCCCTCACCAGCTATGTGAACCAGCAGATCACCACCGTGCAGTTCAAGGTGATCCTCACGGCGTGGAGCGGCCCCGACTTCGGGCACGCGATCGCGGTCACCGCGTGGGATTGGCTCCTATACCTGGACAAGCCCGACCTGGACGCCATCCGCACCTTCCTCGACGCGCACTACGACAAGTCGCCGGAGCCGTTCGGCGGCCCGGCGCAGCCCGGGACCTGACTGGATCCTCGCCCGTCTGACCGGCGCGCGGGCGCTGGCACCGCTTGCTGCCGCCACCTGCCGAGCCCTCGCGGGGGCGGCATGCGACGACCACACCTAACTACCCCTAAGTGCACAAGACCGTGACAAACGGCACTAGGCGGTCAAAGGTGCGTTACCAGAGGCTTCGAGCACCGCCGTCGCCGCAGGGTCCCTGCGGCCCGCGGCACCTGGGAGGGCTCCTATCGTGCGAAAGATCCTCGTTTCGCTGTTCCTGATTACATCCGTGGTCGGGATCGGCATGTTTGCCACCGGTGCCTATTTCACCGACACCGTCAACATGAACAACCTCACCTTCAATACCGGCAGCGCAAGTCTTGAGTTCGGCTTCTGCCCAAGTCTCCAGGCGGATTGCTCGACGGCACCTGCGAACCTTCATAGCCTGTCGGTCTTCCCGCCCGCGACGATCGGCCCTGGCATCGCCAATGCCGATTGCCTCGTGATCGAGAACAAGGGCGCCTACGCGCTCAACCTGACCGGCGGGATCGCCACGTACACCCAAGCGATCGGCGGCATGGACGGTGCCTTCCTCGTCAAGGCCGAAACCACGGACTCGTCCTGTAACCCTGGCTCGGGGCCCGTGATCTTCGGCTCCCAGAGCCTGGTCAGTGCTTACGGGGCCGGACCTCAGTCATTCGGCTCGTTGGCGCCCGGTGGCCGGCTCTACGTGATCTGGTCGAACTCGTGGAACAGCACTGGCGACCAGAGCTCGTTCCAGAACAAGACGATCACCGTGAACACGTTCATGACCGGCAAGACCGCCTAGCCGATCACGAATTGCAGGCGAGCGGTGCGCTCGGGATGGCCGACGCACCGCATCGCAAACGGACCGAGCGGACGTCGATGGCTCACCTGCTGACGCTTGCCGGGCGAGGGTTGCAGCTGGCCCTCTGGATCGTCCTGCTCGGCTTCGTCGGGCTTGTCGGAATGTCGCGGGTGACTCGCTTTGAAGCGCTGGTCGTCCGGAGCGGCAGCATGGACCCGACCATCGCCATCGGCAGCATCGTCATCGTTGACCGGTCGGCGCGCTCCCCCGCCGTCGGGGCGATCGTCTCGTTCCGCGAGCCGGATGGCTCCGTGGTCACCCATCGGATCGTCGGCATCCAGGGCGGGCAATTCGTGACCCGCGGCGACGCGAACCGGAGCCCGGACGCGATCCGCCGTCCGGCGGCAAGCATCTATGGAGCGGTCGTTCTCAGCCTCCCGTACGCGGGCTACGCGGTCCATGCACTCCAGCAACCGGCGGTCTTCCTGCTCCTGCTCCTCGGCTCGGGCGGCCTGATCGTGCTCGGCGCGCTGCGCACGATCTACCGCGAGGTCATCCGGCTGGCGCACCACGAAGGGCCGATCAATGAGGGTTGAGCGCGCACCGCGCTTCGCCCTCGTTGCGATCGCCGTTGGGCTCGCCGTCCCCGGCCTCGGGGCCACCGGCGCGTTCTTCAGCGACACGGTCAGCCTCAGCACTGGGTACGTGGTCACGCTGCCTGGCAACCCGCCGGTGCCCACCGATTGCGAAAGCGGGGCCTTCAAGCAGGTCATCGTCGGGACTGCCGGCGACGACACGATCCATGCCGGCAACGGGGGCGCGCTCGTCTTCGGCCTTGGCGGGAACGACACGATCTACGGCGGAAATGGCAAGGATTGCCTTGTCGGCGGCGCCGGCGACGACACGCTCTACGGCGGGAACGGCAAGGATGTGCTGCTCGGCGGCGCTGGCAACGACACGCTGTACGGCGAAGGCGGAGGCGCAGCCCCGGGCGGGAACGGCAAGGACCTCCTCGATGGCGGCGCTGGCTTCGATACCTGCCATGGCACCAGGAAGGACACCTTCGTCAGCTGCGAGACAACGGGGATGGAGGACGCTGGCGAGCTCCAGGGTGGAGCGTCAAGTCCGCCGCCCGCCGGAATGTCGACTCCGGACCCTACTGCGACCCTGAGCCCAAAGGCGGACCCAACCCCATCGTCGACGCCCGAGCCGGCGGTGACCCCCACGCCAACACCCGTGGCGACGCCCGAGCCGGCGGTGACCCCCACGCCAACACCCGTGGCGACGCCCGAGCCGACACTCACAGAGACGCCCACCCCAAACCCGACTGCCAGCCCCGCACTCACGCCCGATACAACCCCTACCCAGGCACCCTGACCGCGGCACGATCGGGCGCCGTGGACCCGGGGAGCGGGCGACGCTACACTACCGGCCTCCGGGCACGACGGCGTTGCGCCGATTCGGCCTGATCCGAGCGAATGGGACCTTTCGCGGGCGGCTAGCTCAACGGTAGAGCAAGTGACTCTTAATCACTAGGTTCAGGGTTCGAATCCCTGGCCGCTCACCACTCGATCTCTGCACGCGGTGGTGGCGATGGTCCGGCTTCGTGGCCTCCATGCGCTCAGCGACGCGCTGCCGCATCGGGTCGGTGAGGTGCCCGTAGGCACGCGCGGTGGTTGCGATGGTCCTGTGTGGTCCGGGGCCGTTGGGCCAACAGATCCTGATGAGGGGTGCTGACATTCAGAAGGACTAGATCCGCGGCGATCGGGAGCGTGCTGTCGACCCCGGCCCTCCTCCTTGTCTTCACCGGCGGGCGAGTTGATACTGCCCGGCATGGACTTGCGCCCGGGCATCATCCTCACGGTCACCGGGATCATTGCGATGGTCGTCGTCCTGATGCCGAGCAGGCCGAACAAGACACTGTCGCGGCGTACCGGAGTCATCATCGCAATCGTGCTGCTCGTGGTGGGAATACCGCTGCTCGTGGTCGGCATCCTTAGCCGCTGACGAGCGTGGAGCGGGCTAGGACGCGGCGATCGGTAGCGCGCAGGCGACCCCGGCCGCCCTAGCCGGGCTCGTGCGCCGATTCGCCGGCCACCCTAAGGAGTCGGCTCCGTCCGCCCATCATGATCCTGCATGGCGGCCCTCATCGCGGGCCGCCGACATAGGCGGCGAGGTGCTCGCCGGTGAGGGTGGAGCGGGCTGCGACGAGGTCGGCGGGCGTCCCCTCGAAGACGACCCTGCCGCCGTCGTGGCCGGCCCCGGGGCCGAGGTCGATGATCCAGTCGGCATGCGCCATGACCGCCAGGTGGTGCTCGATGACGATGACCGACTTGCCCGAGTCTACGAGCCGATCGAGCAGGGCCAGCAGGTGGTCGACGTCGGCGAGGTGGAGTCCCGAGGTCGGCTCGTCGAGCACGTAGGTCCCGCCCTCGGTGCCCAGCTGGATCGCCAGCCTGAGCCGCTGCCGCTCGCCACCGGAGAGCGTGGTGAGCGGCTGGCCGAGCTTCAGATAGCCGAGCCCTACATCGGCCATTCGAGCGAGGATCGTGGCAGCGGCAGGGGTGCTGGCCGCGCCGCCGCCGAAGAATGCCACTGCCTCGCCGACCGACATCGCCAGCACCTCGCTGATGTCGCGGCCGTCGAGCTTGTACTCCAGGACGCTCGCCTGGAATCGCTTGCCCAGGCAAGACTCGCAGACGGACTCCACGGTCTCCATGAAGCCGAGCTCCGTGTAGATGATGCCGTTGCCGTTGCAGACCGGGCAGGCGCCCTCGGAGTTGGCGGAGAAGAGCGCCGCCTTGACGCCGTTCGCCTTGGCGAACGCGTTCCGGATCGGGTCCAGCAGGCCGGTGTAGGTCGCGGGATTGCTGCGACGGGAGCCCTTGATCGGCGCCTGGTCGATCGCGACGACCCCTGCTCGCTTCGCCATCGAACCGTGGATCAGCGAGCTCTTGCCCGACCCCGCCACCCCGGTCACGACGCACAGCAGGCCGAGCGGGACGTCCACGCTCACGTCCCGCAGGTTGTGCTGGCTGGCGTGACGGATCTCGAGGCTGCTGGACGCGGCCCGGGTGTTCGGCTTGAGCGCGGCCCGGTAGCCGAGGTGGCGCCCGGTGAGCGTGTCACTGGCCCGGAGCCCCTCGACGGTGCCTTCGAAGCAGACCGTGCCGCCATCGCTACCCGCGCCAGGGCCGAGGTCGATGACGTGGTCGGCCATCACGATCACTTCGGGCTCGTGCTCGATCACCAGCACGGTGTTGCCCTTGTCTCGCAGCTGGCGCAGGAGCCCGTTCATCCGCTGGACGTCGTGGGGGTGGAGCCCCGTGGTGGGCTCGTCGAAGACGTAGGTGACGTCGGTGAGCGACGACCCGATGTGGCGGATCATCTTCACGCGCTGCGCCTCGCCGCCCGAAAGCGTCCCCGACGAACGCTCGAGGCTCAGGTAGCCGAGCCCGATCTCCACGAACGAATCGAGGAGGTGTCGCAGGGCACCGACCAGCGGCGCAACGGACGGCTCCTCGAGGCCTCGGATCCATTCGGTCAGGTCGCTGACCTGCATCGCACAGGCATCGGCGATGTTGATGCCCGTGATCCGGGATGAACGGGCCCCCTCGGCAAGGCGGGTGCCGCCGCATGCGGGGCAGGCCGTAAAGGTGACTGCCCGGTCCACGAACGCGCGAATGTGCGGCTGCAGGGATTCCTGATCCTTGGACAGGAACGATCCCTGGATCCGCGGCACCAGCCCCTCGTAGGTCATGTTGATGCCTTCGATCTTCATCCGCGTCGCCTCCCGGTAGAGGAAGTCGTGGCGCTCCTTCTCGGTGTAGTCGCGGATCCGCTTGTTCGGGTCGTAGAAGCCCGACGACGCGTAGAGGCGGTAGTTCCAACCACCGGGCGTGTAGCCCGGGACGGTGATCGCGCCCTCTGCGAGCGACTTCGTCTCGTCGAAGAGCTGGCTCAGGTCGATGTCGGAAGCGGTCCCCATCCCCTCGCAGCGAGGGCACATGCCACCGGTGACCGAGTACGTCTTCTTCTCGGCCTTTGCCCCCGCCTTCTCGACCGTGATCGACCCCGCCCCGTGGACCGACGGCGTGTTGAACGAGTACGCCTGGGGCGAGCCGATGTGCGGCTGCCCGAGCCGGCTGAACAGGATTCGCAGCATCGCGTTGGCGTCGGTGGCGGTGCCGACCGTGGAGCGAGGGTTGCCGCCCATCCGCTCCTGGTCGACGATGATCGCCGTCGTCAGCCCGTCGAGCACGTCGACGTCAGGCCGGTCCAGCGTGGGCATGAAGCCCTGCACGAAGGCGCTGTAGGTCTCGTTGATGAGCCGCTGCGACTCCGCGGCGATCGTGTCGAAGACGAGCGAGCTCTTGCCCGAGCCGGAGACGCCGGTGAAGACGGTCAGCCGGCGCTTCGGGATCTCGATGGTCACGTCCTTGAGGTTGTTGACCCGCGCCCCCTGGACGCGGATCCGGTCGTGGCTGTCGGCCACGGGGAGCACCGGCGAGCTCGCCTCGGTCCTCGTGGTCATCGGTCCTGGATCAAGCCGAGGACGTTTCCGTCCGGGTCGCTGATCGTGGCCACCAGGCGCCCGCCGCCGACGTCGCGCGCCGGGTCCTTCAGGGTGGCGCCCGCGGCGGTCACCCCGGCCAGCCTTGCCTCGATGTTCGGCACGTGCCAGTAGGCCACCCCCGAGGCCATGACCTGCGGTCCCCCGCCGGGCACCAGCCCGATCTGCTGGCCTTCGGCCTCGAAGCCGACGTAGTACGCCCCGTCGGTCTGCGGCGGAGAGCCGAGCGGCGCGGCGTACACCGCCTTGGCCGCCCGGAGGTCGGACACGGGATAGAGCACGGTCTTGATTCCCTGCGTGGAAGAGCCGGTCATGGTCACTCCTCTCTTGGTGATCTCGGTGGGGGCCATGCTAGCCAGGCCTTGACGACCGGCGCTTCTCGATTCCTGATCGGTCTCGTCGCCTGGGGCAGTCATCGCCGGCGCGAGGTTGCGCCACGGCCGATCGGAACCCCGGGAGCACCTGCCCCGTCTGGACGGTGAACGTCCTTCCGAATCCCCAGGAGGCATCCATGTCCGAACATCGCTCGCAGGTCATGACCAGCACGGCGATTGCTGCCATCGCGCTCATGGCCATCGTGCTCGGCGGGCCGTTGCTGGCCGGGTCGCGACCTACCGACACGCTGCCTGTCCAGGGTGCCACGGACACCGCTGGACAGGCAAAGGGAATCACCGTGCAGGGCATGGGCACGATCACGATCAGCCCCGACCTGGCCACCATCAGCGTCGGGGTGCAGACGCAGGCGTCCCGAGCCGCCGAGGCCCAGTCGCAGGCCAGCGCGGTGATGACCAAGGTCATCGCGGCCGTCAAGCACGCCGGCATTGCGGACGCTGATCTGACCACCCAGTGGATCTCGCTCCAACCGCTCTACGACTACAGTCCGAACGGGTCGGTCCCGCCACGGGTCACCGGCTACCAGGCCGGCCAGAGCCTTTCGGTGAAGGTCCACGATGTCGCCTTGGCCGGCCCGGTGATCGACGCGGCCGTCGGCGCCGGCGCCACCCAGGTGAACGGCATCAGCTTCAGCGTCGCCGATCCGACCGCAGCCACCAGCCAGGCGCGCGTGGCAGCCATGCGCGATGCACGGCAGCACGCCGCGACGCTGGCACAGGCGGCGGGCGTCTCCCTCGGCGCGCTGATCTCGGTGACCGAGGTCTCGAGCCCCATGCCAACCCCATTCCCGTACGCGGCCGGGGACGCCGCGGCGCCGGGCGTCAAGACCCCCGTCCAGATCGGCACGACCGACATCGAGGTCTTGGTCGAGGCGACCTTCGCCATCGGGAGCTGATCGAACCACGTCGGCGGCGACGCTCGTATGCTTCCGGCATGCCCCTGATTCGCGTCGAGAAGCCGATCGAGCTCAATGCCCCGATCCTCGTGGCGGCCTTCGAGGGCTGGGTCGACGCGGGCAGTGCCGGGACGATGGCGGCCGAGCAGCTCACGCACGGCAGCCGGATCGTGGCGACCTTCGACGCGGATCGGCTCTTCGACTACCGATCCCGGCGGCCGACGCTGGATATCGTCGATGGTCGCCTCCGCACGCTGGAGTGGCCGCGGCTCGTCCTGCGCGCCAATCGCATCGGCGAACGAGACCTGCTGGTGCTGAGCGGCCCGGAGCCGGACTTCCTCTGGCAGGAGCTGGCCGCCGAGGTGACGAGGCTGGTGCAGGACCTCCACGTTGCCAGCTGGATCAGCCTGGGCGCCATCCCGGTCGCCGCGCCACACACGCGGCCGGTGACCGTGCTCGGCACGGCATCGCGCCCGGGGCTGCTGCCGGCAGGGGTGAGCCAGGGACCGGCCGGGCACCTGCGCGTGCCGTCGGCGGTCCTCTCTGTCCTCGAGCTCGGGGTCTCGGCGGCGGGAATCCCGGCGATCGGCTTCTTCGCGCAGGTTCCGCACTACGTCTCGGCCACGTACCCGGGCGCCGCGATCGAGCTCCTGCGCCAGGTCGGCCGCTTCCTGGGCGAGGATCTGCCGGTCGGCGACCTTCCCGGCAAGGCGCTGGAGACGCGCGGTCTCCTCGACGCGGCAACCGGCGGCGATGAGCGCACATCCGCATACGTCAAGCGGCTCGAGGAGGCTGCCGACGAGGCGCGCCTGCCGGAGGGCGACGACCTCATCTCGGACATCGAGCGCTTCCTGCGCGGTGGCGGCGGCGAGCCCGACGGCGACCCGGGACGCCGCATGAACTAGGCTCGCGAAGCCGAAACCGGCCTCAGGCGATTTGACGCCTCCGGTCCCGGTCCCTAAGACTGCGACCGATGAGACCCTTCCTCGCCGGCCTCCTGGGCCTGGTTCTGCCAGGCGCCGGGCACGCGGTGGTGGGGCGCCGGCGAATGGCACTCCTGTTCGCAATCCCGGTGGTGCTGCTCGTCGCGGGATGGGTGGTTGCCTATCTGCTGAGCGGCCGAACCAGCATCCTTGGCTTCCTCCTCACTCCCGGGGTGCTGCCGGCGCTGGCCGTGGTCAACATCTCCCTGGCCACCTGGCGCATCGCCGCCGCGGTGGACGCGGCGCGGGGAGCTGGCGCCTCGAGGGCCGCATTCGCCGGCCTGGGGCTCGCGATCCTCCTCCTCGTCCTGGCGCCCCACTTCATCGCCGGGCGGGACCTCGTCGCCACGAACAGCTTCCTCGACTCGATGTTCGCGAGCACGGACGGCTCCAACACCCCCGCGCCGGCGAGCAGCGACATGCCCACCAACTCGGACGGCGGCTTCATCGTCCCCTCCGGCGA
Source organism: Candidatus Limnocylindria bacterium (assembly GCA_041499395.1). GTDB lineage: Bacteria > Chloroflexota > Limnocylindria > QHBO01 > QHBO01 > CF-167. Next base: position 48,676 of record JBGQKH010000002.1, read on the forward strand.
TCCGCAGGATGGCTGGAGCGCCTGGATCGGCGGCGGGCCGACGCCGACGCCCGTCCCCGTGGTGCGCGGCCCGATGGGCTCGGGCGTCGGCACCCTCCCCTCGCTCGGCGCCGCGGTGCCTTGGACGCGTGCCGGGGCGATCCCGTGGGGCAACGACGGCCGCTTCGACCTCCTGCTGCTCGGCTCCGATGCTGGCGCTGACCGCTGGAGCCGCCGCATGGACGTGATGATGCTGGTCGAGATCGACGTCGCCACCGGCAGGGTGGCGATGATCGGGCTGCCGCGGAACCTGATCAACGCTCCCTTCCCGCCCGGTGCCGCGCGGGACGCGGTGGCGTGCGGCTGCCTCAACGGGCTCCTGAACGAGATGTACGTCGAGGCCACGGTCAGGCATCCGTCGCGCTGGCCGGGGACGGGAGCTGTGAAGGGCATCGGCGCCGTGAGGTCGATGGTCATGCAGCTCACCGGTCGTCCGGTTGACGGCGTGCTGGTGGCCGACCTGTGGGGCGTCATCAAGGTCGTGGATGCGATGGGCGGGATCGACATCAACATCCCGGCCGCGGTGCACGACAGCCGCTATCCGGACCCGGTGTGGGGCGACATCGTGCTCAACATCCCCGCGGGACAGCAGCATCTCGACGGCAGGATGGCGCTAGCCTACGCGCGCAGCCGCCACCAGGACTCCGACTATGGCCGCATGGCCCGCCAGCAGACCCTGCTCCTCGCCATCCGCAAGCAGATCGGGCCGGCGACCGTCCTGAACGCCCCCGCTCTCTTCGATGCCGCGAAGGGGTTTGCCTGGACGGATCTCCCGCGCGATGCGCTGCCGGCGCTCGGGGACCTCTTCTCCAAGGCGGCGCACGCGTCGGTCACCCAGCTGCGGATCGTGCCGTCCAGGTACGCGACCATCCTGACGCCCGCCGAGGTGACCCGCATCCAGCACGACATCGCTGCCCTGCTCGGCGTTGCGCCGCCGCCGACGCCAGCGCCGACGTCGACCCCCGCCGCCACGCCCGCCGCCACGCCGATCGAGACGCCGATGCCTACTCCATCGCCCTCGTCCAGTAGCGCCTCCGCAAGCCCATGAGCAAGGGCCGCCTCGAGGCCTTCAGCGACGGCGTCATCGCCATCATCATCACGATCATGGTCCTCGAGCTCCGGCCGCCGGCCGGTGCCTCGCTCAACGACCTGGCCCCGCTCCTGCCGACGTTCGTCGCCTACCTGCTGAGCTTCGCACTGCTCGGGACCTGGTGGAACAACCACCATCACCTCCTCCACGCCGCCAAGACGATCGACGCGTGGGTGCTGTGGGCGAACCTCGGCCTCCTCTTCTTCCTGTCGCTCGTGCCGTTCGGGACGGCGTGGGTCGGCCGGACCAGCTTCGCGCCGATGCCGGTCGCGCTCTATGGCGTGATCCTCTTCATGGCCGGGGCCGCGTACTACGGCCTGGTGCGGGCTCTCCTGGCGGCTCCGGAGCAGCCGCGCGCGCTCGCCGAGGCGATCGGCCGCGACCTCAAGGGCAAGGCGTCGTCGGTGCTCTTCGCGATTGCGATCCCGCTTGCGTTGGCCGCGCCAATGCTGTCGGTGGCGATCGATGTGGGCGTCGTGGTGATGTGGATCGTCCCCGACCGCCGCATGGAGCGGGTGATCCGGGGCTGAGCGCCTCGGGGCCGATGAGCGACGCCGAGCGGCAGATCTGGCTGGTCCGTCACGGGGAGACAGAATGGTCCCGCGACGGCCGGCACACGGGCGTGACCGACATTCCGCTCACCGATCTCGGCCGCGGCCAGGCCGAGGCGCTCGGGGCTCGACTCGCAGGCCATCGGTTCGCGCTGGTCCTGACCAGCCCCCGATCGCGCGCCGTCGACACGGCCCGGCTCGCCGGGTTCGGCGAAGTGGCCATTGCCGATCCCGACCTCGCCGAGTGGGACTACGGCGCGCTCGAGGGGCGACGCACCGACGAGATCGTCGGCGACTATCCGGGCTGGACGATCTGGACGGGACCGTGGCCTGGCGGAGAGACGGCGGACCAGGTCAGCGCGCGAGCCGACCGGGTCGTGGCGCGATGCGAGGACCCCGGCGCCGGAGGTGATGCACTGCTCTTCGGCCATGGCCACATGCTGCGGGTGCTGGCCGCGCGCTGGCTCAGCCTGCCGGGTCCGTCGGGGTCGCTCTTTGGCCTCTCGACCGCCACCCTCTCGGTCCTCGGCTGGGAGCGAGATCACCGCATCATCGAGACCTGGAACTCCGCGGCCTGATCCGGCGCACCCGCCTCAGGCGGGCTGCTGCACCGGGATGAGCCCCTCCGCCGATTCCGCGATGACCAGCGCCTGGTCGCCGGACTTCAGCACGAAGTCGGCCGGTGGGTTCACCTGGCTCTTCCCGTCGCGAACGACGGCGACGAGGATCGTGCGCGTCCTGCGCAGCAGCTCGCCGACCTGGGACACGGTCTGGCCCGCCGCATCGCTCGGCAGCTGCACGTGGTACAGCTCCGAGCCCTCGCCGCCGGTGACGAGGTCCATTACCAGGTCGGCCAGCCCGGAGTAGAGCGCCGATCGCGCGATCAGGTGTGCCGCCAGGCGCGGGGTCGCGATCACCTCGTCGGCGTGTGCGCGCTTGAGGTGCTCCCCGTTGCGCGCGTTCGAGACCTCGACCACGGTGCGGACGTCGGGGGCGATGCTCTCGATCGCCATCACCACCAGGATCGAGCGCATGTCGGCGGCATCGGTCGGCTCGTCGGGGAAGACGATCGCCGCCGATGCCTCGGTGATGTTGGCGCGCGCGAGATCCTCCTCGTTGGTGGCGTCGCCGCGAATGAAGTAGACGCGACGATCCGCCGGGTTGCGCTCGGCGTCGGCCAGGAGCACCACCCCGCGATGCGACTGGTCCGCCAGCAGCTCGTCGATCACCTCGCGAGCGCTCGGGTTCCACCCGCACACCACTACGTGCCCGGTCATCCCGGCAGAGCCCATCCCCTGTCCCTCTCGTATCACGACGTCAATGATGAAGCCGATGAGCAGCCCCGTGACAAGCGCCAGCAGCGTGACGCTCAGGATGATCAGTGAAGCGCTCACCAGGCGCCCGATGCCGGAGCTGACAAAGGTGGCGTCGCCGGAGCCGAGGAGGAGACTGAGGGCCCAGTAGAACGACTCGCCGAACTTCCCGAACGTGACCGGCCCCTCGACCAGCGTGACGATCAGCGCGGCCACGACGATCGTGCCGGCGAGGAGGCCGACCAGCCCGAGCGCGGTGCGCCGGTCGATCCGCTCCCGGACTCGGCGGAGGTGCCACCCGATGCGGCGCAGCAGCATGGCGGGAGCATCGCACAGTCGTGGTAGCCTCACGCCGCTTTGCCACACGTCACCATCGATCGACACACCCTGCCGAACGGGCTGCGCCTGATCCTGTCCCACGACGACCGTGCGCCGATCGTCGCGGTGAACCTGTGGTACGCGGTCGGCAGCCGCTACGAGAAGCCGGGCAAGACCGGCTTCGCACACCTTTTCGAGCACATGATGTTCGAGGGCTCGGCACATGTCGCCAAGGGCGAGCACTTCTCGCTGCTCCAGTCGATCGGGGGGTCGCTGAACGCGACGACCTGGCTCGATCGGACCAACTACTTCGAGACGATCCCCAGCCACGAGCTCGAGCTCGCCCTCTGGCTCGAGTCGGATCGGCTCACCAGCCTGCTCAGCGCGATGACCCAGGAGAAGCTCGACAACCAGCGCGAGGTGGTCAAAAACGAGCGGCGCTTCTCGGTCGACAACCAGCCGTACGGGACCTGGGATGAGAAGCTCCAGGAGCTCGTCTACCCCGAGGGCCACCCGTACCACCACTCGACCATCGGCTCCATGGCGGACCTCGACGCCGCCTCTCTCGCCGACGTGAGCGAGTTCTTCGCCTCGTACTACGCCCCGAACAACGCGGTCCTCACCATCGCCGGCGACTTCGACCCCGAGGGCGCGCTGGCCCTCGTGGAGCAGTACTTCGGGCCGATCAAGGCCAACCCGGCCATCCCCCCGGCACCCTCCACCGAGGTTGACCCGGTCATCGGGGCCGAGGTGCGCGAGATCGTCCCAGACCGCGTCCCCCTGCCGCGCGTCTATGCGGCCTACCGGATGCCCACCTTCGGGACCGATGGCTTCGACGCGCTCGAGGTCGCCGTCGACGTGCTCGGCACCGGGCGCGCCTCGCGCCTGTACCGGACCCTCGTGCGGGAGCGCCAGCTGGCGCAGGACGTGACCGTCTTCGCCTTCCCGTTCGTGGGCGGCGCGACGATCTTCACGATGTGGGTCACCGCTCGCCCCGGCGTCGCGCACGAGGATCTGGAGGAGGCGCTCTTCGCCGAAGTCGACCGCCTCACCGCCGTGGGACCGAGCGACGACGAGCTCGAGCGGGTCCGCAACCTGCATGCCGCGAACGTCGAGTCGAGCCTCGAGCGGGTGGGTGAGCGGGCGGATCGGCTCTCGATGTACGCCTGCCTCTTCGACCAGCCGGAGCGCATCAACAGCGAGGTGAGCCGCTACCTGGCGGTCGACGCGGCGCGCGTCCGCGAAGCGATGGCCGCCAGCATCCGCCCCGACAACCGCGTCGTCCTGACCTACCTCCCGGCCGAGGCGCCGGAGGGTGGCGCATGACCGCGACCGTCAACCCGATGCGACCGCCGGCCGGCAC
>JBGQKH010000003.1:0-52474 GCA_041499395.1 Candidatus Limnocylindria bacterium
AGCGGGTTGCGCTGGATCCCCTTGATGATGGCGCTGGTGGGTCGCCCGCCGTCGACCGAGACGTTCACGACGCTGGTGCGGCCGGCGCGGTGGTAGAGCATCTCGAGCGCCTTGGCATCGATCTGGACCGGGATCGAGCCGGTCGACTTGCCGAAGAGCACGCCCGGCACCACGCCGGTGGTGCGCAGGCGCTTGTTCTGCTTGCCGTACACGTCGCGCGCGGCGACGGCGATCTCCAGGTCCATGGGTGCGGCTTGATCCTCGAGCTGGGCGTCCGGGCGCGGCCGGACGACGGATGCGACGCTGTGGTGCGGGGCGGCATCGTACCAGCGCGCCGATGGAGCGGCAAGGAGGCGGATCCGGCATCGGTCTAGAATCAGCGGCCGAATGGCCGGCACGATCATGATCGTCGAGGATGAGCCCGCGGTCGCGCGCGGGGTGCAGGTGGCGCTGGAGCGCGAGGGATACGCCACCGCCATCGTGGGCACCGGCGAGGAGGCGGTGAAGCGCTTCGCCGACATCGCCCCTGACCTGGTCCTCCTCGACGTGCGCCTGCCGGGGATCGACGGCTTCGAGGTGTGCCGGCAGCTGCGCCGCGAGACGCGGGCTCCGGTGCTCTTCCTGACGGCCCGCGCCGACGAGGTCGACAAGGTGGTCGGCCTGGAGATCGGCGCCGATGACTACCTGGTCAAGCCGTTCAGCGTGCGGGAGCTGGTGAGCCGCATCAAGGCGCTCCTGCGGCGAGCCTACGGCGAGCTGTCCGATACTCAGACCGGCCGCACCCTCCGCCGCGGGGAGCTGGTGATCGACCTCGAGCGACGCCGCGTGACGCGTGACGGCGAGCGGATCAGCCTGACCACCACTGAGTTCGACCTCTTGCGCCACATGGCCGCCAAGCCGGGTCGTGTCTACACCCGCACCCAGCTGCTCGAGCTGGTGCGCGACTACGAGGCGCTCGAGGCCGACGAGCGGACGATCAACGTCCACATCAGCCACATCCGCGACAAGATCGAGCCGGACCCCGCCCAGCCGCGCTTCATCAAGACGGTGAGGGGCGTCGGGTATGCATTCAGCGAGGACTGAGCCGCCGTCGGAGCCGATGGGTGAGCGGGTCCGGCGTCAGCTGGCGTGGTTCCAGCAGCTCAACGCCCGCCTCGTGCTGGCCCTCGCCAGCGTCGCGCTGGTCGCGCTGCTGGTGTCTGGCCTGGCCCTCAACCAGATCCTCCCCGGCTACTTCCTGGAGCAGGCCACGAGCCGCGCGCACACGGCGGCCCTGTCGACCGGGCTCCTCATGGTGGACGACGCGAACCGAGTCGCCGAGTCCCAACCCGACCTGCTCACCGTTCGGGAGCTGCGCGACACGCAGTTTCTTCAGTCCGTGGCCCAGACGGCGGTAAACCAGCTTGCCCAGGGCACCGTGACCTTCTACTACTTCGGCGGCAGCATCGACGGGACGCAGGCAGCGCGCGCGGAACCCGACGACAAGGCCAAGGCAGACATGCGCGCCGCTGGCCTCCGCCCCGACCCGGACGTCCCGCCCCAGACGGTCACGGCGACCCTGACCATGCCGGATCAATCGCCCCCGATCACGTTCGCGATCACGGTCTCGGCCCCTTACACCTCGCGGCTCACTACGCTCGAGCGAGTTCGCAGCACGCTCCTCTTTACGGGACTGCTGGCGCTCGTCGCGTCGCTGGTGGTGGGGATCCCTGCCGCGCGCCGCTTCACCGCCCCGCTGGCGAGGCTGCGGCGCGCATCCAGCCGCCTGGCGCAGGGACAGCTCGACGAGCGGGCGCCGCGCTCCGATATCGTGGAGATCGACGACTTGGCACGCCAGTTCAACGTCATGGCGGATCGTCTCTCGGAGTCACTACGCCTGCTCGAGGCGGACCGCGACCGGCTGCGTGAGTTCGTCGCCGACGTGTCGCACGAGCTCCGCACGCCGATCGCCGCGCTGCGCGCGTTCACCGAGCTCCAGGGTGACGGAGAGGTCGACGAGGCGACGCGCCGCGAGTTCCTCGATCGCTCCAAGGAGCAGATCAGCCGGCTTGAGTGGATGAGCACCAACCTGCTCGACCTGTCTCGGATCGACGCCGGCATCTTCCCGCTCGACATGCGCCCCGGCGACCTGCGCGACCCGATTCGCTCGGTGGTCGAGGCGCACGCGGAGCTCGCCGAGCAGCGCGGCGTGTCCCTGATCAACGAGGTGCCGGCGTCGCCGGTGATCCTCCGCTTCGACCGCGAGCGGATCGTCCAGCTGCTCACCAACCTGGTGGGCAACGGCCTCAAGTTCACGCCCCGAGGAGGGGAGGTGCGGGTCGAGTTGACCGACGTCCCCGAGGGGGCCACGCTCGTGGTGCGCGACTCGGGTCCCGGGATCCTGGCCGCCGAGCTGCCGCATATCTTCGAGCGCTTCTTCCGTGGCACCAACGTCGGGGATGCGCGCGCCTCGGGGAGCGGCCTCGGGCTCGCGATCGCACGCTCGATCGTCGAGATGCACGGCGGCGAGATCGAGGCGAGCAGCGTCGTGGGCGCGGGATCGGCCTTCACCGTCCGGCTGCCGAGGCTGGCGGCCGTGGCGGAAGGTCAATGAAACTTCACCCCTCGCCGCGATCGACCGCAACGCGTGCGTTGCACGATCCAGTCTGACGCCCCGTATTCGAGAGCAGTGAGCAGACACCACCCATGACCGACCGCGACGATCCCGCATCCCAACCCGAAGCGCCCGAGGTGCTCCACTACGGACCGCCGTCGAGCCAGCCGATGGGGCCCGTGTCGCAGGCGCCCTCTTGGCCGAGGGCCGATCCGCCCGCCCCGGAGCAGCGCGAGCGCCATGGCCTCGGCATGCTGCAGGTGGTGACGATCGCCCTGATCACGGCCGTCGTCTCTGGCTCGCTCTCCGCCGCGGCGGTCGCCAACCTGCTGCGTCCGACCTCCGGGAGCGGGCCGAGCGGCTCGACCGGCACGCCGGTCAGCCAGGTCCACCTCGACGAGTCGAGCGCGGTGATCACCGCAGTGGCCCGGGTGATGCCGGCGGTCGTGGTGATCACCTCATCGAGCAGCGGCGGCGCGCTCGGCGGCGCGAACGGCGTCGGCTCGGGCTTCATCTTCGATTCGAACGGCTGGATCCTGACCAACAAGCACGTCGTGAACGGCGCCGACCAGATCAGCGTCCAGCTCAACGACAGTCGCGTCTTCACCGGCCGCGTGTACGGGATCGACACCCTCACCGACCTTGCCATCGTGAAGATCGACGCAACCGGGCTCCCGGTCGCTCCACTCGGCTCGAGCGATGACCTCCAGCTCGGGCAGCTGGCGATCGCCATCGGCAACCCGCTCGGCACGTTCGAGAACACCGTGACGACGGGGGTCGTCTCGGGGCTCGGGCGGCACATCCAGGCCGGGGACACCGGTGGAAGCTCCTCCGAGCAGCTGAACAACCTGATCCAGACCGATGCCGCCATCAACCCGGGCAACTCGGGCGGTCCGCTCATCAACAGCGCCGGCCAGGTCATCGGGATCAACACCGCCGTCAACCAGAACGCGCAGGGGATCGGCTTCGCGATCCCGATCAACGTCGCCCGTCCGATTCTCCTGCTGGCGCTTGCCGGCAAGCAGCTGGCGCGGCCGTGGATCGGGGTCTACTACACCCCGATCGATCAGCAGCTGGCCAAGGAGCAGGGGCTCGCCGTGGACCATGGCGTGCTGATCGGTCCCGCCGCGAGCGGGGCCCCGGGCGTCTTCCCGGGGAGTCCCGCCGAGAAGGCCGGGCTCAAGGACGGCGACATCGTGGTCGCGGTCGACGGGCAGGCGATCGACGCGGAGCACGACCTGTCGAGCCGCGTCCTCCCGCACGTGCCTGGCGACACGATCACCCTCTCGGTCGTGCGCGCGTCCGGCACGGCCTCGATCAAGGTGACGCTGGGGACGCTGCCCGCGAACCCCTAGCCGGCCTCGCCGTCGCGTCGGCGACGGAGCCGTACCTCAACCGTCTCGAAGGCCCCGGGCAAGGGGGCCTTCGGCTTTCTCACGCGCGCCTCGACCTCGTCGACCGGGAAGGCGGCAAGCACGGCGTCGGCGATCGCGCCGGCGAGCGCCTCGAGGAGGTGGAACGAGCGCCCCTCCACGATGCGCCGCGCGACCTCGAAGGCGGCGCCGTAGTCAACGGTATCGGCCAGGTCGTCGCTGGCGGCTGGGCGGGTCAGGTCGAGGCGAAGGACGAGGTCGACCTCGAACGGCTGGAGCTCCGCTCGCTCCTCGGCCGTGACTCCGTGGCGGCCCTGGAAGCGCATCCCGCGCAGGGTGATGCGATCGCTCACGGATGCCACCGCACGATCCCGTCTGCGACCCGCACGGTGCGTGCGATGGTCGCCACGTCGTGGACCCGGACCATGTCCGCGCCAGCCGCGATGGCCAGGGCGACGCTGGCCGCGGTCCCCTCGAGGCGCTGATCCGGCGGGGCGCCACCGAGCAGCTCGCCCAGGACCCGCTTGCGGCTCGTGCCGACCAGCAGGGGCAGGCCGCCGAGCGCCGCCTTGAGCTCGGCGAGGCGGTGGAGGATCTCGATCGAATGGGCCGGGGTCTTGCCGAAGCCGATCCCCGGGTCGACGATCAGCCGATCCCGCGCAACCCCGGCCGCCATCGCGGCGTCGACCGCCGCCGCGAGCCATCGGACCACCTCATCGAAGACGCCGCCCGGATATTCGGCGACCTCCCGGTTGTGCATCAGCACGAGATGCGCGCCCGCCTCGGCGGCGGCGGCCACGGTATCCGCGTCGCGACGCCCCGCCCACACGTCGTTGACGATCGTGGCACCGGCGGTGAGCGCCTGGCGCGCCACCGACCCCTTGCTCGTATCGATGCTCACCAGGGCCCGGCCGGGAAAGGCGCGCGCGAGGGCAGCCACCACCGGGACGGCCAGGGCGGCCTCGTCCTCGGCGGCGACCGCAGCATGCTCGCCGTAGAACTGGGCCGGACGGGACGACTCGGCTCCGACATCGAGGATCTGCGCTCCGCCGGCCACGAACTCGGTCGCCATCGCCAGCGCCGCGGCGACCACCTCAGCCTCGCTGCGGCCCGCCGGGGCGATGCCGTCGCCGGAGAAGGAGTCCGGCGTCACGTTGACGACGCCCATCACCCACGTCCGCTCCCCCCAGCGCAGCTCGATCACCCGGCCTCCTCCTCGCCGAGGAGCATCCCACGAACCGCGCCGACCAGATAGAGCGAGCCGGCCACCACGACCGGCTGATTGGCGCTGAATCGCTGCGCCGCGGCAATTGAGATTGCCTCCTCCGGCGTTGGCGCCGCGTGGGCTTGTCCCATGCCGATGCGGTGCCACCTGCGTAGGAGCTCCTCCGCCGGCAGCGCCCCCGGGTCGGCGATCCGGGTGAAAATAGGCCTCGGCTCGAGGGGAGCAAGGGCACGGAGCACGGCGCTGACGCGCTTGCCGCGGGTCGCCCCGAAGACGAGGGGGAATCGGTGCAGCCCGAGCTCGCCCAGCGAGGCGGCGAGGGCTCGCGCGCCCGCCGGGTTGTGTGCGCCGTCGAGCAGGATCCTGCCGAACCGAGACTCCTTGATGAGCTCCATGCGTCCGGGCCACGCGGCTCGGCCGAGCCCGCCCCGGATCGCTTCCTCCGTGAGGGTGATCGGGGCGCCGCGCCGCGCCGCGTCTTCCACGAGCGCGTCGAGGAGTGCCAGGGCGACCGCGGCATTCGCCGCCTGGTGGCTCCCCAGCAGCCCGACCCGTAGCGCTTTCAGCTCGCCGCGCGGCGTCGTCGCGTCCAGCACGAGCCCGTCCCACCCGGAGTGACGGACCGATGCGGAATAGGGCTGTCCCGGGCCGGCGCGTCGCAGGGATGCTCCGACGACCTCGCACCGGTCCTGGATGGGAGCCAGGCCTCGCCCCCGCGCCCCCGTGGCGGCGAGGTTCCCGGCCTTGATGATCGCCGCCTTCTCGCTGCCGATCGAGGCGAGGCTGCTACCGAGCAGCCGCTCGTGGTCGTGCTGGACGTTCGTGATCGCCGCGACCCCGGCGTCGAGAACGTTGGTCGCGTCGAGCCGGCCGCCCAGGCCGACCTCCACCAGCGCCATGTCGATCTTGCTGGCGGCCAGCTCGACGAAGGCCGCGGCCGTCAGCGCCTCGAACTCGGTCGGCGGGCCGAGCCGGGCCGTCACGCGATCGATCGCGGGCATCACGGCCGCCAGCGCGGCGGTGAACCGCTCGCGGCTGATCGGTGCTCCGTCGATCGCGATCCGCTCGCGGTAGCTGATCAGGTGCGGCTTCGGCATGGTGCCGACCCGCAGCCCGGCCTCGCCCAGGACCGATCGGGCCATCGCCACGACGCTGCCCTTCCCGTTCGTGCCGCCGACCAGCGCCCCATGAAGGCGGCGCTCCGGATGGTCCAGCTCGGCAAGGAGCGCCTCGATGCGGGCGAGGCCCAGGCTCACCCCGAACCGGCCGCGGCCGCGCAGCGCGGCGACCACCGCGTCATAGTCGAGCTGGCTGGGGCTCATCGACGACGGAAGCCGATCGGTCCCGACCGGCTCAGGCTCCCTCGTCCTCGTAGAAGACGCAGTCATGGTACTGGCCGGTCATGCACAGGTCGCCGACATAGCCGGCGTCGAGGTGGACGCCGCCGCGCAGCTCGCATCGGTTCACGACCCCGTCGCGCTTCATGAGCATCCGGAGCACGCCCGGCGAGTCGGTGCCGACGCGACCCTTGGCCCCGGAGGTCAGGTAGAAGTGCGGGCACGAGTGGCGGCGCGGCTTCGAGTAGCCGAGCGGCATCCCCCGCCGTCCCACGTGCACGGTGAGCGGCTCGGCGGAGCCGGCGAAACGCTTCTCGGCGATGGCGCAGCGGCCCGGCTCGCAGTCGATCTCGTTGTGGCAGCAGGCGCGCGCCGGTCCCACCCCGTCGACCGCCCAGAGCTCCCAGCAGGGGCGCCGCAGGATGAAGGCCGGACACCGATATCGGATCGTGAGCGAGCAGTTCTCGACCTCCCAGCACATCGTGCGGCGGTCGCCGGTGGGCCGCTCCGGGGCGAACGGGTCGGCCACCTGGCGCCGGTCCGGGCTGGTCCGGCGCTCGGTCTTGATGATCACCGGCGGAGTCTAGCGGCTGAGGGGTCCCGCGGACGCAATCGGGTCAGGCCAGGAACTCGCGCAGCCGATCCTCCATCGCCGCCTGCGGCATGTAGCCGACGACCCGCGCCGCCTCGCGCCCGCCCTTGAAGACGACCATGGTCGGGATGCTGAAGATGCTGTAGCGCATCGCCAGCTGCTGGTTCTCGTCGGTGTTCACCTTGGCGGTGGTGAGCTTGTCCGGGTGGGCCTCCCCGATCGCCTCGATCACCGGTGAGACGAGGCGGCATGGGCCGCACCAGGGAGCCCAGAAGTCGACCAGCACCGGCTTCTTGGAGTTGAGGACCTCTGCCTCGAAGGTCGAGTCATCGACCGTGATCGGGGCCGTCATGTTCGTGCGTGACCTCCAGGTCGGGGTGAGCGGGCGGGCGGGGATCGTAGCACCGGCGAGCTCGCCCTACGAGCCGAGCGTTAGCAGGGGGCGCTCGGGCACGGCGTCGGAGTTGCAGGGACGGGTGTCGGCGTCGGCGACGGCGACGGGACCGGCGTCGGGGTCGGCCCGCTCGAGAGCACGATGTCGACCTGTTTCCCCTTGCCAACCTGCACGCCGGCGGTGGGGTTCGAGCGGATCACCTCGCCGGCCGGCTGGCCGGACGGCTCGCTCGTGACGGCGCCCAGCACGAGGCCGGCCGCGGTGAGGGTCGTGGTCGCTTCCTGCCGGGTCTGCCCGAGGAGCACGGGGACCGCCACCTGCTCCTGCCCGGAGCTGACGACGACCTGGATGGTGTCGCCGCTATGCACGCTGGTGCCGGCGGCCGGATTTGTCGAAATCACCGTGTCGACCGCGACCGTGTCGCTCGGCTGGGTCTGCTCGACGAGGACGAGACCCCGAGCGTGCGCCTCGGCGCGGACGCCGGCGATCGGGCTGCCGACCCAGTTCGGCAGGCTGATGCCGCCGGACGGCGTCGGGGTCGGGTTGTTGGGGCCAAGGCCGCCGAGCACGGACGCCACCAGGAAGCCGATCGTCGCGAGCAGGATCACCCCGAGGACGGCGAGGAGCCAGACCCACCAGGGCTGAGCATTGCGGCGGGGCGCCGGATAGGCCATCGAGCGGCGGGGAGGAGGTGGGTTGCCGGGGCCGCCCGGCGGCATGCCGGAGATGGCCGCCCGGTCCGACGGCAGCGTCACGCGGGGCGGGACGTAGACGGTCGGCTCGCCGGCCGGCGGGATCGCGGCCACGATGGGAGCCGCCGCGGCTCCGACGGCGTCCGGGTTGCGCTGCCAGACGCGGAGCGCCTCGGCGAAGGCACCGGCATCTGGGAAGCGCCTGGCGGGGTCACGCTCCAGGGCGCGCATCACGATGGCGGAGAGGCCGGGCGGGACCGGGCCGTGGACGGTCGGGGGGAGCGGGTCCTCGGTCAGGCGCTTGAGCGCCACGCCCGCCGCCGAGTCGCCCTCGAACGGGCGCCGGCCGGTCAGCATCTCGTACAGGACGATGCCCAGGGCGTACACGTCGGACTGTCCTGTCACCTCGTCCCCGCGCGCCTGTTCCGGGCTGAAGTAGTGGACCGATCCGAGGGTCGTCCCCGTCACTGTCATCGACGCCTCGGCCACGGCCCGCGCGATGCCGAAGTCGGTCACCTTCACGTCGTGGTCGATCAGGATGTTCCCCGGCTTCACGTCCCGGTGGACGATCCCGCGCCGATGCGCCGCCTCGAGCGCCGATGCGACGCCGATCGCGATCCGCACCGCGTCGTCGACCTTCAGCGGGCCGTTCTTCTCGAGGATGGCCGCCAGGTCCTGGCCGTCGATCAGCTGCATGACGATGAACTGGCCGCCGGTCTCGGCATCGGTCCCGTAGTCGTAGACCGAGACGATGTTCGGGTGGGAGAGCGAGCCCGCCGATCGGGCCTCCTGCTTGAAGCGGGCCGCGAAGCCGGGGTCGTTGCCGAACTGGGGGCGGAGCAGCTTGACGGCGACCTCGCGGTCGAGCTGCTCGTCCATGGCGCGCCACAGGGTGGCCATCCCGCCCTCGCCGAGCGGTGCGATGAGCCGATAGCGCCCGCCGATCAACCGGCCGATCATCTCCACCGCGGGCTAGTCTCGCAGGTCGAGGCCGCGAACGAAGGCGCGCACCTCGTCGGCCAGGTCCGAGTCGAGCGACATCGCGATGTTTGCCTTCAGCCAGCCGAGGCGCGTCCCGGCGTCGTGACGCACCCCTTCGAACTGGTAGCCGAAGACCGGCTGCTCTGCCGAGAGCGCGCGGAGCGCGTCGGTGAGCTGTATCTCCCCGCCGGCGCCACGCTGGGTCGTCTCCAGCTTGTCGAAGATCTTCGGGCTGAGGATGTATCGGCCCAGGACGGCGAGGTCCGATGGCGCGTCCTCGACCGACGGCTTCTCGACCAGGTCGCCGATTTCCACCAGCCGGCCCTCCTCGCGGCGCGGCGCGACGATGCCGTAGCGGCCCACGTCGTCGCGCGGCACGCGCTGGAGGGCGATCACCGAGCCGCGATGCGCCGCGTGCTGCTCGATCAGCTGCTGGGTCACCGGCTTGCCGCCCGGGTTGAGCATCACGTCGTCGGAGAGGAGCACGGCGAACGGCTCGTCGCCGACCAGCTCCTTGGCCATGAGCACCGCGTGCCCGAGCCCGAGCTGCTCCTTCTGGTGGACGAAGGCGATGGTGCCGATCTCCGAGATGCGCCGCACCGCCCGCAGCATCTCGATGTCGCCGCGCTCCTCGAGCCAGCGCTCGAGCGCCGGGTGCGAGTCGAAGTGCTCCTCGATCGTGCTCCGCCCACTGGCGATGACGATGATGATCTGCTCGATCCCCGAGGCGACTGCCTCCTCGACCGCGTACTGGATGATCGGCCGGTCGACCAGGGTGACCATCTCCTTGGGGATGGCCTTGGTCGCGGGCAGGAAGCGGGTTCCGAATCCGGCCGCCGGCAGGACGGCCTTTCTGACGCGCACGGTGATCGGGTATCTCCTGGAGCGGGTTTCGTCTCGCAGCGCGCTCGGCGGTCTCAGGCCGCGCGGATGGAGGGATGCCTCACGGGGAGAGGAGTATAGCAACGGACGTCCCGCGCGCCCCCACCGCCCCCTGACCCGTCCGTCCGGCCGGCGACGCTACAATCGCGACCCGATGATCAAGTCGCTGGTCCGCACCCTCCGGGGGCCGAGCCGCAACCCGCTGATGTCGTACATCAGCCGTCCGCTCCCGCGCGACCTTCGAGACGAGGATGTCCTCGCCGCGCTCGAGATCGCCCTTGCCGTGGATCCGAACCCAGACGACCTGGTCGAGTCGCTGCCACCCGCGTTGCGGAAGGTGACGGGGCGTGACTTCCAGGTTCTCGACCGCTCCGCCGGCGACGTGACCGGCACGTTCCGGCGCTCCCAGGTGATGATCAGGGACGGCGCCGTTGGGCTGTGGCCGGGCTACGAGGCGCGCGCCTATCCGCTCCTCGAGCGTTCCCGGAAGGTGGAGCGCACCCGTGCGGCGATCGTCGCGGCCGACGGCGGCGCCTCCGCCGCTCCCAGCCCCACCAGCCCGGTCGGCAAGCCGGGATGGGCGCCTCCGCCCCCCATCAGGGACGACGCGAGCGAGTAGTGGGCCGTCAGAACGTGCCACGCGACCAGTGGCTGGAGATCGGGGCGGAGTGCCCGCACTGTGGCGAGCGCGTCAACGAGCAGATGGTCTACTCCTGGCGCCCGGTGCCGGAGGACCCGAAGCTCCTGCTCCTCTACTGCCCTGACTGCGGGGAGCGGGTCGAGATCAACCACGTCTGAGATTGGTGCCCCCAACCGGATTCGAACCGGTGATCTCCACCTTGAAAGGGTGGCGTCCTAGGCCTCTAGACGATGGGGGCGCGTGACCGCGCCATCGTAGCAAGGCGCCCGGCGGGCACCATCGGTCGCTAGAGGACGAAGACGATGACCAGGATCACGGCGCCCGCCAGTGCGACCGCGGCCAGCACGATCATGAGCCCACCGCCAAGGGCGATCGTGACCGACATCCCCGTCGACCTGGTGCGGTAGGCGCGCTGCGACCAGATCCATCCCTGGATGAAGAGGAAGACGCCGATCCCGGCCGCGATCAGCGCCGAGGCCAGCATTGCGCCGACCGACAGGCCGGTGTTCTCGCCGAGGACCGCCATCGTCGTCAGGCCGGCCGCGATCAGGAGCCCGACCAGGCCGATCACCACGTTGCGGACGAATGGATGCATCGGCGCCAAGCCTGATTGGACCCATCCGCGACGTCAAGGAGCGGCCGACATGGAGGACCGGGCGTCGGAGTGACGCTCGGTCCGAAGTCGCCGTGGGCGCGAGGGGTCAGCCGTTCGGCGTGCTGCCCTGCCAGGTGGATGAGCCGTCCGACCCGTCTTCCGGATGGGGACGCCCGTGGTCCGAGGTGCCCGAGTGCTGGAAATCCCCGCCCGTCGTGGATTCGGTGTCGTTGGCATCCTCGGCCCCGGCCGAGTCAACATCGCCCTTGTCGGCCTGGTCGCTCGAGGTGGTCGTGCCCGGGGTGGTGCCGCCCTGCTCGGTCTGCGAGCCACCGCTGACCGGGTTCACATCGGTGCTTCCGCTGGCGCGGTCGAACTCACCGGCCTGCCAGCCGTCGACCTCGTCCGATGCCGAGTCGAGCGCCGCGGAGGACGTGGCCTCGTGGCCTGATGCGGAGCTCGGGTGATGTGCGGCTGCCGGGGCGGCCGCGGCCAGGAGGAGCGCTCCCGACGCGATGAGCGTCGCCAGTCGGTGTCGACTGGCAAGAAGGTGGATCGACTGCAAGGTCACGACCTCCCGAATGAATGCGGGCCCGTGAAAGGGACCCTATGCGATACGAGCCACCGCGTCCGTTTGAAGTTTCGAGGCCGGAGCGGTACTTTGGTCTGCGGGCCAAGGTGACCCGTAGACTCACGACATGCTCGCGAGCCGATTCGCCGACTTCGCCCGGACCGCGGAGGAGGTCGCCGCGACGACCTCCAAGCTGCGCAAGCGCGACCTGCTGGCCTCCTACCTGCGGGGGCTCCCCTCCGACGATGTGCCGACCGCGGCCACCTTCTTCTCGGGGCGGCCGCTCCCGGCCGCGGCGGACAAGCTGGGGCTCGGCTGGGTGCAGCAGAGCCAGGCCCTCGTCGTCGCTACAGGCGCAGGCGAGGACGCGCTCTCCGCCGCGTATCTGCGTCACTCCGACTTCGGTGACGCGGCCGCCGAGCTGCTGGCGGGACGCGACCCGGCGGGCGAGCCGCTCACCCTGGGCGAGGTGGGCGCGGCCTTTCGCGCGTTGAGCGAGGCGGAGTCCACGTCGGCTCGGGTCGCCGGCATGGCCGACCTCTTCCGGCGAGCGACGGCGCGCGAGGCGCGCTTCGTTGGCCGCATTGCCACGCGAGAGCTCCGCATCGGGCTGCGGGAAGGGCTGCTCGAGGAGGCGATTGCCACCGCCTTCCAGCGCCCGATCGAGGAGGTGCGACGCGCCCTGATGCTGGTTGGCGAGCCGGGCGAGGCGGCCGTGCTGGCTCGCGACGATCGGCTCGGGGAGGCGGCCCTGCACCTCGGCCGCCCGATCCGCTTCATGCTCGCCACGCCCGTGGCCGACGCCACGGAGGTGATGCGGCGGGTTGGGGACGAAGCGTGGATCGAGGACAAGTACGACGGGATCCGCGCTCAGCTGCACCTGGCCGGAGTGGATGCCGCGCCCCAGCTCTTCTCCCGGGACCTGAACGAGATCACCGTCTCGTTCCCCGAGGTCGCAGCCGCGGCGGCGACGCTCGGGCGCCGCCTCGTCATCGACGGCGAGCTGGTCCCGTATCGGTCCGGATCGGTCCTCGACTTCGCCAGCCTCCAGACCCGGCTCGGGCGCGTCGACCCGTCGAAGAAGCTGCTCGAGCAGGTCCCGGTGGTGCTGGTCGCCTTCGACCTCCTCCACCTCGACGGTCGCGATCTGCTCGAGGTGCCGCTGCGTGAGCGGCGCGCCGCGCTCGAGGAGCTAAGCCTGCCGGAGCGGTCGGGGGAGCGACTCCTCTACTCGCACCTCGCCACGGCGCGCAGTGCCGCCGAGGTGGAGGCGCACTTCGACGAGGCTCGCGAGCGGCGCAACGAGGGGCTGATGGTGAAGGACCCCGGCTCGCTCTATCAGCCCGGCCGTCGCGGGCTCGGCTGGCTGAAGCTGAAGAAGGCGCTCGCCACCCTGGACTGCGTCGTGGTCGGCGTCGAATGGGGCCACGGCAAGCGGCGCGGCGTCCTCTCCGACTACACGTTCGCGGTGCGCTCAGCCGATGGCGAGGCGCTGCTCACCATCGGCAAGGCCTACACCGGCCTGACCGATGCCGAGATCGCGACCATGACCGAGCGCTTCAAGCAGATCACGCTGCGCGACCACGGTCGGTACCGGAGCGTCGTGCCGGAGGTGGTGGTCGAGATCGCATTCGACCGGATCATGCGCAGCACGCGGCACGGCAGCCATGGGAGCGGCTTCGCGATGCGCTTCCCGCGCATCGTCCGCATCCGCGACGACAAGACGCCGGCAGAGATCGATGACCTGGCGACCGTGGAGACGCTCTTCGCCGCCCAGGCGAGCGGCCGCATCCTCCTCGCCCGCGGTGCTGGTGGCGAGACGGAGCGGATCAGTGCAACAGGCGCCACCGAGGGCGAGGGGTGACTAGGCGAGGTTCGGCGTGGCGGCGCGGACCGAGCCCAGCGCCTCTTCCTCGGTCGCCCGCAGCACCTCTTCGACGAACCCCGCCGCGCGTCGTGGATCGAGTCGCTGCACTCGCCCCATGCTCTGCGCCCACCAGGGCGCGTTGTCGGTGGTGACGACCTCGCCGATCGGCTCCTCGAGCACGACGGTCGAGTAGCCACGCGGAAATGCGACCGCCGGCGAGATGGCGAAGGTCTGCTCCCCGAGCGCGCTGCGTGTCCAGCGGGCCACCGCGGTGGCAACGGCGTCCGCGTCGAAGGACGGGTTGGTGAGGGTCGGGACCCAGCCGGCGCGCGATTTCGTGTCGTACTCCCAGCCGCGCCCCCGGACGCGGTAGCGGCCCTCCCAGCGTCGCGCGATGAAGGCCTTCACGCCTGCCGGTCCGACTAGCAGGGCGGCCAGGTCGTCGGGTACGCCGGGGAGGCGCGGAGCAAGCACCAGCGTGTAGCTGTCATCGAGGGTGGACGCCAACAGGCGGCCCAGGTCGTCGCTGATCTGCTCGCGCCGACGCCGGATGCGGGCGATGGCGCGCCACGCCATCCCTGTGCCGACGCCGAGGCCGAGCGCCGCGGAGAGGGCGAGCAGCGCGATCGGCGCGACGCGGTTCGTCGGGATGATCGCCATGAGCGCGACGGCGGCGCCTCCCACCACGAGCATGGCGAGCGCCAGGCTGAGGCCGTTGTGGCGGAAGCCGCGGGCGACTCGTGGATGGATCAGGCGCATCGGGAACCTCCGGCTGCTAGGCTCATGGCATGCCAACGACGGCTTCCGTGCTGGCCACGGTGGTTGACCCGCAGCACGGGCTGCGTGTCGACGTGGTGACCGGTACCGGCTTCAAGCTGACCTTCGACACGGACGATTCGGGCGAGTTGCGCGCCGGGGCCGGGCCGACCGAATCGCTGCTTGCGGCGCTCGCCGGCTGCACGTCGATGGACGTTGGACCGATCCTGCGGAAGAAGCGACAGGCGGCCGCGACCTACCGGATCGCGGTCACGGGGGAGAAGTCCGACGAGCACCCGCAGGTCTATACCGCGATCACCGTGGAGCACCAGATCACCGGCGATGTCGAGCCGGAGGCGCTGCGGCGGTCGATCGAGCTCTCCGCGACGCGGTACTGCCCAGTGAGCGCCATGCTCTCGCGCTCCGTGCGTATCGAGCATCGCTACCGGCTGCGACAGGACGGCCACGAGGAGATCCGCGCGCTGGTTGCGATCACCGGGCCAGAGGGTGCACAGGTCCTCTGAGGGCTGCATTCGGCCAGTCTCGACATCGGGCAGGCGCGTGCCTATGGCGTGATGGTCCTGCCGTCGCCGCGTCCTTTCGTCGAGATCGGGACCATTGCGCGCCCGGTGTAGGATTCCGTCTCCATGGCACGTTCGATGTGGCGCGGGGCGATCCAGTTCGGCCTGGTGACGATCCCGGTCAAGCTCTACCTGGCGACCGAGAGCGGCGGCATCGGCTTCAACATGCTGCATGCCAGCTGCGGCAACCGGATCCAGATGAAGATCTACTGCCCCTTCCACGACGAGGTGGTGCCGCGTTCTGAGACGGTCCGCGGCTACGAGTGGAGCAAGGGACGGTACGTCGTCGTAACCGACGAGGACATCGACTCGGTCCCGCTCAAGACGGTGCGCGCCATCGAGATCGAGATGGTCGTCGACGCCCACCGCGAGGGGCAGGGGATCGAGTTCGTGAAGCAGGCCTACTACCTCGAGCCCGACCCGATCGGCCGCAAGGCGTTCGAGCTCCTGCGGCAGGTCCTGGCCGACCAGGGCAAGACCGCCATCTGCAAGATCGTGCTGAAGGATCGCGAGCAGCTCGCCGCGCTCAATCCGTACACCAAGACGATGCTGCTCACCACCCTGCACTGGCCCGATGAGGTCCGCTCGCTCGACGAGCTGAACATCCCCGACGAGGAGATCGAGGTGAAGCCCGCCGAGCGAAAGATGGCGGAGCAGCTGATCGCGTCGATGGAGGGCCAGTTCTCGGCCGATGACTACCGTGACGACTACCGCAAGGCCCTGATGGCGGTGATCGACGCCAAGGTCGCCGGCGAGGCACCCACCCCGGCGCAGCGGGTTGAGCCGACCAAGATCGGAGACCTGATGGCGGCCCTCGAGGCGAGCGTCGCAGCCGCGCGCGAGGCGCGGCGCGAGAGCGCCGCCGAGCCAGTCGCGGAGAAGGCCAGCGCCGGCGAGGCCGCACCAGCGCGGCGCCGCAAGAGCGCCTAGCCGGCCGCGTGGCGGCAGACCAGCTCCCACTCCCGATCGCGCCCCCGGGCTCGCCCCGCCGCCGGCTCCCATCCCGCGTCAGGCCGATGCAGGCCACCGAGGCGGCGGCTCCCTTCGACGACCCCGACTATCTCTTCGAGCCGTGGTGGCCGGGGGCCCGGGCGATCGCCTTCTGCGAGCGCGGCGAGCTCCGCCTCCAGGTGTCCGGCATGGCGGACGCGCTGGCCGCCTTCCCCGAGCTGGGGGAGATGCCCCGCCAGCTCGCGGAAGACGGCGTCATCCTGGACGGGACGCTGCTCGTGCTCGACGACGCGGGACGCCCCGACCCCGACCTGCTGCGCGTCCGCCTCGCGGCGCAGGGTCGGCCCGGGCGCCCCGCCTACGTGGCCAGCGACCTTCTCTGGAGCGGCGGGCAGCCGGTGGTCGCCCGCTCATTCGCGGTGCGGCGGCGCTGGCTGGAGGCGATCCTCACCCCTGGCGATCGCGTCACCGTGGGACGCGGTTACCGAGGCGACGGGACGCTGGTGGCCGAGGCGCTTGGGGCGCTCGGGATCGATGGCCTCTCGGCGCGGCACCTCGCCGCTCGCCACCGGTCCGGGAGGGCCGGCGTCGCGTGGCTGCGTGCTTCGATTGCGGCTCCGGAGCCGCGTCCGCGGCCGACGCTCGCGCTCATCCTTCGCCTCCCGCTCGACGGCTAGGGGGCCAGCAGCGGCTCCAGGTCCCACGGCCACGGCCTGCTCGACAGCAGCCGTTGCGCCGCCTTTATGAGGCCGTCGCCGGGATACGCGCGGAACGAACCGATGTCGTAGGAGATGATGGGGATCTCGGGCGCCTCCTTGGTGAGCACCCAGCCACGGATGAGGTTCCCCATCTGAACCGCCGTGGAGCTGTCCTCGCCCCAGTGGGCCAGCAGCAGCATCGCAACGTCCCATGTGAGGGGGTCTGCCGGCTGCTCCACATAGGCAGCCTCCATGGCCGATCGAGCCGCGTCCCGGTTTCCCTCCATCCCAAAGGCGAGCGCTCGAATGCTGGCCAGGGCATAAGACCCGGGCTGCACGTTCTCGCCGCCCTTTCTGCGGGCGACCAGCTGCGCCAGTTCCCCGTTGAACGTGCCGCTCGCTACTCCCGGCTCGTTGATCGGAGCGACCGGCCGCGGCCACGGGACGAGCATGCCGGTCTGCCAATCGGCGAGCAGCGCCGCTCCATACAGCGCATCGGCCTGCGTCGGCCGTCCAAGTGCCTCGAAGACCAGAGCCGCGTTGACGAGCGCCACGGCGCTCCGCCCCGAGGTGTCGAGCGCATGCCGCGCAGCCTCGGCAGCGCAGGCCCGGTCGCCATCCTGCAGGCAGATGAGCGACAGGTTCGTCCACGATGCCCAGTCGCCGCGATTCAGCGCGACGGCCCGCTCTGTGCTGCTCCGCGCGAGGTCGGTCTCGCCCTCGTGGTCTGCCGCCAGCGAGAGGGCCTTCGGGCCGGCGGGGTGGCCAGGGTTCAGCTGGACCGAGATGCTGAAGTCACTGAGCCCATCCGCCCACGCGCCGGCAGCCACCGCATCGGTCCCCGCGCGGTACGAGATCGCGGACGCGTCGGCCAGGATTACCACCACCACCATCCCAGCGGCGGCGACTGCCAACCCGCTGGCACCCCAGCCGCGCCCTCGCCGCTGGACGGGGCGCCACTCCACCGCCCCGGCGTCGCGAAGTGCGACGGCGGCGAGCAGGATGAGCAGCAGGTTGACGTTCGGCAGGAAGGTCAGGTCGTCCGTGAGAAACCCAGCTGCCACACCGACCAGGACGGCATAGGCGGCTCGCCCGGGAAGGGGATGCTCCCGACGTGGCCGAGCGATCCATGCGAATCGCAGGAACAGGACAAGCGCGACGACCAGCCCCGCGAGCCCGGCGTCGCCAAGGATGCCCAGCGGCACGTCGTGGGAGTGTGGCTGGACGAGCGGGGCGATCGCCTGTCGTGCGTAGGCCATCGCGCCCGGACCGATGCCGAGCATCGGGTGGGCGCTCCAGACGTGAAGTGTCACATCCCACAGCGTGCCTCGATAGGCCAGCGAGGTGGTCTGCGTCAGCCTCGGCGCGACATACGCGACGGCGGCGGCGCCCAGCACCAGAAGCGCGACTCCGGTCACGATGCGACCGGGTGAGGGGCGCATTGCGGCGCGCAGCTCCCGGATTGAGAGGGTGGCCATCACGAGGGCAGCGACAGCAAACGCGATCCATGCCGAACGGGACCCGCTGACGAGGGTGAGCGGCACGCAGAGCGCCAAGAGCGGCCAGAGGAGCCACCTCCGCAGCTCGGGCCTGGTCACGACCAGGGCCAGCGGCAAGGTGGCCAGCAGCACGAAGGGGGGGACCGTCACGAGGCCGAACTGCGTCACCTCGTTCGGCAGGCGAACCGGCGGCAGGCCAAGGCCCCCGGCCAGCACCCAGTCGATGCGGCGCCAGGCAAGGCTCCAGAGGCTGATCGCGGCAAGGCCGATGACTGGGACGACGACGACCAGCGCCGTCAGGTTCGGCCGATGGCGAAGCGCCACCAGCGCCACGGGCAGCATCAGGGAGGTGACCACGATGCCGGCGAAGGCGGGAGCGGAGAGCCCGATGTTCCAGGCCGAGATGGTCGCGATCCCCTCGGTGACGAGGAGTGCAAGGAGTGGAAGGTCGATGGGCGTTCGCGGCATCGCTTCGCCGCGCAGCGCCATCCAGGCCAGCACGCCAATCGCCGCCGCGGCCGCGAGGTGGAGGACGGCCTGGAGACGCGGGTCCCAGAGGGCGTTGTCCCAGCCGACCTTCGTGGCAATGACGACAACGACGCCAAGCGCGACGATCCACGCCAGTCGCCGGATCACGACGAGGAGGCCCCGATCAGGGCGAGTGCGTGCTGGATCTTCGTCATCGGGTCCGCCTGGAGCCCATGGATCCGCTCCAGCGCCTGCCACAGGTGGTCCGCCTCGCGCGCGCCGGGCGCCGTGGACGGGTCGAGCTCGAGCTCCACGATGTGCAGCAGGCCGACCGTGACGTCGCCCGTCACGACCCGCACCCGGTCAAGCGAGAGGATTCCCGCCCGGCGTCCCCGCATCAGGACCGCGCGCTCGGTCCGGGTCTGGGCGAGCGTGAACTGCTCGACCAGCGGCTCGCCGCCCGACATCGCGTCGAGCAGGTCGCGAGCCTCCGAGCGCGGCCACGCCGAGGGCGTTACCTCCACGGTCGCCGGACCGTTCACCTCCGGTCGACGGTGCAGCACGGCGCCCTCGGCATGCTGCGCGGGACCCTTCAGCGAGACCGTCGTCGATCCCTCCCGGGTGCGGAGGCGGCACGCCCAGCCCTGATCGGCGAGGCGACCTTCGACCGTGTCCAGGTAGCGATCCAGCTCGTCCACAGTTCGCGGCGCTCCCAGTCGCGCGCCTCCGAGCGTCTCCCGCGTCGCGAGCCCTGCCAACGGCGCCTCGTCATCGGCGATCAGCTTGAGCTCCGATTCGATGGCGGGCGCGCTCATGCCCCGTAGCGGGCCGACGCGTCCCGCACCGCCTGCGCGACCGACGCGCGCAGCTCTGGCGGCGCGAGCACCTCGACCCCATCGCCCCATGAGAGGATCCACGGCCGGATCTCGACGATGCCGGCGACGGTCACGGTCAGCTCGACGCCGCCATCGGGAAGCTCGACGAGCTTCTGGGAGCGATGCCAGACCGCCTCGCGGACGCGCTGCGCGGTGGAGGGGCCAAATCGCAGCCGCACCTCAGCCGTGGCGGTGGTGTCGGACGACCAGATTCCCCACGAATTGGCGAGCCACCGGTCAGGATCGAAGTCCGCCGGGATCACGTACCGATCGGCGGTGAGCGTCGAGCTGCGGATCCGCTCCACCTTGTAGGTGCGCATCGCGACGACCGTCTCGTCGAAGCCGATCAGGTAGACGCTGCGCCCCGCCGCGTCGGGCTCCAGGAAGTACGGCTGGACGCGGGCGTGCCGTCGATCGCCCTCGGCCGGCTCGTAGTCGAACTCGACCACGCGTCCTTCGGCCCAGGCCTGCGCCACGTGCGCGAAGTTGCGCACGAACTGGTCGTTCGGCTCGGCCGCTCCCACGGTCAGCATCGCCGCCGCCACGTGCCGCGCGATCGGCTGCGGGAGCAGGTCTGCCAGCTTGGTGAAGGCGCTGACGACGGCCTGGTCGTACGCGTCCGACCAGCGCGCGATGAGGCGCGAGGCCAGGAAGAAGACGACCGCCTCCGGGACGGAGAGGTGGAGGGGCGGCAGGAAGTACTTCTTCTCGATGCCGTAGCGACCCTTGCCGGCCTGAAAGATCGGCATCGCCAGCTCCTCTTCCAGCGCCCGGATGTCGCGGTATACCGTGCGCGTGGTCATCCCGGTCAGGCGGGCGATCTCGGTGACCGGGACCCCCGCATCTCCACTGCCGCTGGCGTAAAGGATCGAGGCGACCTTCAGGAGGCGCGCCAGCCGGTCGCGCTTGCGCGAGAGACGATCGTCGGGGCTGCCATCCCAGTCGCTCACGGCCGCGTCGATCCCCGGTTCACCACGCGATCGATGATAGACCGCGCGCATGCGCGCCCCGGCTCAGGAGGGCGAGGCCGTGGCGCTTGCCCCGGGCGTGCCGCTCACCGATGGGCGCGGCGTCGGGGTGGGCGCGGGCGCGCCCGGGAGGGCCGCCAGCATCGCGAGGTTCTGCTCTTCGTCGGCGCCGATCATCAGGAAGACGAGCCCATCGACGGCCCAGGTGTAGACCCGCGTCCCCTTCAGCGTCGCCATGTCCTCCGGCCGCCACCAGACGAGGCGGTTGCCCGCAACCCCGAGCGTCCACGGCTCACGATGCAGGCCGGCGATCCCGACGTACTCTCCGGCCGCGGCCAGGTGCGGTTCGAGGTCGGCGCTGGTGGCGAAGGGCGGCTGCATCCGCATCGCGTAGAGCGAGAGGCGCGGCTGGGAGATGTAGGCCACCTGGAGCGAGATGAATCGGAGGCCGATCTCCCCGTAGGCCTCCCCGATATCGCCGGGCGTGTACGCGAAGTCGGTGATCGGCGGCACCTGGACCGCCTTTCCGGCCAGCTCCCTCGGAATCAGCGCGGCCAGCGCCGGATCGGGCGAGTTGCTGTAGAGGGGCGTCGGGAGCGGGGTCGGCTTCGGCGTTGGGCTGGGGCTTGCCGCGGCGCCCAGTGAGGGGCTCGGGGACGGCGCGGCGCACGCGCCGAGCGTGACGGCAACAGCCAGGGGCAGGATCGTGGCCCGAATCCGGACGCTGAGCGCCCGGCGCGCAGCGTCGGCTCGGGAGATCGGCATGGGAGGCGCCATGATAGCGTCCCCAAGCTCAGCGAGGCCTCAGGCCGCTCCCCGCTCGCCCGCCGCCTGATCGACCCGGCGGCGTCGGTGACCGCGGTCCTGACGCGCGGCCACGACGGTGGCGAGCGCCTCGACCACGTCGCCCCGGAACCGCTTCCCGACCTGGGCGCGAAGGTCCGCGAGCGCCGCGGCCCGGCCGCGCCGCTTGCCGGCGGGAGTCGCCATCAGCGTGTCGTACAGGTCGGCGACCGAGACGATTTGGGACCCGATGCCGCCTTCGCTCGCCCCGAGCGCGGCCCGGTGCTGGCGGACGATGAGGGCCGCGGGGCGGAGCGACTGGATCGGCTCGAACTCGCTCGCCCCGAGGATGTCGAGGCCATGCAGGCGCGCCGCAAGCTCGATCTCGGCGATCTGCTGGGTCGGGCAGCGAAGGTCGCCGGCGATGCGGACGGCAAGGTTGCCGACGCGATCGGCATGGCCATGAACGGCGGGATCACGCGCGTCGATCGAGCGTGCCAGCGACAGGAGCGACTCGATCACCGCCGACTCGCTGTCCCTCCCGACGCTGCCGGAGATGAGCCCGGTGCGGGCGGTGAGCGTCCCGACCGGATCATCGATCGGGTGCAGGAGGGCCGCCCGGGCCAGCTGGTCAAGCGTCCCGCGCAGGTCGCGCATCTCGCTCGGGACCTCGCTGGCCGGGACGACGCGGTCTCCGCCGGACTGCTTCCCGTAGTAGAGGGCGGTATCGGCCGCGCCGATCAGCCCGTTCTTGTCGGACGCGTCGCCCGGCACGGTGGCGACGCCGACCGAGATCGTCACCGGGTTGGCGTCGTTGGCGGTGAGGCGCGCGACGGCCATCCGAACCCGATTGCCGATCGAGGCGGCCGCGCGCGCGTCTACCGCCGGCAGCACCAGGGCGAACTCGTCGCCGCCGTACCGGAAGACCCGGTCGTCGGACCGCGCTGCGCCATAGATGGCCGTGCCCACGGCGTGGAGCAGCGCGTCTCCGGCCGGATGGCCGAGACGATCGTTGTACCCCTTGAACGAATCGAGGTCCATCATCAGGAGCGAGATCGGCTGCTCCTTCGCCTTCGATCGCTTTCCCTTCCCCTTCGGGGCCGCCGCGGTCAGCTCGTCGACCAGCTCCCCGAGGGTGCGCTGGAAGGCGCCGTGGTTGCCCAGGCCGGTCAGGGCGTCGGTGTCGGCCCGCTGGCTCACGGCGTGGTGTGTGTCCGCATTGCGGAGCGCGATCGATGCCTGGCCGGCGAACAGCTTGATCAGCTCGAAGTCGTTCTCGCTGAAGTAGTTGCCGGCGCCCCCGACCCGCGAGATGTTCATGCAGCCGATCACCTCGCCGCCGCTGACGAGCGGCACCACCGCCAGTGCCTCGGGATCGGCCGGGGTGTCGGGGATCTGCATCGCGCGCGGGTCGTTCAGGGCGTCATTGGCGAGCACCGGCTCCGCGTGGTCGGTGGCCCAGCCCATCAGCCCGTGCCCGAACGGGACGATGTAGCGCATCACCTGCTCGGCGTGGCGCTCGCGGGTCAGCACCGGGACCAGGATCCGGTTCTCCGGGTCGGCCCGATAGATCGACAGGTTGTCGTAGTGGACCACTGCGCGCAGGCCGTCGGCGATCGTCTCCAGCACGTGCTGCTGGTCGAGGGTCGAGAGGAGCCGCTCGTTGATCTCGAGGAGGCGCCGCTGTGACTGGAGCTGCCGCGCGAGCTCGGTCGACTGGAGCTCGAGGCGCTCGTACGCCGAGGCATTGGCGATCGCCTGCGCGGCGTACCCGGCGAAGATGGTCATCGTCTGGAGGTCGTCGGTGCTGAACTGGTCCTTGCCCAGCTTGGAGAGGGCGACCACGCCGACCGAGCGGCCCTCGAACACCATCGGGACCACCAGCATCGACTCGTCGATGTCGTCGGTCCCCTCGATCGTGTGCCCGCGCAGGTCTGTCAGGGCGTCGTTGATCAGCAGCGGCTCACCGTGCTCGGCGACCCAGCCGGTGAACGATCCCTCACCGACGGCAACACGGAGCCGCTCATGGAAGTCGCCCTCTCCGAGCAGCCGATCGGTGTAGGCAACCGGCTCGCAGAAGCCGGTCTCCCAGTTCACGACATAGACGCGAATGTCGTGATAGGCGGCCAGCGAGCTCGCCTCGGAGACGATGGCGTCCGCGATCGCCTGCACATCGGTCAGGCGGTTGAGGCGGGAGGAGAGGTCCTGGATCGAGCGAATGCGGGCCGCCTGGTCGGCGACCGATCGGTAGAGGCGGGCGTTGCTGATCGCAACGGCGGCCTGGTTGGCGAACGACTGCGCCAGCGCCACCTCGTCGTCCGGCCACTCGCGGTCGCGGGTGTGGTAGAGGCCGATGACGCCGAGCGCCTGGTCATGGCTGACGAGCGGCACCAGGCAGGCCGTCTTGATCCCCTCGTCGCGATAGACGTGCTGCATGGCGCCGACTCCAGCGCGCGTGTCGGCGTTGCGGACCACGATCGTGCGACGCTCGCGCGAGGCTTGGACACCGACCGCCGACGAATCCCAGGTGAGCACGCGGGTCTGCGTCTGGAACGCTTCGCCGATCCCCCGCATAGCGGCGACGTGGAATGGGTTGGGGCCCTCTTCGATCAGCCAGAGGCCGGCCTTGTCGGCGTCGAAGAGGGTGCGCGTGCGGTCGACGATGTCGTCAAGCACGGTCCGCAGGTCGAGCTGGCCGGCGAGCTCCTGCGCCACGTGCCGGAGAGCGCGAGAGCGCGCCACCTCGCGCTTGGCGCGGGCCAAGGTGCGAGCCGTGACGACATTGGCCGCAACCGCCTGTGCGACCGTGCGCAGGAAGGCGAGCGCGATGCTGGAGAGCGGACCACCCGGATCGTCCTCGAGGACGAGGGCGCCCACGATCTCGCCGCCGGCACGCAGCACGACCTGCCGGCGCAGGGGACCGACCGTCACGTCGGCGACCGAGCTGGGCTCGGATCCAAGATCGCCGTCACCGACCGCGCGCATCGTGTCGGGAGGAGAGGTCTGGTACCCGGCATGCGTCTCGAGGTGCAGGAGGCCATCCGACGTCTCTCGCGCCAGGTAGGCGGCCACCCGGGCGACGCGAAGGTGGGATCGGAGCGCCTCGACGGCGGTGCGGCAGGCGGCGGTCGCGTTGGCCGATGCGCCTGGCCCGGAGCTCAGGCGACCGAGGACGGCCAGCTCGCCCGCGATGTGGCGCTCGGCGTGTGGGGCGGCCGCGTCGCCAGTACCTTCCGCGAGGAGGCGCTGGACATCGCCCTGCCGGTAACGGCGATCGCCGCGCGCGTTGATGCGGAAGGCCGGCAGGCGGCCGGCATCGGTCCACGCGCGAATCGTGTTGGGGTGGACGCCGAGGAGCGCGGCGGCCTGGGCAACGCTCACCAGCGTTCCCCGGTCGCCCTCACGGTCGCGAGCTGCCTGCGCCACTCCGAGCTCCAGTCCGGATTGCACGGTCTGCCCCGCCAGTCGATTGGAACTTCTGGTAGGTGCCGTGCACCGGATGGTAGAAGTGGGTAGCCGACCCCTCGATACCCCGTTCGTACCCTTTCGCACCGGTACCCGACCGCTCCCCGAGCGTGATCAGCCGGTGAGCAGCGCTGCCGTTGTGAGAATTGCCGCCCCCAGCAGGAGCGCCACGGATGCCGCAATGGCGGCGCTGCCGACAAGGAGGAGCCGTGGTCTGGGGCCGCCGAGCAGGCGCATCGCATCGTCAAGCTCGACGGCGCTCAGGAGATAGCCGCCGCGCGGGGCCACGAGTCGGGCCTTCCCCTCCCCATCGCGGCGGACCTCGGCCAGCACCAGGAGCCGATCCACGACGCTGATCATCCGCGTTGTGGCGCGCGCGACCCGCGGCGCGCCGTCTTCCGCGGTCACCCGAGAGAGCGCCGCCGCAAAGGTCGCGTCCAGCTCATCCGGCGGGCCGCTCCAGACGTGCGGAATGGTGACGAGCGGCTCGGCCGCATCCGCCGGGTCGATGCTCAGGGACCCGTCGTGGTCCCACAGCTCGAAGGAGCGCGTCTCCCGCACGCGTTCGATGCTCCTCCACCCACGTGAGTTGAGGACCTCGACATCGCGATGCAGGGCCACCAGCCGGTCGTCGTCCGGGGTGATGATCGGATCGGGGCAGCGGACCCGGCCGCTGACCCGCACCGGGCGCGTCGGGAGGGAGTCCATGGGGCCAAGTCCGACCATGTCCCCCACGCGGACCTCTCTCGCGCCGGCGAGGCGCCGCCCGATTGCGGGCAGAGCTCCCGAGCGTCGGACGAGCGCCAGGCCACCGCTCATCAGCAGCGCAGCGCCGAGGGCGAGCCAGGCGGGAAGGGCCAGGGATGGTGGCATCGGGCGCCGATTATCGCCCGATAAGCCGCCGATAAGCGGCCCCGGCTAGGCTCGGGACCACCGATCGGCGAGCACCCGCCAGCCGTCGGACCAGGGAGGGCCAGTCGCCACCACCGGAGCTTCGTCATCTGCACCCACTGCCCTGCTCACGTGTGGAGGTCCCATGTCCGCTCTCCTCGGCGCCGATCTGCGGCGCCCCTCTCTGGCCGACGGTCGTCGCCTCGGCCTCGTCACTCTCGTCCCGGTTGCGCTTGCCCTGCTGGCCATTGGCATCGTCTCCGCCGATCGGCCGAGCGAGGTGCTCCGCCTCACGAGCGCGGATGCCGCGCGCTCCGGGGCGCTGATCGGGTTGCTGCCGCATCGAGTCGGCAGCTCCAGCCTGCTGGAGGTCCAGGCTCCCGGCGCCGCGGTTCTGCTGGCCGTCTCGGCCGATGGCGCCCAGGCGGCTCTGGCCGATCAGCTCGGTCAGCCCTCCGGCACCCTGACCGTCGCCCATGGCGACGGATCGCAGATCCGCATCTCACTGCCCGGGCTCGCCTCGGCCGGATTCTCGGCGGATGCCTCGTGGCTCGCCGTGCTGGACGGCAGAGGTGCCCTGTGGCGGATCGATCCGGCGACTGGGGCTGGCGTGCAGATCGGAGCGGGACCATACCTCGGCTCGCCGGTGCCGGCCGCCGACGGTTCGCTGCTGCTCCTCTCCGTCTCGTCGGTGGAGGCGCCGTATCGCTCGCGCGTGGTGCGCCTCTCCCCGGCGGGAGCCGTGACGCCGGTGACGAGCGACGACCTCGACTACGCGGCCTACCCGCTCGTCGACGGCGACGTGGCGGTCGTCTCGCACGCGAGCGGCCGCACCCTCGTCCGACGCGTGACAGCGGACGCGGCGCTGCTCCTCGCCGACCTCGAGCCGGGGGCGTTCAACGTTGTCGTCGCTGCGGACGGAAGGCACATCGCATACGAGCTTGGCGGGCGCGGCATCGAGCTGCTCGACCGGCCCGGAGCGAACGTCCGCGATCTCGGACCGGGATCCCACCCGTGCTTCGCGGCGGATGGAACCTCGCTGCTCGTCAGGCGTGGGCTCGGAACGGCGGCGCTGGCGCTCGACGGATCGGTCCTGGCCGTGACGCAGCGGCAGGCGGGGCTTGCCGGAGCGGTGGGGTGCCTGCCATGACAATGCGAATGCGTCGCGGGTCGGGATCGCTCGCGCTGCTGCTGGTCCTGCTCGGCGGGGTTGCCGGCTCAGCGCTCGCCGCCGACGACTACACGCTCCCGTTCTACGACCCGGGCGTCACGCTGAGCTTCGGCGTCGACCGCGACCGGACGCTCAATCGCCAGCTCGACTGGACGGGGCAGGCCTGGAACGACGGCGTTCCCCACGCCGGGCGCGTCTACGACCAGCACACCGGGACCGATTACCCGATGGCGCTGCGCAGCGAGGTCGCCGCCGCGAAGGACGGGACGGTGATCGACGTGGAGGGCGGCTACGGCACCACCCAATTCGGCAGCTTCGGCAACTTCGTCCTGCTGCAGCACGCAGATGGTCGGCGCACCCTCTACTACCACCTGGCGAGTGCCGCGGACGGCGGGATCGCAGTCGTGATCGGGCAGACGGTGGCGGCCGGCCAGCTGGTCGGTCGATCGGGATGCAGCGGCACCTGCTACGGAGCGCACCTGCACTTTGAGATGCTGGCCTGGAGCGCAGCCGCGAGGGCCTACCTCTCCGTCGACCCGCTCGCCGAGCGGCGCTGGACGACGTGGCCGGGGCGCATCGCGTACGACGCCGCCTACGTGCGGGAGAGCAACCCGGGCACCGAGGTGATCCAGCAGGGCCACACGATCACCCACTGGGTCGAGTTCCGCAACGCCGGCGGCAGGACGTGGCGCGTCAGCGCGACGGTGGGTCGCGTCGCCCTCGCCACGTGGAGCCCGGCGTCGCACGCCTCACCCTTCGCCGCGAGTGACTGGCCATCGACTTCGATTGCGACCTACCTCGACAACGCGTCGGTCGCGCCGGACGGGGTGGGTCGCTTCACGTTCGGGCTGCGGGGCTCGACCGCCTTGGGTATCTACCGGGAGACCTTCAACCTCGCCGCGATCTCCGTCCGATGGTTCGACCACGGCCGGCTTGGAGGGTTCTACGTTCCGATCCAGGTCACGAGCCTCCCGTCGTGCGGCCCAGCCGCGCTGACGCATGCACTGATCCCGGTCTGCTGAGGTCAGGCGAGATGAAACGTCCGGTCGTCCTTCTCCTCGCACTGATGTCGACGGTGGTCTCGGCCTGCGACGCAGGCCGAGAGTCGGCCTCGGCCGCCACCTCCGGGCCGTCTCCGCCTGCTTCGGTCGCGGTCTCCGCACCCGCGTCGGCCGGGGAGCGCGCCCCGCTGCCGAGTGGCTTCCCGGCGCTGCCTGGTGCCGTGCCCCTGCCCCTGCCGGGCGACGATCCGGGACTGGTCGCCCTCTGGAGCAGCGACCTGCTCGGCTCAGCCGCCTACGACTTCTACCTCCGGGCGCTGCCAACTGCTGGATACCGGATCGTTGCTGCCTACCCTGGCGGGGCGGCCGCCGTGATCCGCTTCAGCGTGCCCGATGGAACGATCTGGCAGGTGGTCATCCGCGCTGGCCCGGATGAGACCGTCGCGATCGATGTGAGGATCGACCGCCCCTAGGGAGCCGCGTCGGCTGCCAGGCTCGCTCGCCGCGCGCCGGCGACGCGCTCGAGATCGAGCGGCGAGACGCGGAAGACCGCGTCGGGCAGCCCCGCTGCAGCCCACACCTCCGCGTGCGACAGCAGATGCTCGTCGATGAGGATCGGCAGCGCGCGAGCGTGTCCGAACGGTGGGACGCCGCCGATCGCGTAGCCTGTCGCGGCCCGCACCTCGTCACCCTCCGCACGACGCGCTCGGCTACCTCCCGCGGCTGTAGCCAGCCGAACTGGGTCGAGCCGATCCACCCCCGAGATGAGCGCCACTACGGGATCGCCATCAACGACGAAGACGAGCGACTTGACGATCTGCCCCACGGAGCAGCCGACGGCACGCGCCGCGTCCTCTGCCGTGCGGGTTCCTTCCGGGAAGCGGACGACCTTGATCGAGAGGCCGGCCTCCGCTGCGGCCCGGACGACCCGCTCGACATTCGGGTGGAGGGGCTCTCCGCCGGTGCTGGTCATGGCCGGATCATCGCACGCGTGCTACGCTCGGCGAGACAACCCCAAGAGCGACAGGGGAGCGCGCAAGCGCTGAGAGTGCGGAAGGCCGCAGACCCTCGAACCTGATCTGGGTCATGCCAGCGAAGGGAGTCGGAGTGAAAGCGATCGTGGTGGCCGGCGGCGATGCCGCGCCGGGAGACGCTGGCCAGCTCAGCGGGGCCGATCTCGTGATCGCTGCTGACTCCGGGGCCGCATGGCTGGCGGCAGAGGGGATCCGCCCGGACCTCGTTGTCGGCGACATGGACTCGATCGACCAGGCCCTGCTGGAGCGGCTCGCAGCGGACGGGGTCAAGGTCGAGCGTCACCCCGCCGAGAAGGACGCATCGGACGCCGAGCTGGCGATCGACTATGCGGTCGCCGCCGGTGCGGACGAGGTCGTGATCATCGGGGCGCTCGGTGGCGGCCGGCTCGACCACGAGCTGGCGAACGTGCTCCTCCTCGCCGATCCGAGGTGGCGGGCCGTGGGGCTGCGGATCGTCCGCGCGGGCACCGTCGCGCGGGCCGTGCGCGGAGGCGAGCTGCTCAGCCTCTCGGCAGCCGCGGGAGGCCTCGTCACGCTGCTCCCGGTGGGAGGCGATGCGGTCGGCGTAAGGACAGTGGGACTGCGCTACCCACTCGACGGTGAGACGCTGCGGATGGGCCGCTCCCGCGGGCTCTCGAACGTGGGGACACGGACACCCGCATCGGTCTCGCTCGAGGGCGGGACGCTGCTGGTCATCGAAGCGGAGAAGGAGGCAAACCGATGACGATCGCAATCGACCCGACAACCGGGCGGTGGCGAACCGTCGACATCGTGGTGGGCGCGGTGCTGGCGGTCGCCTTCGGCGCGGTCTTCCAGGTCTGGAACCTGCTCTGGGCCTCCATCGGCCCCGCGTTCGCGGCCCTCCCGCCGCTCCAGGGATTCATGTACGGGGTCTGGCTGCTGCCCGCGGTGCTCGTGCCGCTGGTCATCCGGCGCCCTGGCGCAGCGCTGCTCGGTGAGGGAGTCGCGGGGGTCGTTTCGGTGCTCTTCGGCGCGCAGTGGGGGTTGGTGATCGTGGCGTACGGCCTGCTGCAGGGCGTCGCTGCCGAGGCCATCTTCGGGCTCGGCCTCTACCGCCGCTGGGGGCTACCGACCGCCATGCTGGCTGGCGCGGCGGCTGGCGCGGCGGCGACCCTCCTCGACTTCGCCTTCTTCTACCCCGACTGGGCGATCGGATACCAGGTGCTGTACGCCGCCCTCGTGATTCCCAGCTCCGCGCTCATCGCAGGGGCCGGGGGCTGGCTGCTCGTCCGCGCCCTGGCCCGGACCGGGGTGTTGACCGCCTTCCCGGCGGGGCGCGAGCAGCCAGAGGTTTGACCCGACGAGCGGCCGGGTGAGCGGCCCGGTCGGTATCGAGGCGCGCGACTGGGGCTGGCGGCACGCGGGACGGAAGGCGTGGGCGCTGCGCGGCCTCGACCTCCGCATCGAACCGGGAGAGCGGGTGCTCTTGCTCGGTGCATCGGGGTCGGGCAAGTCGACGCTGCTTGCCGGCCTGGCCGGGCTCCTCGAGGGAGGCGTCTCGGAGGGCGAGCTGCACATTGACGGGGTGGAGCCACGCTCCGTCCGCGACCGGATCGGGATCGTCTTCCAGGACCCGGAGTCGCAGCTGGTCATGGCGCGCGCCGGCGACGAAGTCGCCTTCGGGCTCGAGAACCGATGCGTCCCCGCCGACCAGATCTGGCCGCGAGTCGATGCGGCCCTGGCGGCCGTCGGATTCCCCTACGGGCGCGATCGGCCGACCGATGCCCTCTCCGGGGGCGAGCAGCAGCGGCTGGCGATCGCCGGGGCGATGGCGCTGGAGCCCGGGCTGCTGCTCCTCGACGAGCCGACCGCCAACCTCGATCCGGACGGGGCGGCGCTCGTGCGCGGATCCCTGCACCAGGTCCTTCGCGACGGCGCAACCACCATGGTGCTGGTCGAGCATCGGGTCGAGGAGGTGCTGTCCCTCGTCGATCGGGTGGTGGTGCTCGAAGCCGGTGGCGGCGTCGTCGCCGACGGTCCGCCTCTGAGCGTGGCCGGGCCCCTCGGCGACCGGCTCGCCGCGGCCGGCGTGTGGGTGCCGGGTCACCCATTGCCGACATCGGTGCGGCGCGCGCGACCGGCTCCTGCGCCGGTGCTCGAGGTTGACCAGGCGGGCTACGCCTACCCGAGGCAGCCGAACCTGGCGATCGGCCCCATCAGCCTCCAGCTCCGGTCCGGGGAGGCGCTGGCGCTGGTCGGACCCAACGGCTCGGGCAAGTCGACCCTGGCGCTCCTGATGGGTGGCCTCCTGCGACCGACCCTCGGCGCGGTGCGGGCGGTTGGCGCCCCCGGCGAGACGGCTGACCAGGAGCCGATCTGGCGCTGGGCGGCGCCGCGCCTGGCGCGGAGGATCGGCTCGGTCTTCCAGGATCCCGAGCACCAGTTCCTCACCGGCCGCGTCATCGACGAGCTCACCCTCGCCCCGATCCGCGCCGGCGTCGATCGGTCCGCGGCCACCCAACGGGCCGAGGCGCTGCTCGCGCGCCTCCGCCTCGACGCCCTTGCCGAGGCCAACCCCTTCACTCTCTCCGGCGGGGAGAAGCGGCGCCTCTCGGTGGCGACCGCGCTCGTGTCCGAGCCATCGGTCCTGATCCTCGACGAGCCGACCTTTGGGCAGGACCGCCGGACCGCGGTGGAGCTGCTCGACCTGCTGGGGACGCTCCGCGACGCCGGCACTGCGATCTGCCTCGCTACCCACGACGCTCCCTTCGCGACGGCCCTGGCCGATCGCGTGGTGCGGCTCGGAACGCCGGGGACGGAGGCGGTCGAGTGAGGCGCTTCGTGCCGCTGCGCCCCGATCCCGCAGCGCCGCTGGCCCGGGCGAACCCGACCGCGAAGCTCGGGGCGGCGGCGCTCCTCATGGTCGGCCTCTTCTTCTCGGGCGGGCCGCTGGCACCCGCCCTCATCCTTGCGGCGCTCCTCGCAGCAATCCCGTTCACCGGCCTCAGCCCCGGCGGACTGCTGCGGCGGACCTGGCCGCTCCTCCTGGCGGCGCTCTCGGTGGGGGTCCTCAACGTCCTGCTGGCCAGGGCCGTCGCCGGTGGGCCGGACCTCGTCCGTGGCCTCTCGCTCGGGCTGCGCCTGCTGGGGATCGCCCTCTCCGGGGTGCTGGCCATCGCCAGCACCGATCCGACCGACCTGGCCGATTCCCTCCAGCAGCAGGCGCGCCTCTCCCCGCGGCTGGCGATCGGGGTGCTCGCGGCGGTTCGGATGCTGCCGATCCTCGCGCAGGAGTGGCAGATCCTCGGCATGGCGCGCCGGGCCCGTGGCGTGAGCGGCGGTCATTCCCCCGTCGAGGGCGTGCGGCTCGCCTTCGGGATGCTGCTGGCGCTCCTGGTCGGGTCGGTGCGACGAGCGACGAGGCTGGCGAGCGCCATGGACGCTCGCGGCTTTGGGGCTGCCCCATGTCGCACGATCGCCCGCCCGCACGAGATGCAGCGCTCCGATTGGAGGCTGGTCGGTGCCGCGGTGCTGCTCGCGGGGCTGGCCGTCGCGATCGGCCTGCTGAGCTGACGCGTGTACCCTCCTCGCATGCCACGCTCCGAGGAGCTCAGCATCCGGGCCGGCGACGCCCAGCTGTCGGCCACGCTCGTCCTGCCAGACGCCCCGCCGCCGGCGGACCGGCGCGGGCGCTATCCGAGCGTTCTGCTGCTCCCCTCCTGGCTGCCCCGCGACCGCGATGGCGCGTACGACCGGGTCGGGCATCCCGACTGGTTCGCCCCCGGACCGATGCCGCGTGGCCTGCTCGCACGCCTCGCCGATGCGCTGGCGTCCCACGGCGTCGCATCGCTGCGCGCCGATCCGCGCGGATGCGGGCGCTCCGACGGCGGGTGGGAGTCGGTGACCCTCTTCACCAAGATCGACGACGCACGGGACCTGCTGGCCGCGATGCGCAGCCACGGCGCGCTCGACCTGCGCCGGACCGGGATCGTCGGTCACGGGGAGGGCTCCGGGGTCGCGCTCGCCGTGGCGATCGGCGATCCCGCGGTGTCGGCGCTGACCCTGATCGGCGCATCCGCCCGTTCGTGGCGCGACACGCTCCGACGTGCGGCAGCGACCCGCGGCCGCGAGGGAACCGACCACCAGCACCCGATCGTCGCCGCCATCGACCGCTTCAGCGAGGAGCTGCTCGAGCACGCCGAACGGAGGGAGGAGCAGCTCACCCTGCCGTTGCGTGGCGGCCGGCGAGTCACGCTCTCCCTCGCCCCGATCGAGCAGGCGATTCATACGCCGCCGCTCGCGCTCGCCACGATGCTGCATCGGTCCGTTGCGCTGGTCCATGGCGCTGCCGACGCATGGAGCGAGCCGGAGGAGTCGCGGCTCCTGGCCGCCTCGCTGACGATCAGCGGGGAGGCTCCGGCGCTGCGCTGGGTCGATGGCGCCGGCCACGACCTCGCCGAGGCGAGCGACGAGCTGCTCGAGGAGCTGGCCGACGACATCGCCGCCCGCCTGCTGCCGCGCGACCTGCCGCCGGTGCTGGTTGCGATCGAGGAGATGGGGTGAGGTAGGATGCGACCATGACGCGGCCGAACGAGGGCGACCCGGTCCCGCCCTTCGAGATGAGTGCCGATGACGGCGCATCCGTCTCGAGCACGAGCATGCTCGGGCGGCGCTACGTCCTCTACTTCTACCCGAAGGACGACACGCCCGGCTGCACGACCCAGGCCTGCTCGCTGCGTGACAACTACGACCGCGTCCTGGCGACCGGCGTGGAGGTCTTCGGCGTCTCTCCCGACTCGGTCGAGAGCCACGTGCGGTTCCGGGAGAAGTACGACCTTCCGCACCGCCTGCTCGCCGACCGGGGCCATCAGGTCGCCGATGCCTTCGGGGTCTGGGTCGAGAAGACCTTCGCGGGCAAGACCTACAAGGGGGTCGAGCGGAGCAGCTTCATCATCGGGCCGGATGGGCGGATCGAGCACGTGCTGCCGCGCGTGAAGCCGATCGAGCACGTGGATCAGCTGCTGGCCCTCCTCGCGACGGTGCCGGCGTGATCTGGACCGCGATCGCCGTCACACTCGTGGCCTGGTTCATCGGCCTGGTCGTGGTCAAGGGACCGCTGGTCAACCTGCTCCTGGTGGTGGCGGCCGTGCTGCTCGTGATCCAGGTCATCAACGAGCGCGAAGGGGAGCGGTGAGCCCTGCCTGGGAGCACCTGCTCTGGCGCTCGCTCCCGGTCGGCCTGCTGCTCATCTGGTTCCTCGCGCTGATCGGTGGCTACGGCCTGGGGGGCCTCATCCACCTGCTCCTCCTCGCCGCGGTGGCGATCTTCGGCTTCCAGCTGCGGAGCGACGCCTCCGCCTGAGCTGCGGGACCTCGCGATCGCGACGGCCTAGCTGTCACGAAGATGGCTAGGCTTGCGAATCATGCGGATCCTGCATTTCGCCGACCTGCACCTCGACGCGCCGTTCGCCTGGGCACGGCCGGAGACGGCGCGGATGCGGCGGCGCAATCGACGGGAGACGCTCACCCGCATCCTCCAGCTGGCCGACGAGGAGCGGGTGGACGCCGTGCTCGGCGCGGGCGACCTCTTCGAGCACGAGCGCTTCACGCCGGACACCGTCGCCTTCCTGCGCGAGAGCTTCGCCCGGACCGACCGGCCGATCTACCTCGCGCCGGGCAACCACGATTGGTACTCGGCGCGGAGCCCTTACGCGATGGTCGAATGGAGCCCGAACGTCCACCTCTTCACCGAGGCGAGCCTGACGCCCGTCCCCCTGGCCGAAGGACTGACGCTGTGGGGAGCCGCGCATCGGGCCCCCGCCAACACCGGTTCCTTTTTCACCGATTTCACGACGGATCGTGGCGGCGTCCACCTGGCGCTCGCCCACGCCTCCGAGCGGAGCGCGCTGCCCTTCCAGGAGTCGGGCAAGGAGCTGCACGCCCCCTTCGACGCGGCGGAGCTCGAGGCGGCCGGGATCAGCCACGCCTTCCTGGGGCATTACCACGTCGCCCGTGACCGCGAGCGATACACCTATCCCGGCAACCCGGATCCCCTTTCGTTTGGTGAGTCCGAGGGGAGGGGCGTGGTGCTCGCCACGATTGCGGACGACGGGACCGTGGAGCGGGAGCGGCGCTCGGTGGCCGTCAGCCAGGTGCACGACATCGTGGTCCCGCTCGACGGCTGTCACCACGTCGATGACGTGCTTCAGCGCGTGGCGATGGCGATCACCGGCCTCACCGGGTCCGTGCGGCTCACGGTCAGTGGCGAGGTGCCCGCGGAGCTGCCGGTCGATCCCAGGACGCTGCTTCCCCTTGGCGAGCACCTCGACGGATTCGTCGTTCGCACCAACCAGGTCCTTCCCGCCTACGACCTCGAGGCGATCGCCGCCGAGATGACCGTGCGTGGCCAGTTCGCCCGCGACGCTCAGGAGATCGCCGACGACGATCGGCGCCGCAAGGTACTGGTCACCGGGCTTCGGGCGCTCGAGGGCCGGTCCGACCTGGAGGTGGCCTGACCGATGTGGATCGAGCGTGTCATTGCCCGTGCCTTCGGGCCGCTCAGCGACGAGACCCTCGAGCTCGGGCAGGGGATGACCGTCATCAGCGGACCGAACGAGGCCGGCAAGACGACCTGGCACGCCGCGCTGCGCCTCGCCCTGACCGGCGTTCGCCGCGGGCCGGGCCGCACCAAGGAGGTGGCGGGTGTCATCGAGCGCCACCGGCCCTGGGATACCCCGGAACGATGGGAGGTCGAGGCTCGCCTCCACCTCGCCGACGGGCGAACCGTCGACATCTCGCAGGATCTCGCCGGTCGCGTCGCCTGCCGGGCGCGTGACGTGGTGCTGGGTGACGACCTCTCGAGCGAGATCATCAACGACGGGACGCCCGATGCCAGCAAGTGGCTCGGCCTGGACCGTGAATCGTTCACCGCCGTCGCGGCGGTCAACCAGGCGCAGATCATGGCGGTCGCCGACAGCGCCGCCTCGCTCCAGGACCAGATGCAGCGCGCGGCCGCGACGCGCGGAACGGACGCGACCGCCGCCGAGGCGATCGAGAAGCTGAAGGCCTTCCGCAGAGAGGCCGTCGGGGCGGTGCGGGTCGGCGCAACCGGCCCGCTGTGGGCGGCGATGCGGGAGCACGAGGGCGCCGACGCGGCCGTCGCCGAGGCGCGCCGCCTCCACGGCGACTACCTGGATCGCGAGGCTCGCCTTGAGGACGCCGCCGCCGACCACCTGGCGGCGGAGCGCGCCCTCGCCGTCGCAGAGGCGGCACGGGCACTTCGGAACGCGACCAGCCTGGCAGCGCGCGCCGAGCGCGCGGCGCGCCTCGCCGCTGTCCACCCGACCCCGCCCCCACCGCTTGCTGCCCGCGATGAGCTGGCGGACGAGGTCGCGGCCGCGCTCGACGCGTGGCGCCGCCGCCCCGCGCCGATGCAGCTCGTCGGCCCGACGGCGGCCGAGCTGCGAGTCCAGCTCGACGCACTCCCCGCCGTTCCCGCCGGGGATCGGCGTCCCGATCGCTTGGTCACCGACGCGCTTCGGGCGCTCGACCTTGCGGACGAGGCGCTCCGACTGCACCAGGAGCGCACACCGGTGGCCATTGCGGCCCCAACTCCCCGGGGCGCTGCGGCCGCGCGAATCCCGCTCCTCGGTGCAGCCGGCGCGGCGATCGTCGGCGTCTTCGCCATCGTCCTCAGCCTGCCGCTGCCCGGGATCGTCCTGCTGGCGGCGGCGATCGGGATCGCCGCGTGGGCGATGCGTCGCTCTGCGCCTCCCACTCAGGATCGCTCCTCGTCCCTGGCCGACTGGGAGCGGGCCGCCACCGGCCTGCAGGATGCCATCGCTCGGGCATCCGACGCGCTGCGAGAAGCGCTTCGCCAGCGCGGGGCTGCCGCGGACGGAGAGCTTCGTCCCGCGGTCACTTCCTATGAGGCTCAGTGCGCGGAGCGCGAGGATCTCGCGCGTGGCGCCGCCGCCGCCGAGGGGCTTCGTCGCGCGATCGAGGCGCGGGAGTCGGCCGAGGATCTCGCAGCGAATGCTCGGGCAGCGGCTGCGGCGGTCGAAGCCGGCCTTCGAGATGCCGGTCATCGCATCGGGCAGGCTGAGGCCGGCACTCCGGATCAGCTGGTCGCGAGCCTTGCGGCCTGGCAGGCGGAACGTGAGGCCGCGACCCGAGCGAGCGAGGTCGCGATCCGAGAGTGGGAGGAGCTGAGCGGGCTGCTTGCCGGGCGGAAGCTGGCCGACCTTCAGGGCGAGGCCGAGCGCGCCGCCGCGGCAGCGGCAAGCCTTGCGGCGGCCGCCGGAGAGGACGCTCCCCTGAGCGCTGCAGGCGACACCGAGGCGACGGTTGCCGCCGCGCGGTCCGCCGCATCGCGGGCGAAGGAAGTCGTCGATGCAATGGGCGGCGAGCTGCGCCTCCTGGCCAGTACCTTGCCTGACGTGGCCGAGAGCGAGGAGCGCGCCGACGCCGCGAAGATCGAGCTTGCGCGGGTGAAGGACCTCGCGGCAGTGATCGACGAGACGCTCGCGCTGCTGGAGGCGGCCGAGCGCCGCGTCCATCGCGACCTAGCGCCGATCCTGACCGCATCGGTCCAGCGAAACCTGCCCGCGATCACCGGCGGTGCCTACGTCGAGGTCGGGATGAATCCGCGCGACCTGTCGGTCGACGTCAAGGAGGCGCGGACGGGCCAGTGGCGCGACGCGCGGCTCCTCTCTGAGGGGACCCGCGAGCAAATCTACCTCCTCCTCCGCGTGGCGATGGCCGAGCACCTGGTCGCTCCAGGCGAGATGGCGCCGCTCCTTCTCGACGAGGTCACGGCGCAGGCGGACAGCGAACGGAAGCATCGCGTGCTCGACGTCCTCCACGACCTGAGCGCGGACCGGCAGGTGATCCTCTTCAGCCATGACGACGAGGTGCTGGCCTGGGCCGCCGACTCGCTCGCGGAGCCGCGGGATCGGCTCATCCGGCTCGGGACGCCGGTCAGCTCGCCTCTGCCAGGAGCAGCCGTCCGCTGATCGAGGCCCCTGCTGCTAGGATTCGGCCGGCCGATGCCCAACGACCGGCTCCCAACACCCGAACGTGTCCTGGTCGTGGCCGCGCACCCCGACGACATCGAGTTTGGCGCGGCCGGGACGGTCGCGCGCTGGGTCGGGGAGGGGGCCGAGGTGCGCTACCTGCTGCTGACCCGTGGCGACAAGGGGAGCGACAATCCGGCCGCCGATCCCGTGGCCCTGGCCTCGCTCCGTGAGGACGAGCAGCGGTCCGCCGCCGAAGAGATCGGCGTCACCTCGGTCGACTTCCTCGGCGAGCCCGACGGGCAGGTTGAGCCGAGCCTTCGACTCCGCGAACGCATCACGCACGCCATCCGCGCCTTCCGCCCCGAGATCGTGATGAGCCACGACCCGACGGTCCTCTTCGTCAACAACGAGTGGGTGAACCACCCCGACCACCGCGCAGCGGGGACGGTGGTGGTCGACGCGGTCTTTCCCACCGCGCGCGACCCGCTCAACTTTCCCGAGCACATCGCCGCCGGCCTCGCCGCTTGGAAGGTCGCGGAGCTCTTCCTCTGGAGCACCAACGAGGCGAACCAGCTGGTCGATATCGGGGCGACGCTTGAACGCAAGATCGCTGCGCTGGCGCACCACGCCAGCCAGTTCCGCGACTTCCCGGAGACGGCACGCTGGGTCCGGCGCGGGGCAGAGGAGCTCGGGGAGCGAGCCGGCTACCCAGCCGCGGAGGGCTTCCGACGGGTGATGCTGGCCCGATGATGCTGCCGCGCGGACGGGCGCGCGGTCCTGCGCGAGCCACCGCCTGGCTGGTCGCGGTGGCGATGCTCGCCTCCTTCGCCTCGCCGGCCATAGCGTCCAGCCCAAGCCCGAATCCCTCCGGCTCGGCTCCGGCGGTGCGCCCCGTCGCCCCTGCCGCGGCTGCCGCGGAGGCGGCGCGGATCTTCGTCGCGACCTGGCGGTCGCAGCAATACGCCCAGATGGCGCAGCTGGTCGCTCCGGCAGATCGCGCGCACAACAGCCCTGCGGCGATCGCCTCGCTGCTCCAGCAGTTCGACGATCTCGCCGGAGTCACCTGGATCGACGCGAACGTTGGCACGCCCATCCCCAGCTCGGCCGCGCCCGATGGCGACGGCATTGGGCCGCAGCCCGCCTTCGCGGTCCCGGTCAGCCTCTCGATCGAGACGAACCTGTTCGGCACCGTCGCGGTCTCCCGGACGCTCATGCTCACCGCGGGCTCCGACGACTGGACCGTGCGCTGGCGCCCCTCGCTCCTCTTCCCGCAGCTCGGCGAGCAGGCCACCCTCGAGATCAAACGAAGCGAGCCAGCGCGAGGCCGCATCCTTGCTGCAGACGGAAAGGTCTTCGCCGAGACGCGTGCTGACGGGATGCGGGTCTACCCGCAGGAGTGGCTCGCCGGCCAGACGATCGGCTACGTCGCGCCGGTCACGAAGGGCGAGCTCGCCAGCCTTCCGCCGAGCGCCGACTACCTGGTCGGCGAGTCGCTCGGACGCTCGGGCCTCGAGCAGGGGGCCGAGCCGCTGCTGCGCGGCTCACCCGGGCTCAGCCTCGTCGGGAACCTCGCTGACGGGGAGATGGTCCCCCTCCTCGTCCGGCCGATGGTCCCCGGCGCCGATGTGACGACCACCCTCCGGCCGACCCTCCAGGCCACGGCCGAGGCCGCGCTCACCGGTCAGAGCGACGCCGGCACCGTCGTGCTCGACCCGAAGTCGGGCGACGTCTGGGCGCTGGCCTCCATGCCGCGTTTCGACCCGAACTCCATGACGATCGGCAAGACGCTCTCCGGCCAGCCCCTGGCCCGCGCGAAAGCGTCAGACGTGCTGAATCGGGCCGTGCTGGCAGCATACCCGGCGGGGTCGTCGTTCAAGCCATTCACCCTGATCGCCGCCTTCGAGACCGGGGTGGCCGCCGCTGCCACGAGGATGCCCTGCCTCGGCACCTGGACCTACGGTGGCTTCACGTACCACAACTACCGTGACCACTTCCTCGGCCCGACTGTCTCGCTGGCGCAGGCAATGGCATTCAGCTGCAACACGACGTACATGCCGCTCTCGATCCGGGTCTGGGAGAAGGATCGGACGGCCCTGACCGATTTCGTCACCGCTTTCGGCTTTGGGCGATCCACCCGCATCACCCATCTGACCGACGCGCCTGGCATCCTGCCCGATGCGCACTACTACGCCACAACCCCGCGCTCGGGGACGCGCTACTCGCCCTACAGTGCCGTGGACCAGATCCAGCTCGCGATCGGACAGGGGAGGTTCGAGACCACCCCGCTACAGCTGGCGAACGCCTACGCCGCCTTCGCAAACGGCGGGACGCTCTGGAGGCCGCGGCTCGTCACCCAGGCGACGCTGCCGGACGGCACGATCCTCGAGCAGGACCAGCC
This sequence comes from Candidatus Limnocylindria bacterium, assembly GCA_041499395.1. Classification (GTDB taxonomy): domain Bacteria; phylum Chloroflexota; class Limnocylindria; order QHBO01; family QHBO01; genus CF-167. The sequence goes on from JBGQKH010000003.1 coordinate 40,259, forward strand.
GCTCCCTATGCGTCGGATCGACCTCAAGCCGGAGACACTCGACTACCTCCGACAGTCGCTCCGCGCCGTGGTCTCCCTCCCGATCGGCACCGCGTATGTCGCCTTCTCAGGGTTCGGCCACGAGGTTGCGGGGAAGAGCGGCACGGCCGAAACTGGCACGCCGTACCCCGACGCGTGGTTCCCCGCCTTCGCGCCTGTCGGCAGCGCGCAGATCGTGGTCGCCACCGTGCTGGTGCACGTGGTCATCGGGACCGGCGGGTCGGACACCGCCCCGCTCGTCCGTCGCGTGCTGGCGAAGTACTTCGCCAACCCCAACCTGCTTTGACACCGGCTCTCCGCGACGGATACCATCGCGGCGCCGCTGACTCGCTTCGGCAACTCGTGGTGGAACCCGCTCTGCGACGATGCCAGTGATCTCCGCAAACGCCATCCCGCTCAGGTTCCAGACCGCCGAAGTCGGCGTCGACTGGCTCCAGTGCAACATCGAGTGCCAGGAAGGCTGCCCGGTCAATACCAACTGCCGGGGCTACCTGATGCTCGCCGCTGAGGGGCGCTTCGAAGAGGGCTACATCCTGGCCCGCGACCCGAACCCGGTCGCCGCCATCTGCGGCTACGTGTGCAGCGCCCCGTGCGAGAAGGCCTGCCGCCGCGCCGATATCGACAAGCCGCTCTCGATCCGCGCCATGAAGCGCTTCCTGGTCGACTGGCACTACGGCAACAACATGCCCGACAACGTCGTCGTTGCGCCGCCGACGGGCAAGAGCGTCGGCGTCATCGGCGCCGGCCCGGCGGGACTCACCGTCGCCAAGGAGCTCGCCTCCTACGGGCACCAGGTCCACGTCTACGAGGCGCTCCCGTCGGGTGGTGGCACGACCCTGATCGGCGTGCCGGCGTTCCGGCTGCCGCGCGACGTGATCGAGCTCGACGTGAACTGGGTCGCCAAGCACGGGGTCGAGTTCCACTACAACGTCGAGGTCGGGCGCGACATCACCCTCGACCAGCTGCGCGAGCGGCATGACGCGGTGGTCGTCTCGGCCGGCTGCATGTACCCGGTCGCCATGAACATCCCCGGCGAGGAGCTCGATGGCGTGATCTACGGCGTCGACTTCCTGAAGCGCGCCAACCTGGGCGAGGAGCAGTGGGTCGGCGACCACGCCGTGATCGTGGGTGGCGGCTACACCGCGATGGACTCGGCGCGCACCGCGCTGCGCATCGGCGCCAAGACCTCGACGATCGTCTACCGTCGCGGCCCCGAGGAGATGGTGGTCGACGAGGAGGAGCAGCACGAGACCCGCTTCGAGGGGGTCCGCTTCGAGTTCTTCAGCTCGCCGGTCGAGGTGGTGAGCGACAGCAAGGGGCACGTCTCGGGGATCACCTTCCAGCGGACGCGCCTCGGCCCGCCGGACGCCAGCGGCCGTCGCAGCGCCGAGCCGATCCCCGGCAGCGAGTTCACGCTCGCCTGCGACATGGTCATCCCGTGCACCAGCCAGGCCTCCGACAACAACGTCCTGGGCGAGTACGGCGCCAAGCTCAACCGCCACCTTGGTGTGACCGATACCCGCGAGTTCGTGCCAGGCGGCTCGATCTCGTCATGGCGCACGGCGCCGCTCAACGGCACGACCCCGCTCGGGCCCGATGGCAAGAAGTACAACGCCCTCAAGTTCGACCTGGCGCGCGGCTACGTCGTCGCCCAGGCGGACACGTTCCAGACCAACGTCGAGGGGATCTTCGCCTGCGGCGACTTCGTGACCGGCCCGGCCACGATCATCGAGGCGGCCGGGCGTGGCCGCCGGACGGCGCGTGCGGTCGATCGCTGGCTCGGCGGCGTGCGCGGTGCCGAGCTGGAAGAGCTCCCGGTCATCAACCGCGCCGTGATCACCCAGGCCCTCGAGCACGATATGCCGGACAAGTACGAGGCGATCGAGCGCCAGCACATCCCGATGGCTCCGCCGGAGCTGCGTCGCGACTTCACGAGCCTGGTGGAGGTCGGCTACGACACCCGCTCCGCGATCACCGAGGGACAGCGCTGCCTCCAGTGCAACCACAACATCAACATCGACGGGCCGCGCTGTATCCTGTGCGGGCTCTGCGCCGACGTCTGCCCCGAGGGCGTGATCTACATGATCGACAAGGCGCAGGTCGGCGGCGACGACCCGGAGATCGACCTCTTCCAGACGTGGCCGCGCGGGATTGCCATGATCATCGACGAGGAGCGCTGCATCCGCTGCAACCTCTGCGTCGAGCGGTGTCCGACCAACTGCATCACGATGGATCGGCTCGAGCTCGAGCGGATCACGCCTGACGGGAAGGTGCTCTTGGAGAGCTACAAGGACAACGTGCTGGGACAGATCGGCCAGCAGGCCGGCGTGGCGGTCCAGCGATGACCTTCCCCGGTCCGGGCGACCTGATGCGGGTCGTCAAGGAGTCGGCGCTGTGGCGAAGCCTCTTCCGCCAGCCCTACCCGACCACCAGCCGCACCCGCGCGCTGGCGGTGATGAACAACGTCTTCCTGCACCTGCACCCGGTCCGCGTCAAGAAGCACGCCGTCCGCTACACCTACACGTTCTGCCTTGGCGGGGTCAGCTTCTTCCTCTTCCTGGTGCTCACCGTGACCGGCGTCTACCTCATGTTCTTCTACGTCCCGTCGGTCACGCGCGCGTATCAGGACATCCTCTCGATCGAGAACTCGGTCGCCTTCGGATCGTTCGTGCGGAACATGCACCGCTGGGGCGCGCACCTCATGGTGCTCACCGTCTTCCTGCACATGATCCGGGTCTTCTACCACGGCGCCTACAAGCCGCCGCGCGAGTTCAACTGGGCGATCGGGGTGATCCTCCTCTTCTGCACCCTCTGGCTCAGCTTCACCGGCTACCTCCTGCCATGGGACCAGATCGCGTTCTGGGCGATCACCGTCGGCAGCCAGATGGCGACCTACGCGCCGCTGCTCAGCAAGGAGTCGAGCTTCATCCTGCTGGGCGGCGTCGAGGTGGGGCAGGGGACCCTGATCCGCTTCTACGTGATGCACGTGATCGCCTTCCCGCTGATCACCGCCATCCTGATGGTCGTCCACTTCTGGAGGATCCGGAAGGACGGCGGGATCTCCGGCCCGGTCTGAGCCGATGACGATCGAGAAGCGCCCGAACGCCACCGCGGACAAGAACGCGCCGACGCAGGCGCCGCGGGTCCCTGCCGTCGAGCGCGGGGGCGGCCCCAAGCTCCCCGGCCCTCCCGGCGTTCCGGGCACGGAGCGCTTCCGCCTCCTCGCCTACGTCAAGCAGGAGTCGATGGTGCGCGTCGACAAGCGCCCGGACGAGACGGTCCTCACCTGGCCGCACCTGCTCCGCGCCGAGTTCCTGATGGCGACGCTGATCACCGTCCTGCTGGTGGTGGCCTCGACCTTCATCTCCGCGCCGCTCGAGCAGATGGCCAACGCCGGGGTCACGCCGCACGTGGCGAAGGCGCCGTGGTACTTCCTCGGCCTCCAGGAGCTGCTCAGCTACTTCAACGCGACCGTCGGTGGCGTGCTGCTGCCGACCCTCTACCTCGTCGGCCTGGCGATCATCCCGTATGTTGACCGCTCGCCGTACAAGGCCGCGCGCGACCGGAAGACGATCTGGGTCTTCTTCCTGGCGCTCATGCTCGGCGGACTGCTGATCACCCTCATCGGCTCATTCTTCCGCGGCCCCGGCTGGAACTGGGTCTGGCCGTGGCAGGGGATCTACTTCACCCTATGAGCCATCTGCCGACCTACGGCGAGGTGCCCGGCCGCCCCGTCGGCGAGATGAGCCGGCGCTCGTTCATGCGCCGCGTCTTCTGGGCCGGCACGGGGCTGCTCACCATCGAGTTCCTGGCGGGGACCGTCAACTTCCTGTGGCCCAACGTGCGGACCGGGCTGGGCGGCAAGTTCACCCTTGGCAAGGCCTCCGACATCGCGGGGACGCAGGCGAGCTGGACGCAGGGTCAGCCGTACGCATTCGGCAAGGCGCGCGTCTTCTTCATCAACGTGCCGGCCGCCAAGGCGCTCGTCAACGGCGGCGGCGGGACCGTCGCGGACCCCGGGGCGGACGTCCTGGCCCTCTACCGCAAGTGTCCGCACCTGGGCTGCAACATCCCGCCGCTCTGCGAGAAGAGCCACTGGTTCGAGTGCCTCTGCCATGGCAGCAAGTACAACATCATCGGCGAGAAGCGCGCCGGCCCGGCACCTCGCGGCATGGACCGCTTCACGGTGACCGTCACTGCCGGCACCTACGTGATCGACACCGGCGTCATCGAGGCCGGACCGCCGATCGGCACCGCGACCTTCGACCCGCGCAATACCGCCGACATTCCCCACTGCGCCGCCTGACCGATGCGCATCAAGACGCTGGCCGTCGTCCTGATCAGCGCCATGTCGCTCTTCACCGCCTTCTACTGGATCACCGACCCCGCCCGCCGCGAGGCGGCCTACCAGACCCAGATCAAGGAGCTGCTCGCCTACGGGGCGGAGGTCTTCATGCCGGCCGACCCGCAGTTCCCCGACCACGCCGGCTGCGCCTCGTGCCACGGCATCGACGGGACCGGCGGGCAGGTCGGGACCACCGGGCGCCTCGCCCCGAACCTGCACTCCAAGAGCATCTACGAGAAGCTGCGGGCGCAGAACGGCGGATCATTCACCGACATCCGCAAGCCGGGTGACCCGCCCGACTACGTCAACCTGGTGGTCCGCTTCGGCGGCGTGGTCGTGTCGGGCGACGTCAACTCGCCGATGCCGGCCTGGAGCACGGAGGTGGGCGGGCCGCTGACCATCAACCAGATTGACGCGGTCACGGCGCTGGTCGAGACCTGGGCCCTGGAGGCCGGCAAGCAGCCCGATGTGCAGGTCCCGAACTCGGTCGACGCCGGCGCGAAGGTCTACGTCGACTCCGGCTGCGGCGGCTGCCACGGGCCGCAGCTCGCCGGCGTGGCCGGCACCTTCCCGAACCTGACGAACATCGGCAACGCCCCGGTGACCGACCTGCCGACCCCCATCGCCCACCTGGACAAGCTCCAGGCGGACTACGGCGCCGACCCGCGCGCGTTCCTCGAGAAGTGGATCCGCGACTCGTCGGTCAACTACAACGACGGCACCGCCACCGGCATGCCGGTCCATCCCGAGGGGAAGATCAGCGCATCGGCCCTGCAGGCGCTCATCACCTTCCTGCTGAGCCACAAGGGCACCTGAGCCGATGTCAAACGCCTACACCGTCCCGCCGCGCCGCGACCTCGTCTCGCGGGTGGCGCGCGAGATCGACGACTTCATGAGCTGGATGCTCTACGGCTCGGAGACGTGGCTGGTCGCGCTGCTCAAAGGCGTGCCGCTGCTGCTCTTCCTCTACTTCGTGCTCGGCTACATCCCGAACTACGCCAACACCATCGTCACCCTCTACCTGGGCTTCAGCAAGGACGTGGGCTTCCTGGTCGCCGTGGTGCTCGTCGGCGGGCCGACCTTCACCCTGGTCCTGATCCTCGCCCTCTGGACCCAGGCGGCCCGCGGCCGGCGCGGCTTCGCCTGGTCGCTCATCCGCTTCCTCGACTTCCTCCAGTACACCGCGCTGGTACTGGGGATCATCCCGTTCATGCTCTTCAACGTCGCCGGCGGCAGCCTCATCCCGCCGCTCTTCCCGCTCCAGGCGCTGGCGCTCGGCGCCATCGCGGCGGCCGGCGGAGCGACCGGGCTCGCCTACCTGTGGTTCGAGTACCGCCGCATCAGCCGTCGCGAGGCGGAGGCTGCGGCCGCCGCCAGCGCCGCCTGGGGATCCCGCGGCTAGCCGGTTCACGGCCATCTCCCGGCCGCTCGCCGTCCACCTGGCCTGGTCCTTCGGCATCCTTGCCGCGGCCGGCAGCGTCATCGCCTGGGAGCTGAGCGCCAGCTGCCCGCCGGGTGGACCGCTCGCCTTCGGCGACTGCACGGGCGTCCGGCCTTTCGCGATCGGCGTGCTCGGCTTCGCGGCGCTCCTCTACGTCGGCGGCCTCTCCGCCGTGCTCGCCTGGGTGAGCGGCCTGCGGCGGCGCGGCGTGGCGGACGGCACGGCGGCTCGTGACTGGTATCTGCTCGCCGCCGCGGTGGGGCTGCCGGTGGCGCCACTCCTCTCGTTCACCCTCCTCTCGGCGCTCCGCTAGCATGGGACGCATGACCTCAGCCAGCGCCGATGACCTCCTCGCCCGACTCGATGGCACGGCCCGCATCGAGGGCTCCCGCCTGGTCGTGACCGATCCCCCGCGCTTCCGGCGCGACGTGATCGAGCGGCTCGTCAACGACGCCGTCTTCAACCCCGAGGCCGAGCTGCGCGACGCGGCCCGCTGGCTGATCTGGAGCGCCTCACAGGTGCTCGGCTGCGGATCGGCGAGCATCCACGAGCTGTACATGGCGCGCGGTCGCGGCGAGTTCTCTCCCACCCGCTTCACCGTCCCTGCCATCAACTCACGGGCGGTCACCTACCTCACCGCGCGCCAGGCCTTCGCCGCCGCGCTGGAGCGGGACGCGGGGGCAGTCATCTTCGAGATCGCGAAGTCCGAGATGGCCTACACCGACCAGCGACCCGCGGAATACACGGCGGCGATCTTGGCCGCCGCCATCCGGTCGGAGTGGGCCGGCCCGGTCTTCCTGCAGGGCGACCATTTCCAGTTCAACGCCAGCAAGTGGAAGGCGGATTCGGGCGCCGAGCTCGACGCGCTCAAGCAGCTCACCAGCGAGGCGGTGGCGGCCGGCTTCCTGAACATCGACATCGACAGCAGCACGCTCGTCGACCTCTCCCAGCCGACCGCCGCCGACGAGCAGCGGGTCAACTGCGCCAACTCGGTCGAGCTGACGGGGCTGATCCGGGCTATCGAGCCGGACGGCGTGACGGTGAGCATCGGCGGAGAGATCGGGGAGGTGGGCAAGGCCAACTCGACCGAGGAGGAGCTGCGCGCCTACCTGGACGGCTATTTCGCCCCCCTGCACGGCACCGGGCTCCCGGGGCTGAGCAAGGTGAGCATCCAGACTGGCACGAGCCACGGCGGCGTCGTCCTGCCCGATGGCAGCGTGGCGCGCGTCAAGATCGACTTCGACACGATGCAGCGGCTCTCGACCGTCGCGCGAGACGAGTACGGCCTGGCCGGCGCCGTGCAGCACGGGGCGAGCACCCTGCCCGAGGAAGCCTTCCACCACTTCCCGACCAACGGCACCGCCGAGATCCACCTCGCGACCGGCTTCCAGAACATCCTGTACGACGACGGCGGCCTGCCGGCCGACCTTCACGCCGAGATGATGGCCTGGTGCGTCGGCAACTGCGCCGACGAGCGCAAGCCGGACGAGACCGAGGAGCAGTTCCTCTACAAGACCCGCAAAAAGGCGATCGGGCCGTTCAAGAAGGCGCTCTGGACGCTCCCCGCCGAAGCCGAGGCGGAGATCGGTGCCAACCTGCGCAACAAGTTCGGGCTCCTCTTCGACAAGCTGGGGATCGCCGGCACCCGCTCGCTCGTGGACCGATACGTGACGATCCCGGACCTGCCGCGCCCCCTGCCGGTGGCGCTCGGCGGTGGCGAGCCGCAAGCCGTGACGGCCCACGCATCGGCCTTCGAGGACGACGGGTCGGGGGAGTAGCCGGTGGGCAGCATGCAGCGCAAGTCCCTGGACATGCCCGACGAGGAGCGGAAGCTCCCGAACGGCGGCGTGCAGATCTGGGAGCTGGGCGACTTCGTGGTCGGGAAGGTCACCTTCGAGCCCGGCTGGCGCTGGTCGAAGGACGTGAAGCCGATTGCCGGGACCGAGTGGTGCGAGTACCACCACCTCGGCCTGATCATCCAGGGCTCGGTTCACTTCGTGACGGCCGAGGGCCTCGAGATGGAGGTCAGCGAGGGCTGCCTCTACGAGGTAATGCCCGGGCACGACGCCTGGACGGTGGGCGATATCCCGGCGGTCCAATACGACTTCGCCGGGATGCGAGCTTTCGCGCTCCCCGCCGCCGGTCGCAGCGAGCGGATCCTTGCCACCCTGGTCTGCACCGACGTCATCGACTCCACCGCGACGGCCGAGCGGCTCGGTCCCGCGGCCTGGCGCACGATGCTCGCCGACCTCAACGCGGAGAGCCGCCGCCAGATCGACAAGTTCCGAGGCAAGCTGGCCGCGAACACCGGCGACGGCGTCATTGCGATCTTCGACGGGGCGGAGCGCGCGGTCCGCTGCGCCGCGGCGTTGAGCGAGGGCGCCGCCAAGCTCGGCCTGCGGCTGCGCTGCGGCGTCCACACCGGCGAGGTCGAGCTGATCCCCGACAACATCCGCGGTGTGGCGGTCCACATCGTCAGCCGCATCGCGGGCCTCGCCTCGGCGGGTGAGGTGCTTGTCTCCGGCACGACCCACGAGCTGGTCGCTGACTCCGACCTGCGCTTCGAGGACCGTGGTACGCACGAGCTGAAGGGCGTGACCGGGGCGCGCCAGGTCTGGGCGCTCACCTCCTCGGCCTAGCCACCTCACAGCGTGTGTGATCCGCCTCGATTTGCGCAATGAAGATCAAGACGGAGGCGCGGCACCTCCCCCAGGATTGACAACGTGAGCACCGCGACGGACACCTTCCTGGCATTCGTGGACGTGCTGTCTGCCGCGCTGGACGACCACGAGACATCGGCGCAGGAGATCGCGAGGCGCGTCCATCTGTCCCGCTTCCACCTTGACCGGCTGATCGCCACGATCGCCGGCGAGCCGCCAGCGGCGCTGCGGCGTCGCGTCCTGCTGGAGCGAGCCGCGTATCGGCTGTTGACGACGGACAGGACCGCCCTCGAGGTCGCACTCGAGGCCGGCTACGCATCGCACGAGGCGTTCACCCGGGCCTTCTCCCGTGCCTACGGCGCCGGCCCGGCCTCCTGGCGCCGGCATCCGACGCGGATCCAGATCTCGGCGCCCAGCGACGTCCACTTCCATCCACCCGGAGGCCTGAAGCTTCCGGCCCGAAACGAGGTGAGCCCCATGGACCTCCTGACAAAGATCATCGAGCACCACGTCTGGCTGGTCGGCGAGATGGTTCGCCGGGCCGCCACCCTCGGCGATGCGCAGCTCGACGCACCGATCCAGATCTCGGTCGAGGGGGTCGATGACGACCCGACGCTCCGATCCCTCCTCTCCCGGCTGATCGGTCAGATGGCGATGTGGAACGCGGCCTTCGCCACCCGCGGGTACGACTTTGCCATCGAGCGCGGGGAGAGCATCGCCTCGATGCGCGCGCGGCTCGACGTGGAGGGGCCCGCCTTCGTGGCGCAGGTCCGGGAGGTGATCGACGGCGGGCGGCTGGACGAGACCTTCGTCGACGCCCTCTGCGAACCACCCGAGGTGTTTACCTACGGCGGCATGATCGCCCACGTGCTCACCTTCGCAGCGCACCGTCGCACGCTTGTCGCCGGGGCGCTGGTCGACGCCGGCGTCAAGGACCTCGGCGCGGGCGACCCGATGCGCTGGGTGGCGCAGCCGGCCTAGCCGGTCCCGGACACGAAGAAGCCCCGGTGGTGGGCCGGGGCTTCGACGGGGTGAAGGCGGAAGAGAGACTAGTGGCAGCCGCCTGCCTTGGCGGGGGAGCCATCGGTGTTGAAGGACTGCCCGCAGGAGCAGCTGCTCACCGCGTTGGGGTTGTTGATGGCGAAGCCCGAGCCCATCAGCGAGTCGACGTAGTCGATCTCGGCGCCGGCCACGTGCTGGGCGCTGAAGGCGTCGATCACGACCGGCACCTCGCCATGATGCTCGACCCGGTCGTCATCGGCGATGTTGCTGTCGAAGGCCAGGCCGTAGCTGTAGCCCGAGCATCCGCCGCTCTTCACGAAGAGGCGCAGGGCCGCATCGGCTTTTCCCTCGCGCGAGCGAAGCTCCTGCACCTTGGCGACGGCCGCGTCGGTCATGCTGACCAGCAGCTCGGCGGGGGGTGCGGGGGCGATCGGCGGGGCGGTCTGCGGCGTCGTCTCGGTCAACGTCATGAGATCAATACTCCTCTGGCGCGGTTGGCGCCGCGTCGCTCGGAAAGGTCGCTTCGGAAAGTATAGCAGCGGTGCTTGTCCACACCGCAATGGCCCGAAAGAACTGGCCGATCCGAGCGCGGTCCTTCCCATCGATCGGTACACTTGGACTCCCACCTGACGCAGCGAGGCACTGAGCCGTGAAGCTTGCCAGCCGCATGGAGCGGATCGGGACCGAGACCGCCTTCGAAGCCGCCGCACGCGCTCGCGCGCTCGAGGCGACCGGCCGCGAAGTCATTCACCTGGAGATCGGCGAGCCCGACTTCGACACCCCGCGCCACGTCAGCGAGGCGGCGGCGCACGCTCTCCTGGACGAGAAGATGACCCACTACCCGCCGGCAGTCGGCATCGCGCCGCTGCGCGCGGCCATCGCCGCCGACGTGAAGCGCTGGAAGGGGATCGATGCGACGCCGGAGCAGGTGATCGTGACCCCCGGCGCCAAGCCGATCATGTTCTACGCAATGCTCGGCCTCATCAACGAGGGCGACGAGGTTATCTACCCCAACCCCGGCTTCCCGATCTATGAGTCGATGGCTCGATACGTGGGCGGGGTCGCGGTGCCGGCACCACTGCGCGAGGCCAACGACTTCCGGATGGACGTCGCCGAGGTGGAATCCCTCGTGACCGATAAGACACGGATGATCGTCACGAACTCGCCCCACAACCCGACTGGCTCGATCCTCACCCCCGAGGACGTGCGCGAGATCGCCAGGATCGCGATCGAGCACGACCTCGTCGTCCTGGCCGATGAGATCTACGGCCGCCTCCAGTACGAGGGCGAGCCGCTCTCGATCGCGACGCTGCCCGGGATGGCGGAGCGGACGATCACGCTCGATGGGTTCAGCAAGACCTTCGCCATGACCGGCTGGCGGCTCGGCTACGGGATCGTGCCGGGCTGGATGGCGCAGACCTTCAGCCGCCTGGTGATCAACTCCGTGAGTGGAACGAACGCCTTCGCGCAGGCCGGGGCGGTCGCCGCCCTCACCGGCCCGCAGGACTCGGCCGATGCCATGCGCACCGAGTTCATGGCGCGGCGCGAGCTCATCGTCGCGGGCTTCAACGCCATCCCCGGGGTGAACTGCGTCATGCCGCACGGCGCCTTCTACGCCTTCCCGAACATGCGCTCGTTCGGGAAGTCCAGCAACGAGATCGCCGATCACCTGCTCTACGACGCGGGCGTCTGCGGCCTCTCCGGCACCGCCTTCGGCAGCTACGGCGAGGGCTACCTGCGCTTCAGCTACGCCAACTCGCGCGAGAAGATCGCTGCGGCCCTGGAGCGGGTCGGCGAGTCGCTCGCCAAACTGGAGCGCACCGGGGAGCTCGTGCACGGATGACGACCATGGCGCAGCGGACGGCGGATCGTCTGTACGACGAGGCGGTCCCGTCGTTCGAGCGCTGGGACGCCGTGCGGGAGATCATCGACGAGGCGATCGACCTGGCGCTCAACTACCGCCAGAGCGGGCACCCCGGCGGCTCACGCTCCAAGGTGCACATGTTCGTCGCGCTCCTTCTGTCGGGGGCGATGCGCTGGGACATCCGGAAGCCGTGGCGACCCTTCGCGGATCGGTTCGTGCTCTCGGCCGGTCACACCGTGCCGCTCGTGTACGCGACCCTCGCCGTCCTAAACGAGACGCTGCGTGCGCGGGCGGAGCGGGATCCCAACCCGGCCTTCAAATTCCCCGATGACGGCCGCTGGGCGCTCACATGGGAGGACCTCCTCAAGCTGCGCCGCCGCGGCGGGCTTCCCGGCCATGCCGAGATGGAGGGCAAGACCCTCTTCCTGAAGTTCAACACCGGGCCGTCTGGGCACGGCATGCCGCCGTCCGCTGGTGAGGCGGCCGCGCTCAAGCTGGCCGGGGCCGAGGAGGTCAAGGTCTTCGTGGTCGAGGGCGAGGGTGGCCTGACCCCCGGCGCCAGCCACGAGACGCGCAACACGGCCTGGGGGCTGGGGCTCAACAACCTCGTCTTCCTGCTCGACTGGAACGACTACGGGATCGACGACGTCGCCATCCACGAGGTGGTCCCGGGCACCCCCGAGACCTGGTTCAACGCCTACTCCTGGCGCGTGACGGGGACCATGGAGGGCTCGGAGTGGGGTCCCGTGACGCGCGCGGTGCTGGAAGCGGCGCGGGGCGAGAACCCGAATCGGGTCCCATCGGTCGCCTGGTTCAAGACCCGCAAGGGGCGCGGCTACGGCAAGTACGACAACAAGAGCCACGG
>JBGQKH010000004.1:0-51171 GCA_041499395.1 Candidatus Limnocylindria bacterium
AGCGGTCGGGGCTGGGTCCGGATCGCCTTCGACTGGTCGACCTCGTTCGTGTAGCTCTCCCCGGGATACACGAGCGGTGAAGCTCCCGAGCGCATCAGGGCGGCGGTCTCGTCGTCGTAGTCCTCGATGTGACGGAGGTAGACGTCGCTGGCGCGGCTCGCCATGGGCGAGTCGAGGTAGAGGGGGAGCTGCGGAATGCGCTTGTCGCGGAGCAGCTCGTCGAGGACCCAGACCAGCTCCTGGGTGCGACCGATGGCAAACGAGGGCACGAGCAGGACGCCGCGGTCGGTGGCGACCTCGTTGATCGCCGTCGCCAGCTCCTCGATCGCCTGCGGGTGCGGGGCGTGCTCGCGGTTGCCGTAGGTCGACTCGACCAGCACGAAGTCGGCGTGGCTGATCGGGGTCGGGTCGCGCAGGATCGGCGTGTCGCAGCGGCCGAGGTCGCCGGAGAAGACGATCGTGGTCGTCGCGTCGCCATCGGTGACTCGCAGCTCGATGATCGCCGAGCCGAGGATGTGCCCGGCATCACGGAACGTGGCGCTGAAGCCGGGAGCCACATCGCCCGGCTGGTCATAGGCGATCGGCTGGAAGTGGGTGATCGTCGCCTCCACGTCATCGAGCGTGTAGAGAGCGGCGCGGTTCATCGTCATCCCCTCGGGCGCGGCCTGGCGCAGGTGCTGCGGCATGTCGGGCCCGGTCTCCAGGGCGGTCCCCTCCGTCGCCAGCTCCGCGTCGTGCGCGGCCGCCTCGTCGGGGTGGTGGCGTCGCCAGCGCTGCTCCGCCTCGTCCTGCAGCTTGGCGGCGTCGCGAAGGACGATCTCCGCCAGGTCCAGGGTGCCGGAGGTGGCCCGGATCGGGCCCTTGAAGCCCGCTTTGACGACCGCCGGGATGCGGCCGCAGTGGTCGAGGTGCGCGTGGGTCAGCAGCAGGGCGTCGACGCTCGACGGGTCGTAGGCGAAGGCCATCCGGTTGCGGTCGTTCTCATGCGGCGAGCCCTGGAACATGCCGCAGTCGACGAGGACACGGTGCCCTCCGGCGGTGACCAGGTACTGCGATCCCGTGACGGTCCCGACTGCCCCGAGGAACTGGATCTCGATGCTCAATCTGGCGCGCAGTATGGCCGATCCGGGCCCGCGTATCATCGGCGCCTCATGGCGTTCCTGATCGCCCCGCCAGTCGAGCCGATGCTCGCCAAGCCGACCCCGGAGCTTCCGGTCGGCGAGGGATGGCGCTACGAGCCGAAGTGGGACGGCTTCCGGGCGCTCGTCTTTCGCGACGGGGAGGAGCTCTACCTCCAGTCCCGTGACCTGAAGCCGCTGGACCGATACTTCCCGGAGCTCCTGCAGCCGCTCCTCTCGGTTGGCGGGCCGTCGGCGCGCTTCGTGCTCGACGGCGAGATCGTGATCGCCCGCGATGGCGGGCTCGACTTCGAGGCGCTGCTGCTCCGCATCCACCCGGCCGCCTCGCGGGTCGCCATGCTCGCAGCCGAGACACCGGCCGCGTTCGTCGCCTTCGACTGCCTCGCGGAAGGGGCCGATGACCTCCGTGACGCGCCGCTCGACGACCGCCGCGCGCGGCTGGAGCGGCTCCTGGCGAACCCGCCGGCATCGGTCCTGCTCACTCCGGCGACCTCGGACCCGGGGCAGGCGCGCCACTGGTTCGACGCCTTCGAGGGTGCCGGGCTCGATGGCGTGGTCGCCAAGCGCTCGGACCTGCGCTACCTGCCCGGCAAGCGCGAGATGGCCAAGATCAAGCATCTCCGCACCGCGGACTGCGTCGTGGCCGGTTTCCGCTGGCACAAGAACGGACCGGGGACGATGGTCGGCTCCCTGCTGCTCGGGCTCTGGAACGACGAGGGCCAGCTCCAGCACGCGGGCGTGACAGCCTCCTTCACCGAGGCGAAGCGGCGCGAGCTGGTCGAGTTCCTCGCACCGTATCGCGTCGACGCGCTGGATGGGCACCCCTGGCGCGAGTGGAAGGAGTGGGAGGCTGCGGCGGAGGGCAAGCGGCTCCCGGGTGCCACGTCGCGCTGGAACCGTGGCAAGGACCTCTCGTGGGAGCCGCTCCGCCCGGAGCTAGTCTGCGAGGTCGCCTTCGACCACCTCCAGGGCGACCGATTCCGCCACGGCACAACCTTCCAGCGCTGGCGCGCGGATCGCACGCCGGAGAGCTGCCGCTACGACCAGCTGTCCGAGACGCCGCCCGCGCTGCTCGCCGATCTGTTCAGCGGCCGATGAGCGGGTACACTCCACGCCGCTTCGCCGCCATCGAGGAGACATCGACCCCGTGACCGATCCGAACGACGCCGTCAACGAGCTTGGCGACCGCTTCTGGGACGGCGTCCTGGAGCGAGACCCCGTCTCCGCCACGATCCTGGGCGACGATCGGTGGGACGACCGCCTGCCCGACCTCGGGGCGGAGGGGCGCGCCGAGGACGCGGCCGGGTACCGGGCGGCGCTCGCCGATGCTACGCAGATCGACCGGGAGTCGCTCGAGCCCGAGCAGGTGATCACCCACGACATGCTGACGCTCGTGGCTCGCACCCATCTGGAGGCGCTGGAACAGAAGCAGTACCAGCTCGCAATCGATCACATCTTCGGCGTTCAGACCTTGCCGGTGCGCGTGGCGCAGTACCAGATCGCGGAGACCCCTGACCAGCTCGAGCGGCTCGTCGCTCGCTTTGCCGCGTATCCGGCCGCCATCGCCCAGACGATCGAAACGCTGCGCGAGGGAGTGGCCGATGGCCGCACCGCGGCGTCGGTCCCGGTCCGGCGCGAGATCGAGCAGATCGAGCGGATGCTGGCGCTCCCGAGCGAGGACTTCCCGGCCGTTCGGATGGCGCACGTCGCGGACGATGCGGCCCGTGAGCGCGTTCGGGAGGCCGTGGCCGCGCACGTCTATCCGGCCCTGCAGGATCTGCACGACTTCCTCGCCAACGAGTACGAGGCGAAGGCACGCCCCGAGCCGGGGCTCTCGGCGACGCCGGGCGGGGAGGCGGCGTATCGGCTTGCGATCCAGATGAACACGACCATCGAGACGACCCCCGACGAGGTGCATCGATTCGGGCTCGAGGACCTGGCGCACATCGAGGCGGAGAAGGACGCGATCGCGCGCGGCGCGGGCTACCGGGACCGACATGCCTATGCCAAGGCGCTCGCCGAGGACCCGGCCAACCACACCGCCTCGCGTGAGCGGATCGTCGAGATCGCGGCGGGGCAGCTGGAGCGCGCCTTCGCGGTCGCGCCGACCTACTTTGGCCGGCTGCCGAGCGCGAACTGCGAGGTCGCGGCCGTCGAGGAGTACCGCGAGCGCGAGGTGCCGCCGGCCTTCTACATGCCGCCATCCGCGGATGGCTCGCGGATCGGTCGCTACTACCTCAACACCTACCAGCCGGAGGGACGCGCGCTCCACAAGTTCGCGGCGATCACCTACCACGAGGCGACGCCGGGACACCACTTCCAGATCGCCATCGAGATGGAGCTGACGGGACTCCCGCGCTTCCGCGTTCACGGCTCGCGCATGGCGGGAGCCGCGTACGTCGAGGGCTGGGGCCTCTACACCGAGCGGCTCGCGGACGAGATGGGGCTCTACCAGTCGCCCGCCGAGCGGCTCGGGATGCTCGACGCCCAGGCGTGGCGGGCATCGCGCCTCGTGGTCGATTCCGGGCTCCACGCCTTCGGCTGGAGCCGGGCCCGTGCGGTCGAGTTCATGGCGGAGCGCGCGTCGCTCTCGTCGGTCGACGCCGAGATCGAGGTGGACCGATACACGATCTGGCCGGGCCAGGCGCTCTCCTACAAGATCGGCCAACGCGAGATCGAGCGGGCGCGACGAGAGGTGAGCGAGTTCATGGGCGATCGATTCGACCTGCGCGCCTTCCACGACGAGGTACTTGCGCACGGGTCGGTGCCGCTGCCGACCCTGCGTCGCGAGATCCCCGGCTGGGTCGAGGCGGCGGTCGCGGCGCGCGAGGGCGCGCCCGCCGGCTGAGCGGCTGCGGGCCGTGCGACAGCCTGCGCGGATCGTCCTGGCTGGCCGCTTCGTCCGGCTGGAGCCAATCGAGGAGCGCCATCGCGACGACCTGCTCGCGGCCGCTGCCCAGGATCCGGCCACCTTCCGTTACATGGGGATGGACCTCTCGGTCGGCGCATCGGCCTGGCCGGCCTACCTCGCCGATGCGCAGCGGCCCGACTACGTGGCGTGGGCGACGGTCGATGCCGCCACGGGCCGCGCCATCGGCTCGTCCCGTTTCGGGGACATCGCGCCCGAGCACGGTCGGGTCGAGATCGGCTGGACCTGGATCGCACCCTCGCACCAGCGCAGCGCGGTGAACACCGAGGCCAAGCTGCTCCAGCTCGGCTACGCCTTCGACGAGCTGGGCGCGACACGGGTTGCCCTGAAGACCGATGGTCGCAACCTCCGCTCGCAGGCCGCCATCGCGCGGCTCGGGGCAAAGCCTGAGGGAGTCCTGCGGCGGCACATCCGCATGCCGGACGGCTTCATCCGCGACACCGTCTACTTTTCGATCCTGGCCGACGAGTGGCCCGCCGTACGGGCGCGCCTGGAGGAGCGGCTGGCCCGGTGAGGGTCACCTGGGAGCGGGCGCTTGGCTGGCGGATGAGCCGCCAGCTGCTCGACCCGGTCGGGAACGTGTCGGCGGTCGAGGTGGTGCGCCGCCTCGGTGGCGTCCAGGCCCAGGTGGCTTCGTCCGCCGAGCTTGCGGTGCGGGTACGTCGTACCTCGTCCCGCGCCGGCGAGGTGAGCCGGGCGCTGGTCGAGGGCGAGCTCATCAAGACCTGGGCCATGCGCGGGGCGCTGCACCTCCTGACCCCCGAGGAGGGCGGCGCGTTCCTCTCGATGCTGGCGGCCGGTCGGGGCTGGGAGCTGCCGAGCTGGCAGCGCTACTTCGGCATGCAGACAGGCCACTGGGACGCGATGCGGGCCGTCGTCAGAGAGGCCCTCTCCGGTGAGCCGCTGACGAGGGAGGAGCTCATCGCCGCGATCGTCGCCCAGCCGCGGCTGAGCCATCTCGCCCACGAGCTTCGCTCTGGCTGGGGGACGCTCTTCAAGCCCCTCGCGTTTCAGGGGGACCTCTGCTACGGCCCGAGCCAGGGGAGCCGCGTGACCTTCACGCGCCCCGACCTGGCGAGCCCGCGCTGGGCGGGGGTTCCCGATCCCGACGACGCGGCGCCCCGCGTGATCCTCGCCTATCTCGCCGCCTATGGCCCGGCGACGACGTTGAGCATCCGCAACTGGCTGGCCCGTGGTCGGGTCAGCATCCGACGGCTTCGAACCTGGGTCGGTGCCCTCGGGAACCGCCTCGTCGAGGTCGACGTCGACGGCGAGGCCGCCTGGATGCGCGCCGAGGACCTCGACGAGCTGGCCGCCGCTCAGCCCAGCACCGCGGTGCGGCTGCTGCCCGGGTTCGACGCGTATGTCCTCGGTCCCGGAACCGAGGATGGCCGGGTTGTTCCCCCGGCGCGCCGCGGAGCGGTCAGCCGACAGGCGGGGTGGATCTCACCGGTCGTCGTGGCCCGAGGCGTGGTCAGCGGGACGTGGGAGCTCAGGGGCGAGACCGTCCGAATCGGCTGGTTCTCCGACGCGGGCAGCGCCCCGCACGAACTGCTGCGGGAGGAGACGGCGCGCCTGTCCAGCATCCTGGGCCGTGAGCTGCGCTCCGAGGTCCGATCCGCCTAGCCGACGCTAGCTCGCCTCGTGGATCTCCTGCGCGGCCTTGATCCCCGACTCGAGCGCGCCCTGGATCCAGGCGTGGTAGAGCGAGCAGTGCTCCCCGGCGAAGTAGACGCGACCCTCGGGACGAACGATGTCGGCCTGGAGCTCGGTCTGCTGCTCCGGCGCGAAGAGCGCGAACGCGCCGTTGGCATAGCGGTCGTTGTACCACGCGTGCGAGGCGCCCACCTCGTACACGTCCCGGATGCGTGGATGGATCGTCGAGACGTCATCGAGCGCCTCCTCGAGGCGCGTCTCCTCGTCCATCGCTCCCCAGCGCAGCGCGTCCTGGCTCCACGTGTACGAGGCGAGGAGCACGCCCCGCGAGGTGTCCGGGTTGGGCGTCGGGTAGTTGATGCGGCGGATCGGCAGGTCGGTGACGGTCGCCCCGCCGAAGATCCCGTCATCGGTCTCCCAGACCCGCTCGCTGACCTGGAAGAGGATCTTGGTCGAGGCCGAGTAGTTGAGCTGTCGGATCGCCCGCTGCTTCTCGTGTGAGAAGGGCTTCAGCTGCTCGATCTGGCGCAGGACCGAGAAGGGGATCGCACAGATCGCGTAATCGGCTCGCTCCGTGTAGTGGCCTGCCTCGGTCTTGAAGTGGACCGTGACCGAGTCGGCGTCCTGGTCGATCGCGAAGACCTCCGCGCCGAAGCGGATCCGGTCCTGGAGCTGGCCGTAGAACGCGCGCGGCAGCATGTCAGTGCCACCGACGATCTCCTGCATGTCGACGAACGCCCTGCCCAGGTCCTCGCGCAGCTCCTCGATGACCGCGTTGTTCATGTCCGATTCCACGAAGTTGATGACGCCGTACATCTCGATGGCGCCCTCGGAGAAGCCCTTCACCTCGAGGAACTCGCGGAGCGAGTACTGGTCGTAGTCACGGACGATCTGCTCCCAGCCGGCGTCCCCCTCCCGCTCGAGCAGCTCGCGCAGGTCGCGCGTGGCGTCCTGCCACAGGTCGTCGATGCTCCGCCCGCGCTCATGGTCGGCGACGGGGAAGGGGAGCCGATCCGGCTCCCGATGTGCCTCGTCGGCGGTCATCCGCTGGCCACCCACGTGCACCAGCCCCTTTGGGTTCCCCATCATGAACGGACGAAGCGTCAGGCCGAACAGGTTGACGTACTTCAGCGTGAGGTCGTGGACGTGCGGGATGCGCATCGCGCCCGCCTCAGCGTAGAGGCCCGGGGCGAAGCTGCGGAGCGTGTAGACCCGACCGCCGACGCGGCTCTGCGCCTCCAGGATCAGCGGGTCATGGCCCTGCCGCGCCAGCTCGAAGGCCGCCACCAGGCCGGCCATCCCTGCGCCGATGATGATGACGCGCTTCCGGCGTCCCTCGCGCGGTTCGAGGCCCTCGCGCGCGACCGACAGCACGTCTGGCGAGACGGGCACGTCTGAGGGTGGTGGCTGCTCTTCGGGATCCAGGGCGTCACGCGTTTCGGTTGTCATGACCGGCATCGTATCGGCTTCATCCCGGCCACGGCCCCGCCGCCCGGCGGCTCGGATCCATGTCAGCAGGGCGTAATGGAGTCGTCCGAATGGAGGGTCATGGTGCCCTTGATGTGCAGCGTCGAGCCGTCGTGGCCGGTGAGGTCGTTGTCGAGCGTGAAGCCGCACACGTACGTGCCCGGGACGGGCCCCTTGGTGTTAAGGGTCACCTGTGCGCCCGAGCCGGTGAAGTCGGTGCCCGCCGAGAGCTCTGATGCGCCGCTGCCGAACCGGATGCTGCCGTCGTGCATCACACTGATGTTGCCAAAGGTCCCCTTGTCCGAGTTGAGGGTGATGCTGCCAAGGTCGCCGACGTCCGCTGCGTTGCCTGCCGCCCAGCTCCACGTCGCGTCGTAGAGCCCCGAGGTCGTCAGGCTTCCGGTCGCCGTGACTCCGCCGCTTGCCGCTGGCCGCCTCCCGTCGAGGCCGATGGCCCGCCTCCCGACGAGGCCGATGGCCCTGCCGATCCTCCACCGCCCCCGGTGCTGGCAACCGGGCTGGCGGAGGTGGTGCATGCCGCGGCGGTGATGGCAATCGCGATGATGAGGCCGAACTTGGTCGACGAGACGAGACGGGTGCCCATTCCGATGCTCCTCCTCGATGCTGCGCCCATTTCGGTGATTATCGGTATTCGGTCCAGGGGTCGTAGTCGGGGTCGGGAGGCTCGGCGGCGGGTCGCGCGGCCTCCGGGACGTGGCGCAAATTGACGCGAACGCGATACCAGAGGGACGAGCGGCCGCGCATCCCGTCGACCAGCACGTCATCCTCTGCCAGATGCTTGGCCGCCTCGGGATGGCGCTCCTTCCAGCGCTCGAGGCCTGCCACCGCATCGGCCTTCGCCTTGGCCTGCGAGATCACGACCAGCGGATGCGCCGACCGGCGCCGGCCGGTGGGCGCGGCAGTGCCGTCGGGGCGTCGAGCGGGCGGCGAGGGGATGGCGGATGCGACCGACCCAACCCGGCCCCGCGGGGCTGACGGATCCGGTGCGGCCGGCGGCTCGGCCGGCGGCCCGGCCGGCATGCGGCGCTTCGACGGCTGGACCCGCGGCGGCTCGCCCGGCTGCTTGGCGTAGTTCGGCGGCCACGGCGCGTCGCCGAGCCCCGTCGCCTCGTCCCGCGCCGACAGCTCCAGCAGCGCGTCCAGCGAGCCAACGGCATCGTCGATCCCGGCCCCCACGTCGCCCAGGCGGGCGTATCGGTCCAGCATGGAGCTGATCGTGAAGTCGGCCAGCTCGGCGTCGGGGACCTCCGACCAGAGCATCGGCGCCGATACCCGCGCGTCCGGGACCGGGCGCACCGAGTAGGCGGAGGCGACGGTCCGGTCCTTGGCGTTCTGGTTGTAGTCGAGGAAGACGCCGTGCCGCTCCTCCTTCCACCACTTGCTGGTGGCGAGGGTCGGGGCGCGGCGCTCGACTTCGCGGGCCAGCGCCAGGGCCGCGCGGCGCACCTCGCCGAACCCCCAGCGCCGCTCGATCCGGGCGTAGACGTGAATCCCGCGCGAGCCCGATGTCTTCGGCCAGCCCGTCAGGCCATGGTCGGCCAGGACGTCGCGGACCACCATCGCCACCTCGCGAACGGCGCTGTAGAGCACCCCCGGACCAGGGTCCAGGTCGACGCGCAGCTCATCGGGGTGGTCGAGGTCGTCGTCGCGGACCGGGTGCGGGTTCAGGTCGATGCAGCCGAGGTTGACGACCCATGCCAGCGCCGCGGCGTTGCTCACCACCACCTCGTCGGCGGTGCGTCCCGAGGGAAAGGCGAGCTCGACGGTCCGGACGAACGGGGGCACCGATGCCGGGGCACGCTTCTGGAAGAAGGCCTCGCCGGCGGCGCCGTTCACGAAGCGCTTGAGGGCCATCGGCCGGTCCCGCACGCCGCGCAGCGCGCCATCGGCGACGACAAGGTAGTAGCGCGCCAGGTCGAGCTTCGTGATCCCGACCTGCTCGAAGAAGAGCTTGCCCGGGTTGCTGATCGCGACCTCGAAGCCGTCGAGCTCGAGCAGGACCGATGCGTCGGGTGCCATGTCGAAAGCGTAGCCTCTCGCCCATGGTCGAGCGATGGGAGCGGCTGATGCGCGCCCTGGACCGATGGTCCGGCCACCGGAGGAGCACCCGAGTCGCCCGCCGCGCGATCGTCGGCTTCGCCAATCACCAGGGGCCGGAGGTGGCGAGCGGGATGGCCTACTTCGCGATCCTCTCCATCTTCCAGCTGATCGTGCTGGGGATCGTGGTCTTCAGCTTCGTGATCGGCGAGGGCGAGGCGCGGCGGATCGTGATCGGCCGCCTCGAGGCGGCCCTCCCGCTGCAGCCGGGCACCATCGGCGCCGTGGTCGACAGCATCATCTCCTCGCGGGGCGGCCTCACCCTCGTGAGCCTCGCCATCCTGGCGTGGGGCGCCCTCGGCTTCTTCGGCGCACTCACGACCGGTGTGGGACGCGCCTTCGCGACCTCGACCCGGCGGCCCTTCTGGCAGGACAAGCTGATCAGCCTCCTCCTGCTCGTCGGCGCGGGGGTGGTGGCGCTCTTCGCGGTGGGGATCGGCCTCGGGACCGGAATCGCAGCCCAGATGGCCAGCTCCCTGCCCGGCTGGGGGAGCGGCGGGCGGCTGGCCATCGACCTGGTGGGACTGCTCATCCCCATTCTCCTCGTGCCGGTGGCGCTCCTCGTCGTCTACCGGGTCGTGCCGAACCGGCGCGTCTCATTCCGCCAGGTCTGGCCCGGGGCGCTGGTGGCCACCGTCCTGTTCACCGTGCTCCGAGTGGGGTTCACCTGGTACGCCACGGACGTCGCCCGCTACGGGAGCGTCTTTGGGCCGATCTCGACCGTGATCACGCTCCTCGTCTTCCTCTATTTCGCGAGCATGGTGGTCCTCCTCGGGGCCGAGATTGCCCGCGCCAACGTGCTCGAGGATGACGAGGCCTCACCCCCTTCTTGAACCGGAGAGTGGTGTGGTGTAGTACCTTTCGGTCACGTCACGCGCTCGGAACGGCCGGGTAGCATCCCTCTTGGAGCACGTAACGGGGCCTTTGGGCTGATGGATACCGCGCGGAACAACGTCGCATGAGGCGACGATCTCATCTGACCATCCTGCTGATTGCCCTGCTGATGGTCGGAGCGAGCATCGTCCCCACCTCCCCCCGCGACTCGGCCCAGGCCGCGGACCCGCTCGCCGACGCGAAGGCGCAGCAGAAGGCGCTCGAGAGGACCTTGAGCGCGCAGCGCGCTGCGCTCGCCGCGCTGAAGGCCCAGTCCGCGAGCCTCGCCAGCGCGCTCGCGACTGCAAAGTCTCAGCTTGCCGCGGTGACGGCGGAGTTCGACCGCGTCAGCTCGCTCCTCGAGCAGGTGCAGAGCGACGTCGCTGACATCAGCGCCCGCCTCGCGGACCTGCGGGCGCAGATCGCCGACCTCGACCAGCAGCTCCAGCGGGTCGCCGCGCAGATCGAGCAGCAGACGGTCGAGTTGACGACCCGCGAATCGCTCCTCCAGGAGCACCTCCGCACGGCGTACGAGCGAAGCCAGACCTCGATCCTCGAGCTGATCCTCTCCTCTGATTCGCTCGACTCCGCCACCACCCAGGTCGGCGAGCTGCTCACCATCTCGGACCAGGATCAGCAGCTTGCCCGCGAGATCCGCGACCTTCGCGCCAGCCTCCAGGCCAAGCAGAACACCCTCTACGAGGGAAAGCTCCAGCTCGCCGATTCCCGTGACGCGGCCGACCTCGAGGCGCAGGCGCTCGCCGCCCGCCAGGCCGAACTCACCGCCATGGAGGCGCAGCTGGCGGTGCTCAAGGCGGCCGCCGACAAGAAGCGCCGCCAGCAGGAGGACGCGCTCAACGCCGCGCTCGAGGCGAAGGGCAACGTGGCGGCGCAGGTGGCCGCCAGCGAGCGCGCGGCCGTGGCACAGGCGAAGCTCGTCGCGACGCTCCAGGCCGCCGAGGATGCCCGCCGGCAGCAGCCGTCCGCGTTCGGCTTCCGCTGGCCCGAGGTCACCTTCACGGTCACCCAGGAGTGGGGCCCGACCACCTTCCTGCTGGAGCCTCCGTACACCTACCGCGGCGTCTACTACCCGCACTTCCACGGCGGCATCGACCTGGCCGACGGCTGCGGCACGCCGATCCACGCCGCCGGCACGGGCACGGTGGTTGCCTCGGGCCAGCCTCTCTGGCCCTGGGACTCAGGCTACGGGGTCGTCATCAGCCATGGGTCCGGCGTCCAGAGCTGGTACTGGCACCTGAAGGCCCAGGTGTTGGTCCACCCCGGCCAGCACGTGAGCATCGGCCAGCTGATCGGCTACGAGGGCAGGACCGGCCAGGCGACCGGTTGCCACCTCCACTTCGCGATCAACGACCACGGCATCTGGGAGAACCCGCGGATCTACCTGCCCTAGACCGATGCCGGCGCCGGCTCCGCGATCGAGGTCGTGGCGGGCCGGTAGAGGCGGTCGACGTACTCGCCGAGCATGCGCGCCGTGCTGAACTGCCAGATCGCCGCCTCGATGGCGGCGCGCATGGTGGCGATCCACTCGCCCGGCACGCCCTCGCCGTCGCGAGCGTAGAAGCGCGGAGCGACCTCCTCCTCCAGCAGACGGTAGAGCTCGGTCGCGTCGGCGTCGTCCTGCGCCGCCTCGTCATCGACCGTGTCGCGGCCTCCGATCGCCCATCCGTTGCGGCCATTGAACCCTTCGTCCCACCAGCCGTCCAGGATGCTGATCGAGGGGATCCCGTTCATCGCCGCCTTCATGCCAGAGGTGCCCGACGCCTCGAGCGGACGCCGCGGGTTGTTGAGCCACAGGTCAACGCCTCCGATCAGGAAGCGGGCAATCCGCATGTCGTAGTCCTCGAGAATGAAGACCCGCCCCCGCAGGGCGGGTGAGCGCGAAAGGCCGAAGATGCGCTGGATCACCTTCTGGCCGCCGCGGTCTGCGGGATGCGCCTTCCCGGCGAGCACGACCTGCACCGGCCGCTCTTCATCGCCGAGCAGGCGGGCGAGTCGCTCCTCGTCGTGGAAGAGCAGGTCGGCCCGCTTGTAGGTCGCGAAGCGCCGCGCGAAGCCGATCGTCAGCGTCTCGGGGTCGAAGGCGGCGTGCAGCTCCCGCAGGACGCTCGGCGACTCGCCGTGCCGCGCGAACTGGCGCGCCAGGCGGCGGCGCATGAACTCAAGCAGCTCCCGCTTCTGCTGTCGGTGCGCACCCCACAGGTCAGCCTCCGAGACCTCGCTCAGCCGCGCAAATGCCTCGGGCCCCGGCGCATCGCTGCCGATCGAGCGCGCAATCGCGCGCTCGAAGAGACGGCGCATAGGTCGCCCGATCCAGGTCGCCACGTGGACCCCGTTCGTGATGGCGCCGATCGGTTTCGCGACGAGCGGGTGCCAGGTCGCGTTCGCCGTCTCGCCGTGGAGCCGGCTCACCGCGTTGGCTTCAGTCGCGAGGCGAAGGACGAAGGCGGTCATGTCGAAGGCTGCGTCGGGCTCGTCGGTGAGGCCGCGCCCGAGCTCCATGAGCCGATCGGCCGGCATCCGGCAGGACTCCAGCCACGGAGCCAGGAGCGCGGCGGCGAGGCCTCGTTCGAACTGCTCGTTGCCGTCCTTGATGGGGGTGTGGATCGTGAAGACGGCGTTGTGCCCGACGCGCCGCAGCGCCTCCTCGGCGTCGAGGCCGGGCTCGGCCGCGACCAGCTCGCGGGCGCGCTCGAGGAGCAGGAACGCGGAATGTCCCTCGTTGAGATGCCACGCGGCCGGCTCGATCCCGAGCCCCCGGAGCGCCCGGACGCCGCCCGCGCCGAGCACCAGCTCCTGGCAGAGGCGCATCTCGCGGCCGCGCACGTAGAGGATGTGGGTGATCGGCCGGTCGGGTCCGTCGTTCGCCGGGATGTCGGTGTCGAGCAGGAGGAGTGGCACGCGGCCGACCTGCGCGACCCAGACCGCGGCGTGCACCTTGCGTCCCGGGAAGTCGACGCTCACCTGGAGGGGTGAGCCGTCCCGACCGCGCGCACGGCGCAGCGGCAGCTCGGCCGGGTCGAGGTCCGGCTGCGCGTGCTCCTGGTGGCCGTCTGCGTCGATCTGCTGCCGGAAGTATCCGCGTCGGTAGAGGAGCCCCACCGCCACGAACGGAAGGGCGGCGTCCGACGCCGACTTGCAGTGGTCGCCGGCCAGGATCCCCAGCCCCCCGGAGTAGATCTGCATCGACTCGTGGATGCCGTACTCGGCGCAGAAATAGGCGATCGGGCCCGGCAGGCGCGCCGCGGGATCCGCCGCGGTGGCAGCGCGGTACCACGAGTCGGAACCGTTGGCGAGGTACCGGTCGAACTCGTCGAGCAGCCGGCTCGCATCGACCATGAAGTCCTCGTCGGCGAGCAGCTCGGCCCAGCGGCCCGGCTCCAGAGCGGCGAGCACGGGGATCGGGTTGCGATGACGGGCCCATGCCGTGGAGTCGAGCCGCGCGAAGAGCGCTCCGGCCCGCGGAGTCCAACTCCACCACAGGTTGTACGCCAGCTCGCGGAGTCCCTCGAGCCCCGGCGGCAGACCGAAGTCAAAGCCGGGCATGGTGGGCACGCGGACCGGGCTCGTCATCGAGCCGCGATCATAGCGGCCTCGGGCGCCTCTTCGGTTGTCCACATCGCGCCACGAAAAAGAGGATCGCCGCGGCGGGCGGAAGGCGGTACGCTACCGGACCCATGATGGACGGCTACTCGGTGCAGGACGCCGCGTCGGTCCTCGGGGTCCCTGAGGGGCGCGTCTGGGAGCTTTTGGCCCGGGGCGTCCTCTCCGGCGCTCCCGAGGGCGACTCGATGCGCGTCTTCCTGAAGGTCGATGCGCCCGCTCCCGCGCGACCTTCTCCACGCGAAGAGTTGCCCCGAAGCAACGGAAACGGTGGATCCCATGGCGCGGAGGCGAGCGCGTTCCGCGAGCTGCTCACCGAGTTCCGCAACCTCACCGAGCGCTACGGGCAGGCGCTGCTGGCCCTGGGCGAGGCACGCGGCGAGGTGGCCGGCCTCCGCTCGCGTGTCGAGCTGCTCGAGGCCCGCATCGACCTCCGCGCCCCATCGCGGATGGATCTCGAGCCCGTCTCCTGGGCGGCGCCGTCGCTGCGCGAGCCGGCTCCCGAGGCACCAGCTCCGGAGGCAACGACAACGGCCGCACCCGCTCCGGCGGCACCGGCGCCCGAGCCGCCGGCACCCGCCGAGGTGGAGGCGGTCCTGCCAACTCCCGCCCCTGTGGATCGGTCGCCCCGTCCCCGCAAGCAGCGATCGACCCGCGCGGCCGTCGCTGGCTTCGCGGAGGCACTAGCGCGCGCGCAGGACCCGAACCTGGCGCCGGTCGGCGAGATGGCCGCCGCCGAACTGCTCACCGAGGACGTGATCATCGAGGACGTGATCACCGAGGAGGAGATGACGATCGGCCCCGCCGTCGAGGCCGAGGCCGAGCCGCTCCCGGTCCCGGAGGACGAGCTGGGACCCGTCGAGGTCGCTGCATCGGCCCAGCCGGTCGAGTCCGCGTACCTCCCGGCCGAGGTCGAGCCCGACTGGTTCGCCGATGGCGACTTCTCGTGGCTCGACGCGGCCGACCTCGAGGCGCGCACCCAGCCCGCAACGGTGGCGGTCGAGGTCATCACCGCCCCGCCCACAGAACCCGTCCTCGATGTCGAGGTTGAGGCCGCTCCTGAGCCACTTGCGGAGCTCGCGCCGTCGACGGTCTCGGATCTCGCCGTTGAGCCGGGGCTCGAGGCCGTTGCCTCGGTCGAACCGGAAGCGGGGCCGGAGGTGCGTGCGCCGGTCCGGGAGATGCAGGCGGTCGAGGTGGGCAGTCCGGGCGAGGAACCGATCATGTGGCTCGGAGAAGAGCGGGAGCCTGCCGAGGAGATGGAGGTCGCGCCCCGCTCCTACCCCGGGCCGACCCTCTCGGCGCGGATCCGCGATGCGTTCGAGCCGGTCCCGTGGCCGGCCACCGACCGCGGCGCAGTCGCCGTGCAGACGATGGCGCCCCCCCTCGCCATGACCGAGGAGGAGCTCATGCAGCTGGCACGCGACGAGGGCTGGGACGATGCGGAGGTCTCCGCCATCCGGGCCATGATCACCCGGCCGCCCAGTTCATCCGTCGAGCTCCCAGGATCGGCGGAGCTCGACGAGGCGATCTCTGCGCTCCAGGCCGTACCGATCGCTCCGCGGTCCGAGGCCAATCCGGCGAACCAGTGGGCGAAGCCGGCGACGAGGGAGACGGAGTCGATCGGACGAGACGACTGGGCATTCGAGGTGGAGCCCCCGCTCCCACAGTTCGCGGCAGCCCCGTCGCAGCCATCCCGACGCGACGCTGCGGATCCGGACTGGCTGCGACGACGCCGCGGACCGGCGGCCGATGCCTACCGGCGGATCCGCCGGATCTTCACCGGCTGAGGGGCGCGTGGCGACCAGCCGCCGCCCCCAGCGCCTCCCCGATCTCGGTCCACGGGGAGAGGGGTGGGTCCTCGGGCAGTTCGTGCTCCTTGCCCTGGTGCTGGTGGCGTGCCTCCCCGGCCTCGCGTCCCTTGGACCGCGATCGTCAGCCGAATGGGTCGCCGTGGTGGTCGGGGTCGCCGCGATGGCGGCGGGCGGCCTGGTTGTGCTGTCCGGCTTTCGTGACCTCGGTCGCAGCCTGACCCCCATGCCCCGACCGCTCGATGACGCAGGGCTCGTCGAAGATGGGATCTACGCCAGGATTCGCCACCCGATCTATGCCGGCCTGGTGCTCGGCGCACTCGGCTCCAGTGCCCTCGCCCGCAGCCTGCCGGCCGTCGCGGCAACGCTGCTGCTGGCGATCTACCTTGACCTGAAGTCGCGCCGCGAGGAGGGCTGGCTGGCTGATCGCTACCCCGGCTACGACGCGTACCGAAGCCGCACCCGACGCTTCCTGCCGGGTATCTACTGAGGACGCGGGCCGGCCGGTTGCCAATCAAACTTCGCATTGGCATAATGGTTCGCGTGCCACGAACCATTACCCCACCGCCGAGTGTCCACGAGGAGCTGCTCGACGAGCTGGATCCGATGCTGGCCGGAGAGCGGGCCGCCTTCGCCAAGCGCTGCCATGACCGCTCAATCAGCATGGCGCACCTCCACGTCATGACCATGCTCGAGATGCACGGCCCGCTGGCCATGAGCCGCGTCGCCGAGCTGCTCGGCTCCGGACTTCCCACCGCGACCGGGCTGGTCAGCCGGATGGAGGAGCGTGGCCTCGTGGCCCGTGCGCACGATGCCGACGATCGCCGCGTCGTCAGCCTCCACCTCACCGATGCCGGCGCTGCGGAGCTGCGGCACCTTCAGGCGGCACGCCGGCAGCGAATGGCAGCCGCGCTGACCCACCTCTCGGAGGCGGAGCAGACGACCCTCCTGACCTCCATTCGATCCCTCAGATCCGCACTCAGCCACCTTACCGAGCAAGGAGCAATCTCTCGTGACTGACGCATCCAGGCCACTCCCCGCGGCCGCGCCCATCGAGCACGCCGCAGTCGAGGTCGATCGGCGGACCCGTTTCGAGATCCTCGCTGCGATCATGCTGGGCCTCTTCCTGGCCGCCCTCGACCAGACGATCGTCGGGCCGATCCTGCCCCGCGTCGTCGGGGAGCTGCATGGCGCCGACCTCTATACCTGGGTCGTGACGGCCTACCTGCTGACGAGCACGGTAACGGTCCCGATCTACGGCAAGCTGTCCGACCTGTTCGGCCGCAAGCCGCTCCTCATGATCGGCATCAGCCTCTTCCTCCTCGGCTCGATCCTCTCCGGGCTGTCGCAGGAGATGTGGCAGCTGATCCTCTTCCGCGGCATTCAGGGGCTTGGCGCTGGGTCGCTCTTCCCGATCGCGCTCGCGGTGATCGGTGACCTGTTCACGCCCGCCGAGCGGGGCAAGTACCAGGGGCTGTTCGGGGCGGTCTTCGGCGTCTCGTTCCTCATCGGCCCGGGCCTGGGCGGCTTCTTGACCGACAACTTCAGCTGGCACTGGGTCTTCTTTGTGAACCTGCCGATCGGGCTGGTTGCCCTGTTCGTGATCGCGCGGCTGCTGCCCAGCCACCGGCGAGCCGGGGCCAGCCGTAACATCGACTACCTGGGCGTCGCGACGTTCACCGCGGGCCTGGTGCCGATCCTGGTCGGCCTGACGAACGCCCAGTCGGGCAACTGGGGAAGCCCGGGCGTCTGGGGCCTGATCGTGACCGGCGTCGTCTTCCTCGTGATCTTCGTCGTGGTCGAGCGGTTTGAGAAGGAGCCGATGATCCCGCTCGGCCTCTTTCGCATCCGCAGCTTCAGCCTCTCGATGGTGGCCGTCTTCACCGCCATGTTCGGCTTCTTCAGCGCGGTGGTCTTCCTGCCGCTCTGGTTCCAGGTCGTCCGCGGCGCGAGCGCGACGGCGAGCGGCTACAACCTGATGCCCTTCCTCTTCGGCCTGATCCTGTCGTCGGTCGTGTCCGGGCAGGTCGTCAGCCGGACCGGGCACTACAAGTGGCTGGTCGTCGGCTCGCTGGCGCTGGCATCAACCGGGCTCGTGCTCTTCACCAACCTGCGAGCCGACACGCCGTCGATCGTTCTCTGGTCCTGGATGGCGGTCATGGGCATCGGCATCGGCCCGACCATGGCGGTCTTCACGATCATCGTCCAGAACGCGGTCCCCTTCGACAAGCTCGGCGCGGCGACGGCTGACCTGACCCTCTTCCGGCAGGTCGGCGGCACGGTGGGCCTCACCTTCGGCTTCACCCTCTTCCGGCAGTTCCTGACGACGGACCTCCTGAAGGAGCAGTTCACGGCGGCGGGCGTCCCCGCGCAGCTGGTGGCGGGGATGCCCTCCGGCGGTGCATTCGGTGGCGACGTCGCGCAGGTCGGTGGCGCGGATCCCATCCAGCAGTTCCTGGCACAGGCGCCGGCGCAGATCCAGCCGACGCTCCAGCACTACCTGTCCAACTTCGAGGCGGGCTTCCACCAGGCGTTCAGCATCGCGCTGGCCCACAGCCTGTGGCTCGGAGTTGGAGCCATGGTGCTCGGCGTGGTGGCGACGGTCTTCCTGCACGAGCTGCCACTGCGAGCCCACCATGGCCCCGTGCGCGCGCCGGTGCCCGCCGACGGGGAGGCCCCCGAGCCGAGCCCGATCGCGGCGCGGTAGGCCCGGCGAGACCTACGATGGGCGCGTGATCACGTACGACCCGACCACCGCCCTGGTCGTGGTCGACGTCCAGAACGACTTCGCGGATCCAGGCGGGAGCCTCTTCGTGCGCGGGGGAGAAGCGATCGCCGCCCGCGTCAATGACGAGGTGCAGCTCGCGGTGGCCGGCGGGGCGCTGGTGGCGTACACCCAGGACTGGCATCCGCCCTCGACCCCGCACTTCGCCAAGGATGGCGGGGTTTGGCCGGTCCATTGCGTCGCGGACACGTGGGGGGCGGAGCTGCACCCGGACCTGATCGTCGCCGGCCTGAGCATTCGGAAGGGGAGCAACGGCGAGGACGGCTACTCCGGCTTCACGATGCGGGATCCGATCAGCGGCGCCGAGGCGCCAACCCAGCTCGAGTCGCTCCTGCGGGAGCGGGGCGTCACCAGCGTGGTGGTCTGCGGCCTCGCAACCGACTACTGCGTGCGCGGCACCGTGCTCGACGCCTGCCGCCTCGGCTTCGCGACGAGCGTGGTGAGCGGGGCGGTCGCCGCGGTTGACCTCGCGCCAGGCGATGGCGAGCGGGCGCTGCACGAGATGGTCGAGGCCGGCGCGCGGGTCGAGTAGCCGACGAGGCTAGGAGCGGCGCCGGGCCCATGAGACTGTCGCCCCGCCAAGGACGACGGCCACCGCGCCGAGCACGATCCAGGTTCGATCGGCGGTCATGAAGCTGCGCGGGGCGAACGGAAGGTTGAGCCCCTGCGCGATCCAGACCAGGCCCCCAAGGGCGATGAGCAGGCCGAGCACGGTCGCGACGTTCCGCATGGCCGCTTCAGGATAGCCCGATCTGCCCATCACCAGACTCTTGCGTGCCCGAACAGGCCGGGTATACTCGCGCCAGTCGAGCCGCCTGCGAAGCGGCGCCTGCAGCCTTCCCTCCCCTTCACCACGACCATCGTCGGCTCACGGGGTAGCGGCAAGACCCGTGGCCGGCGCTGATCAAGGGCGTAGATGCCCGACGTGGTAACTCAAGTGGGAGGGTCCTTGTGGCCTACACCGATCAGGTTCTGACCTGTGCGGATTGCGGAATCGACTTCGTCTTCTCCGCCTCCGAGCAGGAATTCTTCGCGCAGAAGGGATTCACCTCTGCGCCCAAGCGCTGCGCCTCGTGTCGCGCTCAGCGACGCGCCACCGGTGGCGGTGGCAACGGCGGCAGCTACGGCGCCAGCAGCGGCGGATACAGCGGCGGGGGCGGCTACAGCCGCGGCCCTCGCGAGATGTTCGACGCGGTCTGCGCCCGATGCGGCAAGGACACCCAGGTACCCTTCCGCCCGACCGGCGCACGCCCGGTCTACTGCAGCGACTGCTTCCGCCTGATGCGCGGCTAGTCCGCGCCCCGGCTTCGCAGCCTCGACAGGCGGCGTCCCGTTCGCGGGATGTCGCCTGTCGTTTTTCGTCCCGGTCGATCGGTCCCTATCATGGGCCGCAACATGAGTGACGGCGCTTCCTGGTCCGAGCTGGCAGCGCAGCTTCGCATCGATTCGATCCGCTCCAGCTCCGCGGCCGGCTCGGGGCACCCGACGAGCTCGATGTCGGCCGCCGACCTGCTGGCGGTGCTGATGACGAAGTACCTGCACTACGACTTCGACGCGCCGGATGACCCGCGCAACGACCACCTGATCTTCAGCAAGGGGCACGCCTCGCCGCTCCTCTACGCCGTCTACAAGGCTGCCGGCGCGATCACCGACGAGGAGATGCTCACCTTCCGCAAGGCCGGCAGCCGGATGGAGGGACACCCGACCCCGGTGCTGCCGTGGGTGGATGTCGCGACCGGCTCGCTTGGGCAGGGGCTGCCGATCTCGGTCGGGGTGGCGATGGCCGGCCGGCTGCTGGATCGGCTTCCCTATCGGGTCTGGTGCCTGTGCGGCGATTCGGAGATGGCCGAGGGCTCGATCTGGGAGGCGTTCGAGGCGGCCGCCTTCCACTCGCTCTCCAACCTGACCGCCATCGTCGACGTCAATCGGCTCGGCCAGACCGGCCAGACGATGTACGGCTGGGACATGGACATCTACCTCCGACGGGCAAAGGCGTTCGGCTGGCACGCCATCGAGATCAACGGCCACGACGTGGCGGAGATCGACGAGGCCTATGCCGAGGCGCTCGCCACCACCGATCGCCCGACCGCGATCCTGGCCCGCACCGAGAAGGGGCACGGCGTGGCGGCGGTCGCCAACAAGAACGGCTTCCACGGCAAGCCGCTCGCCGATCCGGAGGCGGCGATCGCCGAGCTGGGAGGGATCCGCAGCATCTCGGTCTCCGTGCCGAAGCCCACCGGCCCTGCCACGCCGCACCGCTTCCCGGCGAGCGGGGAGCTCGTCCTTCCGCGGTACGAGCTCGGGACCAGCGAGGCGACGCGCAAGGCGTACGGGGACGCGCTCGTGGCGCTCGGGGCGGCGCGCGGCGACGTGGTCGCGCTCGACGGCGAGGTCGGCAACTCCACCTACTCCGAGGAGTTTGCCGCGGCCCACCCGGACCGCTTCATCCAGTCGTACATCGCCGAGCAGCAGATGGTGGCGAATGCCATCGGCCTCCAGGTCCGTGGCTGGCGGCCGTTCGTCGCCACGTTCGCCGCCTTCCTGTCGCGTGCCTACGACTTCGTCCGGATGGGGGCGATCAGCCGCGCCGATATCGTGCTGGCCGGCTCGCACGCGGGGGTGAGCATCGGCGAGGACGGGCCGTCGCAGATGGCGCTCGAGGACCTCGCCTCGCTCCGCGCGGTCCACGGCAGCACGGTGCTCTACCCGTCGGACCCAAACCAGACCGCCGCGCTGATGGCCGAGATGGTGGACCGGAAGGGGATCGTCTTCCTGCGCACGACGCGCGAGAAGCTGCCGGTGATCTATCCGGCCGGCGAGCGATTCGAGATCGGCGGGAGCCGGGTCGTTCGTTCGTCCGATGCGGATGTCGTGACACTGGTCGGCGCGGGAATCACCCTTCACGAGGCGATCGCCGCCGCCTCCGTGCTCGCGGAGGAGGGGATCGCGGCGCGCGTGCTCGACTGCTATTCGGTCAAGCCGATCGATGCTGAAGGGCTTCGCGCGGCCGCCCGCCAGGCCGGTGCCATGGTGACCGTCGAGGACCACTGGCCGGAGGGCGGGCTTGGCGACGCGGTGCTGGACGTTTTCGCCGCCGACGCGAAGCGGCCGCGCATCGTGAAACTGGCCGTCGCGCACCTGCCCGGATCGGCCACCCCGACCGAGCAGCTGGCACTTGCCGGGATCGACGCGGCGCATATCGCAGCCGCCGCCCGAGACCTCGTGAAGGAGAGCCGAGCATGAACACCCTGCAGCGCCTGCACGCCGAGCAGGACCAGAGCCCGTGGCTGGACTTCATCGATCGGCAGGTGATCGCGAGCGGCCGGCTCGCGGAGCTCGTCGAGATGGGGATCCGGGGGCTCACCAGCAACCCGACCATCTTCGCCAAGGCGGTCGCAACGGGGCAGTACGACGCGCTCATCCAGCATGGGATCGAGGCGGGTCACGACACGCGCCGGATCTTCGAGGAGATCGAGGTCGCCGACCTCGGCGATGCCGCCGACATCCTCCGCCCCGTCTACGACGCCTCGGACGGGACCGACGGCTTCATCTCGATCGAGGTGGAGCCGGACCTGGCAGCCGATTCGGACCGGACCTTCAAGCGGGCGCGCCACCTCTTCGGCCGCCTGGCTCGGCCCAACGTCTTCGTGAAGATCCCCGCCACGCCGGCCGGCCTGCCAGCCATCGAGGCGGCGATCGCCGAGGGGATCAACATCAACATCACGCTCATGTTCAGCGTCGACATCTATCGCGACGTGGCGCGCGCCTACATCGCCGGCCTCCGCCGCCGCGTGGCGAGCGGTGGCGAGATCGGCCGCGTCGCGTCGGTGGCGTCGTTCTTCGTGAGCCGGGTCGACACCAAGGTCGACAAGGGGCTCGACGCGATCGGGACCGATGCGGCGCTGGCCGCCAAGGGCAGGGCGGCGATCGCGAACGCCAAGCTCGCCTACGAGGCGTACGGGGAGATCTTCGGCGGCGCCGAGTTCGCCGACCTGCTCGCCGCCGGAGCGCGGGTGCAGCGCTGCCTGTGGGCCAGCACCTCGACCAAGAACCCGGCCTACCGCGACGTGATGTACGCGGAGGGGCTGATCGGCCCGCAGACGG
Organism: Candidatus Limnocylindria bacterium; assembly: GCA_041499395.1. Lineage (GTDB taxonomy): Bacteria > Chloroflexota > Limnocylindria > QHBO01 > QHBO01 > CF-167. The sequence continues at coordinate 22,504 of JBGQKH010000004.1, forward strand.
TCGACACCCTCCCCACCGAGACGATCGAGGCGTTCCTCGACCACGGCGTCGTGGCGCGAACGCTCGACGCCGGGCTCGATGACGCGCGCGACGTCCTGCGGGCCGTGGAGGCCCAGGGAATCCTGATGACAACGGTGACCGACGAGCTGATCGCGGAGGGGGTGGCAGCCTTCACCCGCTCCTTCGAGGACCTGATGGGCGTGATCGACGCCCAGCGCCAGGCGCTCGCTCCGGCGTGAGCGGAGGCGGGTCGGCCGAGCTCTCATCGGCCATCGCCGCCCGGCTGGCGGGCTGGGTCGACGAGCGCGTCGCAGAGCGCCTTCTGGCCCGCGACGGCGGCCTCTGGGCGGCATCCGGAAAGGCGCCGGCCGAGGTGGCGGCCTGGCTCGGCTGGCTCGAGCTCCCGGCAACGATGGGGGAGCGGATCGGGGAGCTGGAGCGGATTGCGCGCGAGGTGCGCGCCGACGGCTACGTTCGCGCCGCGGTCCTCGGGATGGGCGGCTCGAGCCTCGCCCCGGAGCTCTTCAGCCGGGTCTTCGGGGATGCGATGGGCGAGGCGCCGGCAGGGAGCGGCGGCCTGGAGCTGCGCATCCTCGACTCGACCCACCCCGATGCGGTGCGCGGCTTCCGCGAGTGGGCGGAGTCGGGGCGCACGATCTTCTGCGTGAGCAGCAAGTCCGGCTCCACCACCGAGCCCAATGCCTTCCATGCCGCCATGAGCGCCCACGCACCGGCGCTCGACTTCATCGCGATCACCGATCCCGGGACCGTGCTCGCGGACCTCGCCCGCTCCCAGGGCTTCAGGGCGATCGTCGAGGGCCCACCCGACGTCGGGGGGCGCTACAGCGCCCTCTCGGTCTTCGGCCTCGTGCCCGCCGCCCTCCATGGCGTGGACCTCGACGGCCTCATGGCCGGCGCCGCAAGGATGGCCGATGCGTGCCGAAGCCCCGCCACGGACAACCCCGGGCTCCAGCTCGGCGCCGCCATCGGCGAGGCGACGCTCGCCGGCCGGGACAAGCTCACGATCCTGACCTCGCCACGCCTGGCGAGCCTGGGCGACTGGGTCGAGCAGCTGGTCGCGGAGAGCACCGGCAAGGCGGGCCGTGGCGTCATCCCGATCGTCCGAGAGGCGATCGGTTCCGCCCAGGACTACGGTCCCGATCGACAGTTCGTCACGATCGGCCTCTCAGACGAATCCGTCCCGACCTGGTCTCGCCTCGTTGGTGAGCTCATGGCGCTGGGGCATCCCCTCGTCAACCTGGAGCTGGCGGACCCGCTCGAGATCGGCGCCGAGTTCGTGCGGTGGGAGGTCGGCACCGCCGCCGTCGGGATGATCCTCGGGATCGACCCGTTCGACCAGCCGAACGTGCAGGAGGCGAAGGACGCGACGAGCGCGCTGCTCGACGCCTACCGCCGCGACGGCGCGCTGCCGCAGCCGGCACCCCTCGTCGCGGAGCCGGGGATGGCCGCGTACGGTGACGCGGCGACGCTCGGCGACGACCCGGTGATGGTCGACGGCGCGTTGCGCGCGCTCCTCGCGACGGCGATCGACGGAGACTACTTCGCGCTGCTCGCCTATCTCCCGGCCGATCCGAGCACGGACGAGCTGCTCCAGCGCGTGCGCACCATGGTTCGCGACCGGACCGGGATGGCGACGACGCTCGGCTACGGGCCGCGCTTCCTGCACTCGACGGGCCAGCTGCACAAGGGCGGCCCGCCAAGCGGCGTCTTCCTGCAGCTCACCGCCGATCCGCGGCGCGACCTGCCGATTCCCGGCTGGCCGGAGAGCTTCGGGACCCTGATCGCGGCCCAGGCGGCGGGCGACCTGGCGGCGCTGCAGAAGCGCGGTCGGCGGGTCCTGCGCCTGCACCTTGCCGATCCGGCGACCGGGCTGGCACGCCTGGAGACGATGATGGACGAGACGCTGGCGATGAGGGTCCGCGCCTGACGGCGCGGCGGAAACGAAGGGAGACAGGTCGAGCAGATGCAGATCGCGATCACGGGGCTCGGACGCATCGGGGCGGGGATGGCGAGGCGCCTGGCGCGCGACGGGCACGAGGTGATCGCCTGGAACCGCACCGAGTCGATCGCGGTGGCGCTCGCCGCCGAGCCGGAGAACGGCGGGCACGTGACCGTCGTCGACTCGCTCGAGGCGCTCGCTTCCCGGATGAGCGCTCCTCGCCACGTGGTGATCAGCGTCCCCTCCGGCGACGCCACCGCGCAGATGGTCGAGCACCTCACCGCGGTCCTCTCGCCAGGGGACGTGATCGTCGACGCCGGCAACAGCAACTTCCACGACTCCCAGCAGCGCGCCGCTGACCTGGCGCTCCACGGTCTCGAGTTCCTCGACATGGGCGTCAGCGGCGGGATCTGGGGGTTGCAGGTCGGCTTCTGCGCCATGGTCGGCGGCAAGCGCGAGGTCTTCGACGCGTTCGAGCCGGCCGTCCGCTCACTCGCCCCCAAGGACGGCTACCTGTACTGCGGCCCTGCCGGCGCGGGCCACTACGTGAAGATGGTCCACAACGGGATCGAGTACGGCCTGATGCAGGCCTACGGCGAGGGGTTCGACATCCTCCACGCCTCGGAGTTTCCGCTCGACCTCGCGGCGGTCGCTCGCCTCTGGAACAACGGATCGGTGATCCGCTCCTGGCTCCTCGAGCTGGCCGGGGACGCGTTCACCCGCGAGGGCAACGACCTGGCCGATATCCGGGGCTGGGTGGCCGACTCCGGCGAGGGGCGCTGGACCGTGGCCGAGGCGATCGAGCACGACGTCCCCGCCCCGATCATCACCCTCGCCCTGCTCCAGCGCTTCCGCAGCCGGCGCGATCCCGACAGCTTCACCGATCGCGTCCTGGCCGCGCTCCGCAACGAGTTCGGCGGGCACGCCGTGAAGCCGTCGGGCGAGGGCTCCTGAGCGACCGATGACCAAGCGCGCCCCGGCCAGGGAGACGCCACCCGCGGAGCACGAGCCGCGTCGACAGGTGAGCAGCCGCAACCCGCTGCGAGCCGGCCTGCGGCTGGGGAGGATGCCCGAGCCGTGCACGATGGTGATCATCGGCGCCACCGGCGACCTGACCGAGCGCAAGCTCGCCCCCGCCCTCTACAACCTGATGCTCGGCGGCGCCCTTCCGCCCGAGTTCACGGTGGTCGGCTTCGCGCGGCGGGACCTGAGCGACAAGGAGTTCCGGGACCACCTGCGGGAGGGGATCGACACCTTCAGCCGCAATCGCCCGGCCAAGGCCTCGATCTGGGAGTCGTTCAGCGTCGGGATCGAGTACCAGCGCGGCGAGTTCCACGACGCGGAGGCGTGGGCAGCGCTCGCCAAGCGCCTGGAGCGGATCGACCGGGATCGGGGGACCTCCGGCAACCGCCTCTTCTACCTCGCGGTGCCGCCGGCGCTGCACGCCGAGATCGTGCGGCAGCTCGCCGCGGCAGGGCTCTCCGGCAGCGACGGCGATGAGAGCCGCCGGAACCGGGGCTGGACGCGCGTCATCGTCGAGAAGCCATTCGGATTCGACCTGTCGAGCGCCAGGAAGCTCAACCGCGAGCTGCGCGCGGTCTTTGACGAGGACCAGATCTATCGGATCGATCACTACCTCGGCAAGGAGACGGTCCAGAACCTGTCGGTCTTCCGCTTCGGGAATGGCCTCTTCGAGCCGATCTGGAACCGCCGCTACATCGATTCGGTGCAGATCACCGTGGCCGAGACGGTGGGGGTCGAGGGGCGCGGCGAGTCCTACGACGAGACCGGCGCCCTGCGCGACATCGTCCAGAACCACGCGCTCCAGCTGATGGCCGTCTTCGCGATGGAGCCGCCGATCGAGTTCAAGGCATCGGACCTCCGCGACGAGAAGGTGAAGGTGCTGCGCGCCGTGAAGCCGATGACGCCGAGCGAGGTTGCCGCCGCCACGGTCCGCGGCCAGTATGTCTCGGGCTGGGTCGAGGGGAGGTCGGTCGTCGCCTACCGGGACGAGCCCGAGGTGGCCCACGACTCCGAGCAAGAGACCTACGTCGCGCTGAAGCTGGCGATCGAGTCGTGGCGCTGGGCCGGGGTCCCGTTCTACATCCGCACCGGGAAGGCGCTCGCGACGCGGGTGACCGAGATCGCGGTGCAGTTCAAGCAGGCGCCGCTGGCGCTCTTCTCGCGGGCCGGCGCCCCGCCGATGGAGCCGAACATCCTGGCGATCCGCGTCCAGCCCGACGAGGGGATCCTCCTCCGCTTCGGGGCCAAGGTTCCCGGGCCCGGGCTCCAGATCCGCGGCGTCAACATGGACTTCCGCTACGGCTCGTCGTTCGCGGTCGACTCGCCCGACGCGTACGAGACGCTCCTCCTCGACTGCATGGTCGGCGACGCCTCGCTCTTCACCCGCGACGACGAAGTCGAACGGGCATGGGAGATCCTCGACCCGATCCTCGACGCGTGGGCGGCGGGCGAGGGCGGGCGGCTGCACCTGTACCCGGCCGGCAGCTGGGGCCCCGCCGCCGCGGACGAGCTGCTCGAGCACGACGGACGGAGCTGGCGACGCTCGTGAATCGAGCGACCGCGGCGAAGCGGGCGCTGGCGATGCACCGCCGCCTGATGCAGTTCGGGGACGCGGACTCGACCGTCACTGAGCCCTGGGTCGAGCACGACACGAGCGTCGAGGCAATCGCTGGACACCTCGCGCGCCTCTGGACCGATCAGCCACGGGGCGACGACCTCACCGTCACCGAGAAGGGGCTCAGCCACTCCCGCGCCTCGGTGCTGAACCTGATCGTGATGGTGCCCGACGAGCAGGAGGCTGCCCGCGTGGTCGAGACGATGATCGGGCTCGGGGTGCGCCACCCGTCGCGGGCGATCGTGCTCGTGGCCGACCCACGCGCCGATGGGCCGGCGCTCAGCGCCGGGATCACCGCCCACTGCCATCGGTCTCCCGACGCCACCGCGCCGATCTGCTACGAGGTGGTCGTGCTGACGGTGCGGGGCGAGGCGGCCGAGCACCTGGCGGGCGTCGTGGCGCCGCTCCTGATCCACGACCTGCCGACCCTCGTCTGGTGGCCCGGCGACCCACCCTTCGCCGACCCGATCTTCGACCAGCTGGTCGAGATGAGCGACCGGGTCGTCGTCGACAGCGACGAGTTCGTCGACCTGCTGCGCGGGCTGCGGCGCCTCACGACCCTGCGGCGCCGGAGCGGCGTGGGTGACCTCGCCTGGCGGCGCCTCGGCTGGTGGCAGGAGCTGACCGCCGAGTTCTTCGACGCCCCGCGCTTCCGCCGCTACCTCCCCAACCTGAGCCGCCTCGCGATTCGGTACGCGGTCGCTCCGGCGGGACGGCGGCGCCGGCCTCGGCGTCCGACCCGTGGGCAGCTCGTGCCCCTCGTCAACTCGCCGCTGGCGGGGCCGGTGCTCTACGCCGGCTGGATCGCGTCGCGCCTCGACTGGCGTCGCCATTCCACGAGCGAGCCGCTGGCCGAGGGTCGCCTGCGTCTGACGCTCGAGGGTCGCTACCAGATGGTCGACCTCCTGGTCGAGCCTGTGCAGACTGATGCCCTGACCCCCGGCGAACTGCTCTCGGTCCGCCTCCGCGCGCACGGCGAGACGGGAGCCGCGGAGTTCATCATCGAGCGCTCGGTCGATGAGGCCGTGGTGGCGTCGAACGCGGACGGCATGACCGCCCTGTTGCGCCGGATGCCGATGGAGCAGTCGACCGAGTCCGAGCTGCTCTCCGCCGACCTGGTGAGCCATGCCCACGATCCGGTCTACGAGGCCGCCGTGCGCGCGGCAGCGGTCTTCCTCGCGGCGGCCCGGCAGGTGGACCTGGCCGGGTGAGGCGGTTCATCGTCCTGCCCACGCCGGAGGCGGTTGCCGAGGCGGCGGCCGACCGGGTCGTGGCCGCCGCCCGCAACGCGATCCGCCGTCGCGGCCGCTTCCGGATCGCGCTCTCGGGCGGCTCGACGCCGCGCCCGGTGTATTCCCTGCTCGCCGCGCCGCCCCGGGTCGCAGCGGTCGACTGGTCGCGCGTCGAGTTCTTCTGGGGCGACGAGCGCTGCGTCCCGCCCGACAACCCCGAGTCGAACTACGGCGCTGCGCGGGAGCTGCTCTTCGATCGCCTCCCCGGCCTGCGGCAGAGTGCCGTGCACCGCATGGCGGCCGACCTGCCGGAGCGGGAGCGCGAGGCGAGCCGCTACCAGGCGCAGATCGCTCGGGCCTTTGATACCTCGCCGGACGACCGGAAGCCCCCGGCCTTCGACCTCATCTGGCTGGGGATGGGTCGCGACGGGCACACCGCCTCCCTCTTCCCCGGCTCGACGGCCCTCGAGGAACGGCATCGCTGGGTGGTGACGACCTGGGCTCCGGGGCCCGCCGTGTGGCGGATGACGCTCACACTGCCGATCGTCAACGCCGCCCGCTCGGTGCTCTTCGTCGTGATCGGGGCCGACAAGGCGGGGCCGTTGCGGTCGGTGCGCTCCGCATCCGGCGCGCTTCCGGCGGCGCTCGTTCGCGCGCGATCGACCGTCTGGCTGGTCGACGCGCAGGCGGCAGGGATCGGCTCTCCGTGAGCAGCTGGGCCTGGCTCGCGGGCGCGCTGCTGGCCGCCGCCGGCAGCTATCTCGCCGGCTGGCGGACCTGGCGGCAGTCGCGCGCGCGCCAGGTGCGCGACCTGAACGCAGAGCGGTACCTCGCCTGGCGCGGGCGCGCCGAGCGGCCGGCCCAGCGCGGCCTGACCCAGGCCGAGCGCCGGCGCCTCATCGTGGCGGGCATCCTCGTGCTGGTCGCTCTCTTCTGCGTGGTCGGCTTCTTCACCTACGCGTAGGGGCCGATGCGCGTCGAGCTGCTCTACTGGGACGGCGACCCGCACTACATGACCGCGCGCCAGCGCCTCGTCGAGGTGCTCACCGAGGACGCGTTCGAGACGCCGATCCAGATGATCTCCGTCAACTCGGTGGCCGACGCCGAGCTGCTCGCCTTCCCCGGCTCCCCGACGGTCCGCATCGACGGGACCGACATCCATCCCGCGGGGGTCGGGGAGGTTCGGCTCGACCTGCGCGCCTATCCGGCCGACGACGACCTCGACGGTCCCCTGGCGGAACCGGTGCCGGGCAAGCGGTTGATCCGCCGCGCGGTGGAGCGGGCCCGCGGCTGGGGTCACGGGCGAGCCGGTTAGGCGCCGATCAGCGCCCCCGCCGGGGGAGCGCTAGACTCCGACGGACCATGGTTGCCCGCGCATGACCGCCAACAAGCGCCCGAGCACCTCGAGCCTGCGGCGCTTCATCAGCTCCCGGCCGTACGTCGCCATCGCGGAGCTGCGACGGCGCTTCGTCCTCGACCAGCCCGATGCCATGTCGCGCCTCGAGCGAGACGGGACGGTCGCCTGGGTCGGCCTCCCGGATCGCGAGGCGTCGAAGCTCCAGGAGCTCTGGCTGCGCGACGAGATCGGCCTCCAGCTATCGGTCGAGGTGCGAGCTCCGGTCGTGGTCGGGATCTTCCCGATGCGGATCGCGCGGTACGTGATCGACGGCCTGCCGCTCACCGCCGCGAATGGCAACGGCGCGCACCCGCCCCCGGTCCACGCCCTTGATGCGGAGCCGATGCTCGCCGAGTGACGGTCGCGCTCCTTGGTCGCAACCTGATGATCGCCTCGCGGATCGCCGCGGCGGCGGAGCGTGCAGGCGTGCCGTTCACCCGGGTCGACGATCCGGCTGCTCTGCCGCCGGCCGGGCAGCTCGGACTCCTCCTGGTCGACTGGGATGATCGAGCGGCGGACTGGGGCCGGCAGATCGCCGAGTGGTGCGCCGCCGCACCGGAAACTGCTCGTCCCCGCGTCCTGCTCTTCGGACCGCACGTGGACCTGGAAGCCCATGCCGCGGCGCGGTCAGCCGGACTCGCCCCGATGATGGCGCGCTCCAAGCTGATCGCCGACCTGCCGGCGCTTCTCGCGCCGACGGCGGGCATGCACGGCTGACCTGGGTTCCGTCCGCCCTACGAGCGCCGGACCACGATCTCCTGGCCCCCTGGCGTGTCCTTGACGTCGACCCCCATCGCGGCGAGCTGATCGCGGAGCGCGTCGGCAGTGCCCCAGTCCTTCTCGGCTCGCGCGGCGGCCCGTCGTGCCAGCAGGTCGGCGACGCCCTCGGGGAGCGGCGCCTCCTCCGGCGAGGCAACTCCAAGGTCGAGCGCGAGCACCCGGTCGAAGGCGAGGAGCAGCGCTCGACGCTGGCGATCGGTCAGGTCGGACGCCGACGCGACCTCGTGGGCCGTGGCCAGCGCTCGCGGCATGGCCAGGTCATCCGCGACCGCATCGTCGAACTGCCCGCGGTAGCGAGCCATCGGCTCGGCGGTCAGGTCGACCGGCTCGTCCGCATCGCCCGTGGCGGCGCGCCGCAGCCGGCGAAGCCCCGCCGCCGCCGCGTGCATGGCCGCCTCGGTGAAGTCGAGCTTCGAGCGGTAGTGCGCCTGGAGGGCGAGGTAGCGGAAGTCGAGCGGCTGGAAGCCCTTGGAGGGCAAGTCGCTGACCCGGATGATGTTCCCGGCGCTCTTCGCCATCTTGGCGTCGTCGAGGGTCAGGAACTCGCCGTGCATCCAGAGGTTCACGACGCGGTGGCCGGTCGCCCCGTCGCCCTGGGCGATCTCGTCCTCGTGGTGAGGGAACTTCAGGTCGATCCCGCCGGTGTGGACGTCGAACCGCTCGCCGAGGTACTTCATGCTCATCGCCGAGCATTCGATGTGCCATCCCGGGAAGCCGAGCCCCCACGGCGACGGCCAGTTCATGACCCGGCCCGGCTCAGCCGCCTTCCAGAGCGCGAAGTCCTGCGGGCTGCGCTTGTCGGCTTCGACCTCGACCCGGTGCCCCGCCTCGGTGGCCTCGACCCGCTGCCCTGAGAGCCTGCCGTAGCCGGGGAACGCGCCGACCTCGTAGTAGACGTTGCCATCGACCCGATATGCCAGGCCGCGTGCCAGGAGGGCCTCGATGATCGCGATCATCTCGGCGATGTGGTCGGTCGCCTTCGGCATCACGTCGGCCGGCAGGATGTTGATCAGCCGCTCGTCCTCGAGCCAGGCGGCCGTGTAGAAGTCGGCGATCTCCGCGGGGCTCTTCCCCTCGTCGAGGGCGGCCTGCTCCATGCGGTCCTCGCCGGTGTCGGTGAGGTCGTGGCGCATATGCCCGACGTCGGTGATGTTCTTGACGTACCGGACCTCGTACCCCAGGTAGCCGAGGGTCCGACGCAGCAGGTCGCCGAAGAGGTAGGTCCGCAGATTGCCGATGTGGGCGTAGCGGTACACCGTGCTGCCGCAGGTGTAGATCGTGACGCGCCCGGGCTGGATCGGCTCGAGCGTCTCGACCTGGCGGGTGAGCGAGTTGTAGAGGCGGATCGGGTGCATCTACGAAGCCTGGACCGCTGCCTCCGCCGAGGTGCCGGCCGCCTCCGCCTCGCGATTCAGCCGGCGCAGCGTGGCGCGGTCCTGGCCGCCGAACCGCGGCAGGTCGGCGATGCTCGCCGAGCGCGCCAGCCGCTCGCTCATCTTGCTCAGCACCAGCTGGCCGAAGGCGGGCGCCGACATCAGCTGCCGCAGGACGTCGCCGGGGATCTCGAGCAGCGTCGACGGTTCCTCCGCGACCACGTCGGCGGTGCGCGGGCTGCCGGTAAGGGTCGCGATCTCGCCCACGATCTCGCCGGGGCCCATGTTCGACAGCGTGCGCCGCGATTCGCCTTCGCCCGCGACGCCCGCCACGAGCTTCCCGGAGAGGACGAAGAAAGCGGCCTCGCCCTTGTCGCCGACGCGCATCACGGCGGTCCCGGTCGCGGCCTCGCGGATGCGGCCGCGCGACACGATCGTGTCCCGGTCGCGCGGGGTGAGTCCGGAGAGGGCCGGCAGGTAGCTGCCGAGCGCCTCAAGGTCGGCCGCGGTGGGTGCGCGACCGATCGCCAGGCCCGGCGCTGTGGCGGCCCCTCGCAGCAGGCTCATCGCGCGACGCCATTCGGCCGCCGGGAGGCCGAGGCCCGGCAGCACGGCCGCGATCAGGCCGGCCCCGATCACCACCAGCGAGCTGAGCACAAACAGCAGCCGCACGTCGAAAATGTCCGCGAGGCCGGCCAGCGCCATGCCCGACAGGTACACGACGTCGCGCAGCACGTACGAAGTGGAGAAGACGCGGCCGCGAGCCTCGCGCGGCGTGTTGCGCTGGTTGATGAGCCGCCCGGCCACGAACGAGGGGGCGTTCATCGCCCCGGAGACGGCGATCAGCGCGATCGCCACCCAGACCATCGACTGCAGCGCGTACGCGAGGCCCATCACCCCCATCGCGACGAAGGAGAGGACGAGCCACTGGCCCTCCCGCAGGCGATCGGCGAGGCGGGCCATGGCCAGGCTCCCGATCACGAAGCCGACCGAGGTGAGACCCTCCTGGAGGCCGTACTGGAAGTCGTCGGCCTTCAGCACCTGGTGGGCGAACGGCAGCAGCAGCACGTTCTGCATGCCGAAGGCGATCAGCACCGGCACCCGGACGATGTTCAGGCTGCGCAGGATCGGCGTCTTCCAGATGAACTTCGCGCCATAGCCGATGTTGCGGATCTGCTCGCCGAGGGTGGTGTGCTCGGTGACCTCGAGCTTGGCGACCTTGACGAGGCTGATCATCAGCGACGAGAAGAGGAAGGTGGACGAGTCGATGTAGAAGACCAGCTCGATCGACTTCGTCGTCGCCAGGAACCCCGCCGCTGCGAAGCCGACCGCCGTCGACCCGAACTGGGCTATGGCCATGATCGCGTTGGCGGCCCCGAGCTCCTCCTCGGATGCGATCTCCGGAAGGACGCTCTCGTTCGCGGGTGAGAAGAACTGGGTGACCGATGACGAGAGCATCACGACGACGTAGAGCCAGATCACGCTTCCGGTCGAGGCGAGCAGAAACGGCAGGGTCGCCACCAGGCCGGCGCGGATCAGGTCGGAGGCGACCATGATCCTCTTCCGATCGAAGCGGTCGACGACGACCCCGGCGATGAGGCCCACGACGAGCGTCGGGACCGCGGTGGCCATCAACATCAGCCCCACGCTCGCGACCGATCCGGTTCGCTCGTAGACGATGATCCCGGCGGCCAGGCTGGTGAGCGCGTCGCCGACCGTCGAGACCAGCTGCGCCGTCCAGATCCTCCGGAAGGACCGGTTGCGCAGGACGGCGTACGGCGATGGCGGGGCGGGGAGGGCGGCGGCTGCGGCGGTCACAGGTCTGCGCATTCTGCCATTGCCGGTCTAGCATTCGAGGCATGCCGCAGCGCGACGTCGGGGAGGGCTATCCACTCACACTCGGCGAGGAGCCGGCCTACTGTCCGGCCTGCGGCCAGGCACTTGTCCACCGCGTCCTCGAGGAGGACCACCGACCGCGCCTGGTCTGCCCCAGCGGGCACGTCACGTGGCGGAATCCACGACTCGTGGTGGGGACGCTGCCGGTGCGCGACGGCCGGGTCTACCTCGCGCGCCGCTCCATCGAGCCGGGCGCCGGGCGCTGGACCTACCCGGGCGGCTACCTGGAGGTCGGCGAGGCGGCGCAGGAAGGGGCGCGCCGCGAGACCGAGGAGGAGACGCAGCTGCGGGTCGAGGTTGGTCGGCTGATCGGTGCCTACTCGCGGCCCTATGCCGGGGTGGTGACGCTCATCTACGAGGCCGACGTCGTCGGCGGCGAGGCGCTCCCCGGGGTCGAGACTACCGAGGTGCGCGCCTTCGAACCCGAGGAGATCCCCTGGGGCGAGCTGGCCTTCACCACCGCCGAGAGCGCGCTGCGCGACTGGGTCGCCTCGCTGCCGGGGCACGGGCCGCGCTTCGAGCCGGAGCTCTACGTCACCGGAGATCCCGGCGAAGGCTAGCCGGCCGCCTCGTAGCGCCTGAAGACTGCCACCGCGTTCTGACCGCCGAAGCCAAAGCCGTTGATGATCGCGGTGCGGACCGGCGCCTGGCGCGACCTGTTCGGGACGTAGTCGAGGTCACACGCCGGGTCGGCCGTCGTGTAGTTGACGGTGGGCGGGATCAGCCCGTCCCGGATGGAGCAGACCGCCACCAGGGCGGAGATGGCCCCGGCCGCGCCCAGGGTGTGGCCGATCATGCTCTTGTTGCTGCTGACCGCCAGGCGGGCGGCATGCGCCCCGAACGCGCTGTGGATCGCCTTCGTCTCGGTGGCGTCGTTGAGCGGCGTGCTCGTGCCATGGGCCACGACGTAGTCGACCTCCTCGGGAGCGACGCCCGCGTCCCGGAGGGCCCGCACCATGGCCCGCGCGGCGCCGTCGCCGCTCGGGTCCGGCGCACTGATGTGGAAGGCATCTCCGGTCATCGCCCCGCCGGCCACCTCGGCCATGATCCGAGCGCCCCGTCGCTCGGCATGCTCGGCTGACTCCACGACGAGGACGGCCGCCCCCTCGCCGAAGACGAAGCCGTCGCGGTTCGCGTCGAACGGGCGGGAGGCGCCGGTCGGGTCGTCGTTGCGCTTCGAGAGGGCACCCATGTTGGCGAGCGCCGCGAAGGCGACCGGCAGGATGGCGCTCTCCGTCCCGCCCGCCAGCACGACGTCGACGTCGCCGTGCTGGATCAGGCGCTGCGCATCGATCAAGGCCTGGACGCCGGAGGCGCAGGCTGCGACGGAGGTCATCACGGGGCCCCGCAGGCGGTTCTGGATACTGATCTGGCAGGCCGCCATCGAGGGGGAGAGCATCGGCACCATGAAGGGGCTGACCCGCTTCCCGCCCTGCTCCAGGAAGACCCGCTCGCCGAGCGCAACGTCGCCGATCCCGCCCCCGCCGGTGTTGACGATCACCCCGATCTCGTCCCGGTTGGCATCAGTGACCACGAGCCCGGCGTCCTCGATCGCCTGGGCCGCGGCCGCCACTGCGAACTGCGAAAAGCGGCTCATCCGGCGCGCCTGCTTGAAGTCGATCCAGGTTGCGGGGTCGAATCCCTTCACCTCGGCCGCGATACGAACCTCCTCGGCGGAGGCGTCGTAGGCGGTGATCGGCCCGATGCCGCTCGTTCCGGCGACGAGGCTGCGCCAGAAGGCCTCGGGATCGTTGCCGATGGGGGTGATGGCGCCCAGCCCCGTCACCACCGCGCGGCGCCCGTGCTCGCGGCTCATCGGCTGACCGCTATGCCTCGACCCGGCTCAGGATCAGGGTGCTGTTGTGGCCGCCGAGGCCCATGGAGTTGGAGAGGGCCACACGGCTATCGGTCTGGCGAGCCTGGTTCGGCACGTAGTCGAGCGTCAGCTCGGGATCGGGATGGCGGTAGTTGATCGTCGGCGGGATGCAGCCGGTCTGGACGACCCGGGCGCAGACGAATGCCTCGAAGGCGCCGGCGGCGCCCATCATGTGGCCGGTCATGCTCTTGGTGGAGCTGACCGCCAGCTTCGTCGCGTGCTCTCCGAAGACGGCGCCGATGGCGGCCGACTCGTACCGGTCGTTGAGCGGCGTGCTGGTGCCGTGGGCGTTGATGTAGTCGACCGCCTCCGGGCCGATCCCGGCCCGTGCCAGGGCCGCGCGCATCGAACGCTGGCTCCCCTCGCCCCGCTCCGCAGGGGCGGCCATGTGGAAGGCATCGTTGCTCGAGCCGTAGCCGATCACCTCGGCGATCGGCCGGGCACCCCGTCCGAGGGCGTGGCCCATCTCCTCCAGCACCAGCACCGCGCAGCCCTCCGACACGACGAAGCCGTCGCGGGTCGCGTCGAACGGGCGCGAGGCGATCTTCGGGTCGTAGGCGCCGCTGTCGGGATCGATCGGGGAGCCGAGCGCCTTCATCTGGCCGAAGCCTGCGAACGCGATCGGCACGATCACCGCCTCGGTGCCTGCCCCCAGCATCAGGTCGGCCTGGCCGCGCACGATCGTCTCCATCGCCTCGCCGATGGCATGGCCCCCGGTCGCGCAGGCGCTCACCACCGCCATGTTGGGACCGCGGATCCCGTACTGGATGGCGACCATCCCCGATGCCGCGTCGGGGATCATGTGCGGCAGCAGGAAGGGCGAGACGCGACCCGGACCTCGGTCGCGGAGGGTGTTCAGCCCGTCCGTGATCATCCCGATCCCGCCGATCGCGGTGCCGACGATCATCCCGAAGCGATCCGGATCGGCCTGCTCGGAGTCGAGCATCCCGTCGGCATTGAGCAGGCCGGCATCGCGCAGCGCCTCGCCCGCGGCGGCGACCGCGAAGTGCGTGTTGCGGTCATGGCGCCTGACGTCCTTGCCGTCCATGTACTGCGAGGCGTCGAAGCCCTTCACCTCGCCGGCGACGTGGATCTCGTAGTCGGTCGTGTCGAAGAGGGTGATATCGGCGATCCCCGAGCGCCCGGCGACCAGCGCGTCCCAGGACGCCGCCGCACCGATGCCGACCGGCGAGACGACCCCGAGCCCCGTCACCACGACGCGGCGCGCGGTCACGCGGTCGCCTCGAGCGAGCCGGGGAGCCAGAGCGCGCCGTTGCCCGGCGCGTCGAGGGGGTGCGTCGTCGCCTCGGGAGCGATCCGCTTGATCAGCCCGCTGAGCACGCGCCCGGGGCCGATCTCGACGAAGTCGGTGACCCCGTCGGCCGCCATGCGCCGGATCGTCTCGGTCCACTGCACCCCGTGGACGAGGTGCTCCGAGAGCTCTCTCCGGAGGCCGTCGGCGGTGCGGATCACCGTGGCGTGCACATTGCCGAGCATCGGCACGCGCGGCTCGCGGAACGGGACCTTGGCCAGGATCTGGCTGAACTCGTCGCGCGCGCGGCGCATCAGCGGCGAGTGGCTCGCCACGCTCACCGTCAGGCGCACCGCCTTGCGGGCGCCGACCGTCTTGCTCATCTCGAGCGCGAAGGCGAGCGCCGGGATCACCCCCGACAGGACGATCTGGCCCGGGGCGTTCGCGTTTGCGATGCCGATCTCGCCATGCTCGCGTGCCGCGTCGACGACCTCGTGCACCTGCTCGTCGGTCAGGCCGATGACCGCTCCCATGCCGCCCTCGATGCCGCGCTCCTGCATGATCCGCCCCCGCTCGCGGACGAGCCCGATCGCCGTCTCGAAGTCGATCGCGTCGGCCGCGACGGCCGCCGCGTACTGGCCGGCCGAGTGACCCGCGACGCGTAGCGGAGCGAGCTCGACGCCCGCCTCGCGCGCCTCGGCTCGCATCGCCTCCAGGTACGCAACGCTGGTCGCGAGGATCGCCGGCTGCGCGTTCACGGTGAGGTCGAGCTCCTCGGCCGGCCCCTCCGCGATGAGCCGCGAGAGCGGGAAGCCGAGGGCAGCGTCCGCGCGCTCCATGACGGCCGCGGCAGCGGGGGAGCGTTCGAGCAGCGCGCTTCCCATCCCCACGTACTGGGAGCCCTGCCCCGGGAAGACGAAGGCGTGCGCGCGCGGCTCGGGAGGCGCGTCGGTCGGATCGGTCTGGTCGGTCATCCGCATCTGTGGTCGCTGAGTTGGCCGCGAGTATAGCCCGAGGCCCCTCGCGCGGCCGGTCAGCGTGCTCCCGCCGCCTCGACGAAGCGGCTCACCACCTCGAACAGCACCGGCAGCCCGAAGCGGATCGCGGAGACCGGGACGCGCTCGTCGTGCCCGTGGAAGAGCGACAGGAACGGGACCTCGGCATCGAGCCGCAGCGGGGCGAAGCCGTAGGTCGGGATCCCGAGCAGGGCCATCGCCTTGGCGTCGGTGCCCGGGGTGATCATCATCGGCGCAGCCAGCGCTTCGGGATCCGCATCGCGCAGGGCGGTACGCATCAGGTCGACGATCGCCGCGTCGCTCGGCGACTCGGTGGCGGGCATCAGCATCACTGGCTCGACCGTGGCCAGCGCTCCGACCACTGCCTGCATCTCCGCCAGCAGGGCCAGCTGATCCGTGCCGGGCAGGGTCCGCACGTCGATCTCCGCCTCGCCGCTGCCCGGGATGACGTTCATCTTCTTGCCCGCGTGGATCATGTTCGGGGTGACCGTGTCGCGCAGCATCGCGCGCAGGGAGCGCCGCAGGACCGGGTCGTCGACCATCGCGTCGAGGGCTGCGAACGCGAGGGCCTCCTCGTCGGCGCGAATGTGTGACACGACCGGGTCAAGCCCGAGCGCGCCCATGAATCCCTCGACCACCGGGGTCAGGCGGGCCGGGTGCTCCGCTTCCGCCACGAGGGTCACCGCCCGGGCCAGCTTGATGGCCGCGTTGTCCGGGTGCGGCATCGAGCCGTGGCCGGTCATGCCGGTCGATCTCATCCGGGTCCAGGCGATCCCCTTCTCCGCGACCTGGATGCAGTACACCCGCTGACCGCCGACCGTCATGGAGTAGCCGCCCACCTCGTTGAGCGCCACCGCCGCGTGTTGGCCAAGAGCATCTGCGAAGAGGTCGGGGCGAGCGCTCACCCAGTGCATCGCCCCGAACTCGCCGCCCGCCTCTTCGTCGGCGAGCGCGGCGAAGATCACGTCCCGACGTCGCTCGCCGCTCCTCCGCCCCATGGCGAGCATCACGGACAGCTCCATCGCCACCATGTCCTTCATGTCGACCGCGCCACGACCCCAGACCACTCCATCGACGAGGTCAGCGGCGAATGGATCGCGGCTCCACATCTCCGCGTCGACCGGGACGACGTCGATGTGGGAGAGGAGCACGATCGGTGGCTCCGGGTCGCGCACCGTCGCGGGAAGGCGCGCGAAGCACGAGCCGCGTCCAGGGGCCGATTCGAGGACCTCGGACGCGATCCCCTCAGCGGCGAGCACCTCGGCGCAGTAGGTCGCCGCGGCCGTCTCGGCCCCGGTCGAGTCGCGGCCCGCCGCGCCATCGGCCAGGCCGGGCGGGTTCACGCTCGGGATCCGAATCAGCGCGCGAAGGTGCTCGATGCACTCGGCGGTGGCGACCTCCCAGTCGATGTCCGCCCACGCCCCTGACATCGAGGTCAGCGGTAGCTGCCGGCGCGGGTGGGCGCGGCCTCGCCAATCGCCTGCCGCGCCTCAGCATGCGCGCGCGCATGCCGCCCGTGCACGAGGCGACCGAGGGGAACCTCGGCCGCGAGGAGGAGAAGCGCCACGGCGAGCAGGACCGGGTAGGCGGTCACGCCACCCATCAGCACCAGCGCCACCAGGAAGAAGCCCTCAATCGCGACGCGCGTGCCGAGCGCCAGGGAGAGGTCGAGGATCGCGAGCCCTTCGCCGTCGGGACGGATCCGATCAGGTCCCCAGACACCCCGGGCGGAGATGACCAGGAAGGCGGCCATCGCTACGCCGAAGAGCCACAGCCCGCCACCCTTGTGAGGATCGACCAGCGGACGCAGGATGCTGAACGGGACCAGGCCGGCGAGGAGCAGGATCCAGGCCGGGAACGGCACGGCGAGCTGGAGCCATTCCCGGGCTGGGCGGTTCCTGGAGGCGTCCCGCAGCCAGCGCGTCATCACGCTGAACGCGAGGGTGACGAAGAGCCAGGCGTAGTAGTTGCCCGCCGGCACCCCGAACCATCCTTCGGTCGGCCCGATGCCGCGCCAGGTCCAGAGGCCCATCCGGATGGCGATCGCGTCGAAGGCGAGGTCGAGGCTGATCGCCAGGACCGCATCGACGAAGGGCGCGTAGCGACGTCGAACGCCCAGCGCATCGGTCAGGCGCATGGCCCCGGCGATGATCAGCGCCCAGGTGAGGCCGATCACGACCGGCGCCCGGTCGACGGTCAGGATCCAGCTCGACGAGTAGTGATAGGTCTCGAAGACGAGCTGATCGCCTTCCTCGAGCAGGATGCCGAAGGCGGCGGCCGAGATGAGCTCGAGGAACGGGAGCCTGCCCCGGCGGAGCGCCGCCAGCGCCGCACCGCCGAAGAAGAGGGCAGCCGAGACCTCGAGCAGGAGGTAGAGGGAGTTCACGGACCGATGATACGGGGGACCGACCCTCAGCGGTCCGAGCACCATTGCCGGTCGTGCCGCTCAGATGGAGATCAGCAGGACCGAGAGCGGCAAGGTGAAGTCGAGAAGGAAGTGCGCGACCACCAGGAAGTGGAGCGTGGTCGGACGGCGGTTGATGATGAAGCCGAACCAGAGGGCGAACGGCAGAAACATGAGTGCTTGCCAGACGCCATCGACCAGGAGCGGCAGCGCGACGTGCTGCAGGGAGAGCATCACGCCACAGATGACCACCGCGCGGCTGCGCCAGCCGGTGGACGCCTGGATCCGGGGCATGACGTAGCCGAAGTAGGTCGGGAGCTTCCCGAGGGCATGCACGACGGGGAAGACGATGAGAATGGCCAGCGCGCCAACCACCGGGAGCGGCCGGAAGCTGAGCTCGGCCGTTCGGCATCTCCGTGGGCTGTCCTTCGGACGGTGGCCGCGTTCGACGGGTCGTAGAATGCCGCCGTGACCACCCAGGTGAGCTCCGAGACGGTCCCGATCTATCTCGCCGGCGAGTTCGTCCGCGCCGGGACGCCGCTCGAGGTGCGCGACCCGGCGACCGGGGAGCTGGTCGCCACGACGTGGCAGGCCGGCTCCGATGAGCTCGAGACAGCAACGCGTGCGGCCGTTGCCGCCTTTGGGGCCACGCGACGCCTCGCCAGCTACGAACGGCGCGACGCCCTCGCCCACGTCGCGGAGCGCATCAGCCAGGACGCGGACGAGCTCGGCGAGCTGCTCTCCCGGGAGTCCGGCAAGCCGATCCGTGACGCGCGGAGCGAGGTCGCGCGTGGCGCCCTCACCTTCAGGACCGCCGCGGAGGAGGCGCTGCGCATCAACGGGGAGTGGCTCCCGCTCGACTGGAGCGCCGCCAACCGCGGGCGAAGCGGGATCGTGCGCCGCTACCCGATCGGGCCCATCGCCGGGATCAGCCCATTCAACTTCCCGCTGAACCTGGCGGCGCACAAGGTCGCGCCGGCAATCGCCGCAGGCTGCAGCATCGTGCTCAAGCCGCCCTCGAAGGACCCGCTCGTGATGCTGCGCGTGGCGCAGTACCTGGCCGAGACGAACCTGCCGAAGGGCGCCGTCTCGATCCTGCCCATGGATCGGCCGACCGGCGATCGGATGGTCGCCGACGATCGGTTCAAGCTCCTCAGCTTCACCGGATCGCCGTCGGTCGGCTGGAAGATGAAGGCCGAAGCGGGGAAGAAGAAGGTGGTCCTGGAGCTGGGTGGCAACGCCGGCGCGATCGTCGACGAGACGGCCGACCTCGACTGGGCCGTGGCTCGCCTCGCGTTCGGGGCGTTCGCCTATGCCGGTCAGGTCTGCATCAGCGTGCAGCGCATCTACGTCGTCGAGGCGATCTTCGAGGAGTTCCAGCGACGCTTCGTGGAGACGGTGCGCCAGCTGCACGTCGGGAGCCCCCTCGACCCGGCCACCGACCTCGGCCCCATGGTGGACGCCAGGGCGGTCGCGCGCACCCACGAGTGGGTCGGCGAGGCGTTGGCCGGCGGCGCGCGTGCGCTGACCGGCGGCGAGCCGAACGGCCTCTTCTACCCCCCGACAGTGCTGGTCGACGTGCCGAAGGACGCCCGGGTCTGTGGCGAGGAGGTGTTCGCTCCCGTTGTCAACCTCTTCCCGGTCCGCGATTTCGCCGCCGGCCTGGCCGCGATCAACGACAGCCAGTTCGGCCTGCAGTGCGGCGTCTTCAGCAACGACCTGGAGCGGACGCTGGCCGCGCACGACGAGCTCGAGGTCGGCGGCGTGATCGTCAACGACGTCCCGACCTGGCGCACCGACGCGATGCCGTACGGCGGCGTGAAGGACTCCGGGATCGGTCGCGAGGGGCTGCGCTGGTCGATCGAGGACATGACCGAGCCGCGCCTGCTGGCGTTCGCGCGGCCGCTGTAGGTCCGAGGTGGCCGACCTTGCCGCGGCGCCGGCCGGCCGGGCCCTGCGCTACGCGCGGGTGCTGCCGGCGAGCGAGCTGCGCGACGGGGAGCTGATCCCGGTCGAGATCGACGGGCGGCCGGTTGTCCTGGTGCGTCACGCCGGGTCGTTCTACGCGGTCCAGAACAACTGCTCCCACAAGGACTTCCCGCTCTCGGAGGCGGGCTTCGACCCGCGCGACGAGGTGCTCGTCTGCGCCTGGCACGGCGGCTGCTTCGACATTCGGACCGGTGCGGCCCTGGTGCTGCCGGCGAGCGAGCCGGTCGAGGTCTTTCCGGTGCGGGTCAGTGCCGATGGATGGGTCGAGATCGGCCTCTCCGGGAGCCTCTCGGCCCCAGGCTGAACAGATGACGCTCAGCGCGCTCGCGGCCCTCCCCTTCGTCAACTGGATCTTCTGGGCGACCCTCACGTCGGGGACGCTGCTGGTCGTCGGCGGGACCGAGCTGCTGGGTGGCACGACCCATGGCTATCGGCTCTTCATGGCGGGGCTCCTGGCGCTCTGCGCGGGCGTCCTGCTCCTCTCCGAGCTGAACCTCGCCGTGGGCACCGTCGCCGACCAGACGGCGGGGCTGCGCCGCAGTGTGGTCTGGATTGCGGCCGGCCTGACGCTGGCGTACCTGGTCGCCTCGATCGCGCGGCTGCCGCGGAGCGGCCTCGCGCTCGGCGCCGGAGCGTCGGGGATGGTGGCGCTCGGCGCCCTCGCCGCGGCCGGCGGGACGCGCTCCGCGCCGCTCTTCACGACGCAGCTGATCCTCGTCTCCCTTGCGCTCGGGGCTGTCAGCGCGGCGATGCTGCTCGGCCACTGGTACCTGGTCACGCCGACGCTCTCCCCCGATCCGCTGCGCCGGATGATGTGGCTCCTCCTCGGTGCGCTCGCGCTCCAGGTCCTCACCTTCGCGATCGCGGTGATCGCGGTCGGCTCCGCTCCCCTCGGTGGGTCGATCGGCTGGCTCACCTGGCTGCGGCTGGTCGTCGGCATCGTGCTGCCGATCGGGATCACCATCCTCGCCCTGCTGGCGAGCCGCGCCGCCTCCCTCCAGGCGAGCACCGGCCTGCTCTACATCGGCATGGCGTTCGTGATGGCCGGCTCGATCGCGGGCGCCAGCCTGGCGTACTTGACCGGCGTCCCGGTCTGAGCGTGCCGATGCGCGTCTCGGTCCGCTGCTTCGCCGTCCTGCGTGAGCTGGCGCTCGATCGCACCGAGCTGATGCTGCCGGCCGGGTCGTCGATCGCCGACGCTTGGTCAACGCTCGCGGCGGCGTACCCCGCGCTCACGCCGCATCACCGGTACGTCCGCCCCGCGCGGAACGGCGCCTACGCCGGCTGGGAGACAGCGCTCGTCGACGGCGACCAGGTGGCCTTCCTGCCGCCGGTGAGCGGCGGCGGCCCGAGCGGGTTGACCCCGGCCGCGATCGACGTCGCCGCGCTCGAGGCGGCGGTCGTCGGCTCCGGGCACGGGGCGCTGGTGACCTTCGTGGGGCGGGCTCGAGATCGAGCCGATGACGGGCGCGAGGTCCGCGAGCTCGAGTACGAGGCGTACCCGGAGATGGCCGATGCCGTGCTCGCCGCAATCGCCGCGGATGCGCAGCAGCGCTGGCCCGATGCGACCGTGGCCGTGGTCCATCGCGTGGGCATCGTGCCGATCGGGGAGGCTGCGGTCGCGATCGTGACGGCGGCTCCGCATCGATCGGATGCGTACGAGGCGAATCGGTTCGTGATCGAGGCGATCAAGGAGCGGCTGCCGATCTGGAAGCGCGAGCGCTTTGCCGACGGCAGCGAGTGGAAGCGACCCGGCGCCTAGCTCGACTGGTCGGCGACCCGCCGGCTCTTCGGGAGGCGCGGGACCGGCCCGCGGTGGCGGACCTCAGGCGGCCTCATGTACCCTGCGGCGGTATGTCGAGCCCCCTTCCCGGGCAGATCCGCTGTCCGACCTGCCATCGATCGACCCCGCCGGCCACCTTCTGCACGCAGTGCGGAACGGCGATCCCGGATTCGGCGCGCGCCCGCCCGCGGGGCCTCGACCGCGAGGAGCTCCAGGATCGGATGCGCTCGCATCGACCGGGTGACGCCGCGTTCCGCCGCGGATCGCAGGTGGGTGGCGAGGAGCAGGCTCCCTCGGCGTATCGGCCGTACCAGCCCGAGCCGGAGGACGACCTCGTCCTGCCCGGAGGAGCGGTCGAGGAGGTCGGTGCGGCACGGGTCGACAACACCGCCCCGGGATTCGACGAAGCCCCGCCGATCATGGCGCCCCCACCCATCGTTCCGGCGGCGCCGCTGGTCGCCCAGGAACCACCTCCGGTCGAGCCGCCGCCCCCAACGCCTGCGGCTCCCCCGCCCGCCGCTCCCGCGCCGCGGGCGCCGCAGCCGGCACCCTGGAAGCCGGCTCCAGCTCTACCGCCGGTCGAGCCGTTCCAGGCGCCACCGCCGATCGCATCGGCGCCGCAGCAGCCCTACGAGCCGGCGGAGCCCTATCAGTATCGCGACCCGGGCGACGAGTGGAACCCGCGCGGCTCGGGGATGGGCCCGCTCGCCATCGGCGGCTTCGTCCTGCTCGGGGTGCTGGCGATCGGCGTCGGCGCGTTCATGGCGGGCCTCTTTGGGGGTGCACCGGTGGCCTCGGCGTCGCCGAGCCCCCTCGTCTCCTCGGCACCGAGCGCCTCGGTTGGCGCGAGCCTTCAGCCGTCGGTCGCACCATCGGCCCCCGCCTCGGTCGCCGCATCCGGTGGTCCGACCCCAGTCGCCAACGGATTCACGGCGAGCACCCAGCCGTGCGCCGAGCAGCCGGCCAGCCAGGACGGCTGCAACTCGAGCGGGTCGACCCTGACTGGCGGCTCGCTCTGGGTGTGGGTCGGCTGGCGCAAGGGCAGTGACGCGGACACCATCGGTGTCAACATCGTCGATTCCACGGGCGCGAGCGTCGGCACCGGCAGCCTCGCACTGAGCAAGGTCGGGTCCAATGGCTGCGGCGCCTCGTGCAATGGCTGGGCCCGGTTCAAGTTCGGGGGCCTCGACCCCGGGAACTACACGATCCGGGTCGACCGCAACGGGGACCCCGTGGCCCAGGCGACCTTCACCGTCAATCCCTAGGTCGCGGCCTCAGCCGTCGCGCAGGCGTCCGCTTGGGCGGGGCGCGCCACCCGCATCCCGCCGCCGAACGGCGAGGGCGCTGATCGCCTCCATCACGCAGCGCTGCGCGACGGCCGCGGTGATCTCGCTGACGTCGTAGGCGGGAGCCACCTCGACCACGTCCATCCCGGCCAGGGTGACGGTCCCCACGATCTGGCGGATCGCCCGCAGCAGCTCCCGGGAGAGCATCCCGCCCGGCTCCGGCGTTCCCGTTCCGGGAGCCATCCCGGGATCGATGACGTCGATGTCGACCGAGAGGTAGATCAGCTCCGGCCCGTCGAGCGCCTCCGCGATCGCGTCAGCGACGACGGCCTCCGCGCCGCGCTCCTCGATCTCGGTCATGAAGTGGACCCGCAGACCGTGATGGCGCATCCACTCCAGGGTCTCGGGCGGTGGCCAGTAGCCGCGCAGCCCGACCTGCACGAAGTTGCGCCCCTCGATCGCCCCGGATTCGATCAGCCGGCGCATCGGCGTGCCGTGCGAGCCGAGCACGCCCCAGGTGCTGTTGGCGGTGTCCGCGTGGGCATCGAAGTGGACCATCCCGAGCCGTCGCGGAGCCACCGCCTGCGCGACTGCGGAAGCAGACGGGAAGGTGATCGAATGGTCGCCGCCGAGGACGATCGGGATCGCTCCCGCCTCCGCCACCTCAAGCACCTTGCGCCGGATCACCGCGTGCCCCCGCTCGAGATTGGCGGGCACCACCGGGGCGTCCCCGGCATCGACGACGTCGATCCACTCGAACGGCTGGATCCCGAGCTGGAGCGAGTTGGGCGTCCCCGAGTGGTACGTGGCGACCCGGATCGCCCGCGGCCCGAATCGGGCCCCGGGCCGGTGGCTCACCCCGTCGTCGAAGGGCGCCCCGACGATTGCCACATCTGGCCGGCGGGCGCGCAGCGCCGCGCCGTCGACGATCTCCGGGAGCTTCTGGAAGCTGGTCCGCCCCACATAGCTCGGCAGGTCGAAGTCGTCGTATTCGGTGTACGGGTCGAGGCCGGTCGGCACGACCTCGTCGTTGTGGCCGCCATGGCGGCGCGTCTCATCTGCCATCGGTGATGGCCGATGCCCTCCTGCGAACGATGGCGGGCGCCGTCGCGGCGCGGAGCAGGCCCGCAGTGGAAGTGCGAGCGATCCTAGCAGAGGCGCTTTCGGGGAGGGCCCTGCTACCATCGGGCGGCGATGTCGTCCGATCGGCTGACCTACACCATCGAGCAGGCCAACGCGCTCATTCCGCAGGTGCGAGCCGTGCTGCTCCAGCTGGCCGTCGAGCAGCGCCGCCTCGACGCGTCGCACGCCGAGATGCACCGCCAGCTGGACGGCAATGGCGATCCGGCGAGCGCGGCGGCGGAGGGCCGCCGCGAGGCGGAGGTGGCCGAGATCCGCGAGGGGATGCGCACCCTGCTCCTCCACCTCGGCGAGCTCGGGGTGGAGCTGCGCGACATGGAGATGGGCCTGGTCGACTTCCCCAGCGAGCGCGACGGCACCCGGGTCTGGCTCTGCTGGCGCCTGGCCGATCCGGCGGTCGCCTTCTGGCACGGCACCGACGAGGGCTACGCCAGCCGCAAGCCATGGTGATCGCACGCCGATGAGCGTCGCCGTGGTCGGCGACACGACGCTGGACGTGACGGTCCGCGCCGACGAGCCGCCCCGCCCCGGCGGCGACGTCCCCGCCGGCATCAGCATCGCTCCCGGTGGGCAGGGAGCGAACGTGGCGGTCCGGCTGGCGCGCGCAGGCGTCGAGGTTCGCCTCGCCAGCGCCATCGCCGACGACCCTGCTGGTCGCCTCCTGCTGGCTGCCCTCGATTCCGAGGGCGTGGAGGTTGCCCGGATGACGTCCACGCGCAGCGGCACGGTGGTCGCGCTCCTCGACGCCGCCGGCGAGCGCACGATGCTCTCGGATCGCGTCACGCTGGACCCCGCAGCGGTCGTGCCGGCATGCCACGCGGCAGCCTGGGTCCATTGCTCCGGCTACCCCCTCGCCGATGACCTCACCGGCGATGCGATGGCCGCCGCGCTCCGATCGCTCCCGAGCAGCACGCGGATCAGTGCGGGAGGTGGTTCCCTCCCGCCCGACGCGGCTCGGGCCGCGCGGGTCCGCGACCGGCTGACGGCCGCGCGGGTCGGCCTCCTGATCCTTGGCCGCGAGGAGGCGGCCGCGCTGCTCGATCTGCCGCTCCCCTCGGTGGCCGCAGCCGCGGACGCGCTCGTCGGTGCCTTCCCTGCGACGATCGCGGTGGTGACCGGCGGGGCCGCCGGCTCCGCGGCGGCCGGCCCCGGCTTTGCCCTGTCGGTCGTCGCGCAGGATCCGTCCACTCCCATGGTGGATGCGACGGGTGCCGGGGACGCCTATGCCGCCGCGCTGATCAAGGCACTGCTGGGTGCCACATGGCCGCCCGACGTCTCCACGCTGCGCGCCGCGATGGAGGCCGGGTCGCACGCCGGGGGGCTCGTCTCACGGGTCCTCGGCGCCCAGGGCCGCATCTCCGGCGAGCGGGGAGGCGGGAGATGATGGGCAGCGCGCCGCTCTGGCTCTCCGACGAGGTGGCCAGCGCCCTGGCCGCCGGGCGCCCCGTGGTGGCGCTCGAGTCGAGCCTGATCGCCCAGGGGCTGCCGGTGCCTCACAACCTCGAGACGGCGACGGCGGCCGAGCAGGCGGTGCGCGAAGCGGGTGCCGTGCCCGCGACGGTGGCCGTCGACGCCGGTCGGCTTCTCGTCGGTGCGCCCCTGGCGCTGCTCGAGCGCCTGGCGGACCCATCGAGCGGAGCCGCCAATGCGGCCTCGCGCGACCTCGCGCCACTGCTCGGGTCGGGGCAGCTCGCCTCGACGACCGTCAGCGCCACGATGCGGATCGCCGCGATGGCGGGGATTCGCCTCCTCGCGACGGGGGGCATCGGCGGGGTGCACCGTGGCGCCGCCATGTCATTCGACGTCAGCAGCGACATCGAGGAGCTTGCAGCGACGCCGGTCGCGGTCGTGTGCAGCGGGGCGAAGTCGATTCTCGACATGCCCGCCACGCTGGAGCTGCTCGAGACGCGCCGGGTTCCGGTCATCGGCCTTGGCACCGACGAGCTGCCGGCCTTCTACAGCACGAGCTCCGGCCTCCGCGTCCCGCATCGCGTGGATTCGGCCACGCGGGCGGCGGAGCTGATCCGGCTGCACCTCTCCCTGCCCGGTGCCGGCGGGGTCCTCTTCGTGCAGCCGCCACCCGCGGACCTCGCGATCCCCGCCGAGGAGGTCGACCGATGGATCGTGACCGCGACCGCCGAGGCGGCCGTTCGGGGGCTTCGCGGGGGATCGGTCACGCCGTTCGTGCTCGGCCGGGTCGCAGAGCTCTCCGGCGGCCGGACGCTGCGAACCAACATTGGCCTGATCGTCGCCAACGCCGGCATGGCGGCCCGCATCGCCGTCGCGCTCGCGAACCCGCCCGCAAACGCCATCGCCTGAGGGTTCCGCGGGGCGGGTGCTGGTATCCTCCTGTCAGCCCGCGAAGCGGGCCGCGACGCACGAGCTGGAGGCCGCATGCGGATCTACGAGGGGAGCCCGCGGCAGGACTGGGAGGAGGTGCTCCGCAGCATCGGCGCGTTCGCCGACCGCGAGCGGATCAAGGAGCTGCTCCTGCTCGAGCTCGATGCCGGATTCATCATCCAGGGGCTTGCCCTGCCGCGCGACAGCGCCTGGACCGAATCCGAGGGGATGCTGATCAAGACGACGCACGAGCTGCCCGACGACGAGATCGGCAAGCTGATGGACGCGGCGGAGGCCAAGCGCACCGATGGCCCCCAGACCACGCCCCATGCCGAGATCTCCAACTACTACGAGCAGGCGATGCGCGTGATCGGCGCCTACCTCGACGGCCAAAAGCCGCGAGACGTCTTCCTGTTCGAGCAGGACGGTGCCTTCGTGCTGCGCCTCCTGCTCACGGCGACCGGCGCCGCTGCCGCGGGCCACCAGCTCGTCGAGTTCACCAAGGAAGACATCCTCGGTATGATCGCGGCAGCACCACAGCAGCGACAGTAAGGGTCCACCCCATGAAGCTCTTCAAGATCCTCTTCGTCACCATCGGAGCGCTCCTGGCCGCGATGGTGATCATCCCGCTCACGATCCTGGCTGGCCTCTTCGTCTGGTTGAAGCTGACCGAAGAGGGCGACGACGACGACCTCGAGATCGAGGACGCGGTCTAGGCGGTGCTCAGCGCCCAGGCAGCGGTCCAGCAGACCGCCGCCACCAGGATCCCGTACCAGAGGCGCCGCTCGTTCGGCGCGCCCTGGGCGATGGCCAGCAGGCCGATGAGGCCCAGTCCCGCGCTCCCGGGCGTCGCTCGACCACCGATCAGGAGCGCGCCGCCAACGCCGAGCCCCACCGCCAGCGCGAGCCCCGCCGCGATCCATCGGCTCGCCTGGCGGCCCAGCAGCTGGGCCATGCTGCGCGAGCCTCCCTCGGCGTCGGCATCGAAGTCCCGCAGCGTGTTGGCCAGGTGGGCCGCCACTGCGAACGGCGCCACCAGCGGGATCGCGGGCAGGACCCGCTCGAGGGGAATGCCGAGGCCTGCGGCGATCCAGGCCGGCAGCAAGCCGAAGCTGACCAGGTAGGGGAGCGGGGAGAGCCGCGTTCGAGAGAGGAAGAGGTTATAGGCGAGGGCCGAGCCCGACGCTGCCGCCCCCAACGCCAGGGCCAGCGCCCCAACCTGCCACGAGGCGGCGAGCTGGACGGCCAGCCCGATCGAGGCGATCCAGGTCGCGGCGTTGAGGCTCAGCTCCCCGGCAGGGATCGGCTTCTCCGGGCGCGCTGCCTCGTCCCGGATGCGGTCCGCGATGTCGTTCGTGGCCCCGGTGAAGACCTGGGAGCCGGCCACCGCAAGGACCGTGAAGGCCCAGCGCGCGTCGATCGGCAGCCCGGCCTGGCCGGCCAGGATCGCGCCCAGCGCCGCGGAGAGGGCGACGACGGCCGCGGCCGGGGCGGGGTGGATGAGGCGCAGCGCGGCGGGCATGGCTCCCTATCATCGCGCGTCGGTGCGGGTGACCGGTTGCCCGGATGCGCTAGACTGACCTCCCGAGTGTGGCGTTGGCGTCCGTGCTCGCGCGTTCCCTCGAAAGGCGCGCTTGAGCCACGAGGCAGAGGAGCCGAGCGATGCCGAAGTACGTCTTTGTGACCGGTGGCGTCACATCCTCGCTCGGCAAGGGCATCACCGCCGCCTCCATCGGGCGCCTCCTCAAGTCGCGCGGGATCCCCGTTTCGATCCTCAAGCTCGACCCGTACATCAACATCGACCCGGGCACCATGTCGCCCTACCAGCACGGCGAGGTGTTCGTCACCGATGACGGCGCGGAGACCGACCTCGACCTGGGGCACTACGAGCGCTTCATCGACGAGAACCTCTCCCAGGCGAGCAACGTCACCACGGGGCGGATCTACCAGAGCGTCATCGCCAAGGAGCGCCGCGGCGACTACCTGGGCGGCACGGTCCAGGTCATCCCGCACATCACCAACGAGATCAAGGAGCGCATCGCGCGGGTCGCCCGCGACGGGACCGGATCGGTCGCGACCAGCGGTCTCGCCTCCCACGGTGTCGTCGTGGTCGAGGTGGGCGGCACCGTCGGCGACATCGAGTCGCTCCCGTTCCTCGAGGCGATTCGCCAGATGCGCAAGGACGTCGGCCGCCGCAACGTGCTCTACGTGCACGTCACCTGGCTGCCGCAGATCGGTGCCACCGGCGAGCTGAAGACGAAGCCGACCCAGCACTCCGTGAAGGAGCTGCGCGGGATCGGGATCCAG
>JBGQKH010000005.1:0-48844 GCA_041499395.1 Candidatus Limnocylindria bacterium
CCTACCTGATGCCGACGATCTTTGACGCTGCGAACACGGGCATGCGCATCGTGCGCGAGGAGATCTTCGGCCCGGTGGTGGCGATCATCCCGTTCCGCGACGAGGCGGAGGCGATCCGCCTCGCCAACGACACGCCGTACGGCCTCTCCGGCTCGATCTGGAGCCGCGACATCGGCAAGGCGCTGCGCGTGGCGAAGGCGGTCAAGGCCGGCGTGCTCTCGGTCAACGCCAACAGCAGCGTCCACACCGAGGCGCCGTTCGGCGGCTACAAGATGAGCGGCATCGGGCGCGAGCTCGGCATGCACGCCATGGAGCTCTACACCGAGGTCAAGAACGTCTTCGTCGACCTGACCTGAGGCGGGCGGCGTCGACGAAGGCGCGCCACAGGCGGTCAAACTCCGGGCCGATGAACTCCGGGCGCTCGGGGTGGAACTGGACTCCGATGAGCCAGTCGCCGCGATCCGCCGCCTCCACGGCCTCCACCAGGTCGCCGTCCGGGTGTGGCGCCATCCCCGAGGCCACCAGCCCGGGAGCCAGGTCGGCCGGGCGAACGGCCTGGTGGTGGTAGGAGTTCACCTCGGCGCGGAGGAGGGGGTCCGTCTCGCCCAGGATCCCCGCCAGGCGAGAGGCTGCGTCGAGGTGGAGCGGATGCGCGTGCAGCGCCGAGGTCGGGCTGTCGTGGCCCTCGAGGTGCTGCACGAGCCTCCCGCCGGAGAAGACGTTGATCGCCTGGAAGCCGCGGCACACGCCGAGGATCGGCGTGCCGCTGCCACGGGCGGCTGACCAGGCCTCCCGCTCGAGGTCGTCGCGGACCCCCTCGACCGCCACCGCCGGATGCGGCTGCTCCCCGTACAGGGACGGGTCGAGGTCAGCGCCGCCGGGGAGGAGGAGTCCGTCCATCGCCGCGAACGCCTCGCGTCGCTCTTCGGTGGACGAGGTGGGGTCGAGTGGGATCGGCTCGCCGCCGGCGAGCCGCACGGCGTCGAGGTACGCATCGAAGGTGGCCCACGTCGGCTCTTCGAGGGCAGCCTGCTCGGGGCCGTGGAGGGTGACCACGATCCGCGGCCGTTCGCTCATCGGCCGATGATACGAGCGCTCCTACAATCGGCCGGTGAGCGACAACGCGACGCGCGTGACTGGCTGGCCTCCCCACCGCGTGACCGGCGTCGACGTCTGGCCCTTCCGCATGCATGGTGGCGAGGCGCAGTTCCTGCTCATGCATAGGGTCCAGAGCGAGGATCCGCCGTTCTGGCAGGGGGTCTCCGGCTGGATCGAGGCCGACGAGGCGCCCCACCTCACCGCGCTCCGCGAGCTGCGAGAGGAGACGGGCCTCGAGGCCGAGGCCCTCTTCGGCGTGGACGCGGTCTTCGACCTCTACAAGTGGCAGCGCGGCACCGTCGAGACGATCGTGCCGTTCGCAGTGCGGGTGGCCGACGGAATCGACCCCGTGCCGTCCGACGAGCACGACGACTGGCGCTGGGGGTCGGTCACCACGGCACTCGAGCTGCTCCCCTACGAGCCGCAGCGCGCCGCGGTCCGCCGCATCGCGGCCGACCTGCTGGAACGGCCCGCATCGGCGTCCCTGTGGCAGATCGAGTCCGCGCCCGAGGAGCCCGAAAAAACCCGTTGACGCGCCGCGCGAGGCGCTCCTATGCTGCCCGACGTCTTGGCTGACGGCCGCCCAAGCGACGTCGGCCAATGGATTCCCGCGACTCGCTCCCGGACGGAGGCTCACACCCCACCGGTGTGATGGAGAAGGAGGAGATCTCTTGACCGCGGATCCCACGCATGGCGAACAGATCGCGCGCGACGACGCGCACCTGCGATCGCTCGGTATCAAGCCCGAGCTCAGGCGATCGCTCGGGTTCATCTCGAACTTCGCCGTCGCCTTCAGCTACATCAGCGTCTCCACCGGCACCTTCACGAACCAGGCGGTGGCCTTCGGCGTCGGGGGTCCTGCGATCTTCTGGGCATGGCCCCTCGTCATCCTGGGACAGACCTTCGTCGCACTGAATTTCGCCGAGCTGTCGAGCCACTTCCCCGTGGCCGGGTCGATCTACCAGTGGTCGAAGCGCCTCTCGAACAAGACACTCGGCTGGTTCACCGGCTGGATCTACTTCTGGGCAGGCGTGGTCACCGTCACCGCCGTCGCGGCGACGGTGCCGCTCGTGCTCTCCACGATCATGGGCTTCGACCTGGCGAGCAAGTCACCCATCCCGTTCCTCGACATGTGGCAATTCGTCGGCCTAACCGCACTGCTGACGACGACCCTGATCAACATCGAGGGGGTCCGCCTCCTCGCCCTGATCAACAACATTGGCGTTGCCGCTGAGATCTTGGGCATGGTCGTGTTCGCACTGATCCTCCTGATCTTTGCCCATCACCAGTCGCCGGCGATCCTGTTCGACACGTCGTACACGGCTAACCAGGCGCAGGGCTACCTGCCGATCTTCCTGGTCGGCATGTTCATGGCCCTCTTCGTGGTCTACGGCTTCGACACGGCGGGCACCTTCGGCGAGGAGACCGTGGACGCGGGCCGCCAGGCGCCGCGCGGCGTCCTGTCGGCGATCTGGCTCTCCGGGTTGGTCGGCGGCATCTTCCTGCTCGCCGTAACGCTCTCCTTCCAGGACGTCGGCAAGGCCGTCGCCGAGGGCCAGGCGTTCGGCTTCCCGATCGCGACGACCATCAAGCAGAACCTGACGTTCAGCCTCGGCTTTACAACGTTGGGCGACCTGTACCTGGTCATGATCCTGATCGCGGTCTACGTGTGCACCCTGGCGATCCAGGGCGCAACGGTCCGCCTCATGTTCTCCATGGGACGAGACCGACGGCTGCCCTTCGGCGGTGCGTGGGCCCACGTCAGCCCAACCTTCCGCACCCCGGCCAACGCGGCCGTGGCGGTGGGCATCCTGGGCGCGGTTCCGCTCCTGGTGATGGGTGCGCTCGCCTCCATCTACCTGGCGATCGCAGCGACCGGGATGATCTACATCAGCTACTTCATGTGCAATCTCGGCGTCTTCGTCGCGCGCCAGAAGGGATGGCCGCACAAGGACGCGTGGTTCAGCCTCAAGGGCTGGGGAACGGTCATCAACTTCCTCGCCCTGGTCTGGGGCGGGCTGATGGTGATCAACATCGGGATCTGGACCAGCCCGATCTTCGGCGTCTTCGGGAACGACCTGCGCAACACCTGGTCGAACCCCTTCATCAACACCTTCCTGGCCTTCGGCAAGAATGCCGACGGGTCCGCGAACATCCTGAAAGGGCTTCCCTCCTGGCCGGTCTTCGAGACGCTCGTTGGCCTGGTCTTCGTCGTGGGCCTCGTCTACTACCTGCTCGTCCAGCGTGGGCGAGAGGATCGCGTCGAGGCCGATCTCGCCACCGGGGAGGCGATGATCGCTTAGCCCCGCGGGCATCCCTCCCACGACTGAGCGGCTCGGCGCCCCGGCGCCGGGCCGCTCGCCTATCTTGTCCGGCACCCAGAGGAGCCGAGCCGTGACCGACGAACCAGCCGAGGAGCTGCGTGGGGAGCTGCACGACCAGCTCGTCGCGGCACTCCAGCGCGTCCCGGAGACGGCCGGCCGCGAGCTGACCCTCACCGCCCTCTCGGGCGGGATCACCAACCGCAACTTCCAGATCACCGTCACCGCGACGGGCGAGCGGTACGTCATTCGCCTGGCCGGCAACGACACCCACCTGCTGGGGATCAGCCGCGAGGTCGAGCACGCGGCCACCGTCGCGGCAGCGGGGGTCGGCATCGGTCCGGAGGTGACCGCCTTCATCCGCCCCGAGGGCTACCTCGTCACGCGCTTCATCGTCGGGGAGCCGGTGAGCCTGGAGCAGGTGCACGAGCCCGAGACGCTGCGCCGCGTCGCTGACTCGATCCGCCGCATCCACGGCGGCCCGGCGATCCCCGGCCTCTTCGTCCCGCTGCGGATCGTGGAGGCCTACCTCGCCCTCGCCACGTCACGGGGCGTGCCGCGCCCCGGCGCCTGGGACGCGGCGCATGCCGTGGGGCGCCGGATCGAGCGCGCGCTGCTGGAGGCCCCGATCGAGCTGCTCCCCTGCCACAACGACCTGCTCAACGCGAACTTCATCGACGACGGCCAGCGGATCCGGATCGTGGACTGGGAGTACGCCGGGATGGGCGACCCGTTCTTCGACCTCGGCAACTTCAGCGTCAACCACGACCTGACCCCGGACGAGGACACGATCCTGCTCGAAGCCTACGAAGGCGAGGTGCGCGCCGCCCACCTGGCGCGGCTC
This sequence comes from Candidatus Limnocylindria bacterium, assembly GCA_041499395.1. GTDB lineage: Bacteria > Chloroflexota > Limnocylindria > QHBO01 > QHBO01 > CF-167. The sequence goes on from JBGQKH010000005.1 coordinate 4,264, forward strand.
AGCCTGATGCGGATCGTCTCCGACTTCCGCGAGGCGATGTGGGGCGTCCTCCAGCAGGGGATCAGCACCCTCGACGTCGACTTCGTCGAGTATGCCGACGAGCATTTCGAGCGGCTGCTGCACAACGCCACCGGTTTCGGCTTCGAGGTGCAGCTGCACGAGGCGGCGGGTGGCTGAGCGCGGCGTTCCGGCGCACGCGCGCTGCGTGATCATCGGGGGAGGCGTCGGCGGCGCGGCGATCGCCTACCACCTGACGGCGCTGGGCTGGAGTGATGTCGTCCTGCTCGATCGGTCCGAGCTGACGAGCGGCTCGACCTTCCACTCCGCCGGCCTGGTGGGCCAGCTGCGATCAGCTCCGACGCTCACCCGGATGATGGTCGACAGCGTCGCCACCTATCGTGCCCTCGCTGCCGAGACCGGGGTCGACCCCGGCTGGCGGGAGGTCGGCTCGCTCCGACTTGCCGCCAGCGCAGAGCGGATGGAGGAGCTGCGCCGCCAGGCCGGATGGGCCAAGTCCTACGGTCTGCCGATGGAGCTGGTGAGCGCCGAGGAGGCGCGGCGCCTCTTCTCGCTGATGGTGACCGACGGGGTCCTCGGCGCCGCCTGGCTGCCGACCGACGGCTACCTCGACCCGAGCGGCCTGACGCAGGCGCTGGCCGCGGGTGCGCGGAGCCGCGGCGCGACGATCCTGCCGCGGACCCGGGTGACGGGGATCGGCGTCGAGCGCGGGCGCGTGACCGGCGTAACCACCGACCGGGGCGAGATCGTCGCCGAGGTGGTGGTCAACGCGGCCGGCATGTTTGCCCCGGAGGTCGGGCGCATGGCGGGGATCACCGTCCCGATCATCCCGTTCGCCCACCAGTACCTGGTCACCGAGCCGATCGACGGGGTGACGCCGGACATGCCGCAGCTCCGCGACCCGGACAACCTCGTCTACTTCCGCCCCGAGGTTCGTGGCCTGGTGATGGGCGGCTACGAGCGGAACCCGGCCGCCTGGTCGCTCGACGGGATCCCGCCCGACTTCAACGGCAAGCTGCTCGCCCCCGACTGGCCACGCTTCGAGGAGATCAGCGACGGGGCGGTCCGGCGCGTGCCGGCCATGCACGACGCCGGGATCACGAAGCTGATCAACGGCCCCGAGGGGTTCACCCCGGACAACGAGTTCATCCTCGGCGAGTCGGCGGTGCGTGGCTTCTTCGTGGCGGCCGGCTTCAGCGCCCACGGCATCGCCGGCGCCGGCGGCATGGGGCGCCAGATGGCTCAGTGGATCGTCGACGGGGAGCCGGAGCTGGACCTGTGGAAGATGGACATCCGCCGCTTCGGGGCGCAGTACCGCTCGCGCGCCTTTACCCTCGCCCGCTCACACGAGAATTACGCGACCTATTACGACATCCACTACCCCAACGAGGAACGGCAGTCGGGGCGGCCGCTGCGCCTCTCCCCAACCTACGGGCGGCTCGCCGAGCTCGGCTGCGCCTTCGGCGAAAAGTCGGGCTGGGAGCGGCCCAACTGGTTCGAGTCGAATGCCGCGGCCGGCGACGAGTCGCTCCGCCCGCGGGGCTGGGCCGGGCAGCACTGGTCGCCGGCGATCGGCGCCGAGGCGCTCGCCACGCGCAACGCCGCCGCGCTCTATGACGAGACGAGCTTTGCCAAGATCGAGGTGACCGGGGCGGGTGCGCTGGCCTTCCTCCAGCGCCTCGCCGACAACGAGATGGATCGCCCGGTCGGCCGGATCACGTACACCCAGATGCTCAACCGGCGTGGAGGGATCGAGTGCGACTTCACCGTCACCCGCCTGGGCGAGGAGCGCTTCTTCATCGTCACGGGTACCGCCTTCGGCAACCACGACCTGGGCTGGATCCGGAAGCACGCGCCCGATGACGGGAGCGTGACGGTCCGCGACATGACCTCGTCGCTGGCCTGCATCGGCATCTGGGGGCCGGTGGCGAGGCAGATCGTGCAGTCGACCACGACCGATGACCTCGGCAACGAGGCCTTCCCGTACATGACCAGCCGCGAGATCTCGGTGGGGCTCGTCCCGGTCACCGCGATGCGGGTCACCTACGTCGGCGAGCTCGGGTGGGAGCTCTACTGCCCGATGGAGTACGGGGTGCAGCTGTGGGACACGCTTTGGGAGGCGGGACGGCCGATGGGGATGCTGGCCGGAGGGTATCGGGCCATCGACAGCCTGCGCCTCGAGAAGGGCTACCGGGTCTGGTCGAGCGACATCACCCCGGAAGAGACGCCGTACGAGGCGGGGCTCGGCTTCGCGGTGCGGCTGGGGAAGGGCGACTTCATCGGTCGCGATGCGCTCGTCGCCGCCAGGGAGTCGGGGCCGCGGAAGCGCCTTGCGTGCCTGGTCATCGACGACCCGCGTTCCGTGGCGCTGGGAAACGAGCCGGTGCGCGTCGAGGGGCAGATCGTGGGCCGCGTCACCTCAGGCGGCTACGGCTTCGCCGTCGAGCGCTCGATCGCGTTTGCGTACCTGCCGTCGTCGGCCGTGGAGGCGGGCCAACGCGGCGAGGTCGAGATCTTCGGCGAGTGGGTCGGCTGCACGGTCAGCGCCGAGCCGATCTTCGACCCCGAGGGGAGCCGGATCAAGGCCTGAGGTTGTGTCTCAGGCGACCGTGCGGCGCAGCGTGGCGGCCGCGGCCAGGATGGTGGCGACGCAGAAGGCGGCCAGCACTGCCACGTCGAGGAGCACCCCGTTCGACCCCAGGCCCGCCCCTTCGAGCATCACGGCCCGGAGTCCGTTGACCGCGTAGGTGAGCGGCAGGACATTGGATACGACCTGGAGCCAGCCCGGCTCGGAGGCGACCGGAACGATCACCCCGGAGAGGAGCATCTGCGGTGCGATCACCGCCGGGATGAACTGCACCGCCTCGAACTCGCTGCGCGCGAAGGTGGAGAGGAAGATTCCCAGATTCACCGCCGCCAGGGCGAGCAGCAGCTCGATCCCGAAGATGAGCGCGATGCTCCCCGCGTTGTAGATATGCAGCACCCACAGGGAGAAGACGAGCACCTCGACCGACTGGACGACGGCCACCGCGGAGAAGCCGAGCATGTAGCCGACCACGATCTCGCCGCGGCGCAGCGGCGAGGCCATCAGCCGCTCGAGCGTGCCCAGCGACCGCTCGCGCAGGAACGAGATCGAGGTCACGATGTAGACCAAGAAGAAGACGACCAGGCCGACGAACGGACCGCCAAGCAGGTCGAGCCCGTCCAGCGAGGAGCCGCCGTAGCGGTAGGTAATCTGCGGCTCAAGCGTGGGGAGCGTTCCGATCCCCGCACGAGCCTGTGCCTGCAGTGCAGCCAGGATCGCCTGCTGGATCGATTGCAGCACAACCGCGGACGCACTCGGGTCCGTGCCCCGAAGCGTGATGTCGGGCTTCACCGCGCCGGTCTTCGCAGCCGTCACGGACAGGTCCTCCGGGAGCCGTATCCGCGCGGAGAGCGTGCCGTCCTCGAGCTGGGCACGGGCGGCGTCGGCCGTTGGCTCGGTGACCGCCATGTGGTCGGACGCCTTGAGTTGCTCGACGATGGCCCTTCCCAGCGGCCCCGCGTCCTCGTTCAACACGGCCACCGCGACCGGGGTCGGGTCGTGCCGCAGCAGCAGGGCAAAGAGCCCCAGCATCACCAGCGGCACCATGAACAGGATCCCCAGCGTCCGCTTGTCGTGGCGGAAGCCGGCCAGCAGCCGCCTCGTGATCGCCAGGGCGCGGCGCATGCTCATTCGCTCGCCTCTGAGAGGGCGAGGAAGGCACCCTCCAGGGTGTCCGCCCCCGCGCGCGCCAGGAGCTCGGCGCTGCTCCCCTCGGCCAGGAGGCGGCCGCGGTTCACCAGGCCGAGGCGGTCGCAGCGCTCCGCCTCGTCCATCACGTGGCTCGAGACGATGATCGTGGTGCCCCCTGCGGCCATCTGGCGAAAGCCGGTCCAGAGCTGGACGCGCAGGTGCGGGTCGACGCCGACGGTCGGCTCGTCGAGGAGGAGCAGCTCTGGCTTGTGGACGATCGCGCAGGCCAGGGAGAGGCGCGTCCGCATCCCCCCGCTCAGCGTGGCAACCACCGATCGGGCCCGATCCCCCAGCTCCACGAAGCCGAGCGCCGCCGCGACGTCACCGCCGCCGGCGATCGAGGCGAAGAATCGGAGGTTCTCCTCGGCAGTCAGGTCGGTGTAGAGCGCGGCGGCCTGGGTCATGTAGCCGATCCGCCCCAGCACCTCGCGCTCGGGCATGCGCCGGCCGAGCACCTCGACCTCACCCTCCTCGGGCGCGACGAGTCCCAGGATCGATCGAATCAAGGTCGTCTTGCCGGAGCCGTTCGGCCCGAGCAGGCCGTAGATCTGGCCACGCGGGACGCGCAGGCTGAGCCCGTCGAGCGCATGGATGGCGCCGAACCGCTTGCGAACCTGCCGGACCTCGACCGCCGCACCCTGCTCCATCGGGTGCATTGTCCCGCGCCGGCCTACTCCTCGGCGTGCTCCTTCGCCGGGTGGTGGCGCTTGGCGCCCTCGCGCACCTCGTCCGGGAAGGCGCCCATCAAACGCCGCAGCAGACCGTGGAGCTGGTCCTTCTCCGGATCGGTCAGGGCCGATGCAATGAGGGCTTCCCGGCGCGCCTGCGCGGCGGTCGCGCGATCCCACGCGGCGATGCCGGCCTCGGTCGGCTCAACCAGCACGCCACGCCGGTCGTCCGGATCGGGAAGGCGACGTACCAGCCCGGCAGCCTCGAGCCGGTCGAGGCGATTCGTCATGGCCCCACTGGAGAGGCCCATCCCTTCGGCGAGCTGCCCTGCCGAGAGCTGGTACGGTGGACCCTGGTAGCGGAGCCGGCCGAGGACGCGGTGCGTGCGCCGGTCGAGCCCGAATTCGATGAGCGTCTGCTCCATGGAATGGTTGAAGTAGCGGGCAAGGGTGTCGACGCGCTCGACGATTCCCTCGGTCAGGCGATCGAGCTCCGGGATCTCCCGAACCCAGACGTCCAGCATCCGGTCCATCTGGTCCGGCGGCGCGTCAGGGTGCCGCTCCGGGGCGTCCATGCCAACAGTATCGACTTCACATACTCTTGATGTCAAGCCTCTTGACATCGAACTATTGGGCACCTACACTGTCGCAGACAGTCTTGAGATGAAGAGTCTTGGACTCGAAGGACAGGGGCGGCGGGCCGCCAGGTGGAGGACCAAACCGATGTTCGGATATATCAGCAGGCAGACCAGCTCCGTCGGTGCGCAGCCGCGCCCGGACCTCACCCTCGACATCACGGCCGATGCCCGGCAATCGAGCGGTGGCACGCGCCAGGCGCTCGGCCAGGTCCTCGTCTCGCTCGGGCAGCGGGTCGCCGGCGACATGCCGGCCACCATGACCGCGCAGTCCGAGGGCGACTGCGCCTGACCTTTCGACCACCGTCCTGTCGGAACGGGACGAGTGGCCCGTGACGTCGCGGCCAATGGCTGGCACCGTGGCAGGTGGAGGTAGCGAGTTCATGACGCGCATCGGCCTGGCCGTGCTTAACGCATTCGTCGCGTTCACGGCGATCTACGGCGCCATCCTTGTCGTCCCGACCATCCCTCTCGAGTGGCTCAAGTACGGGCCGTTCACCGACTACACGGTCCCGGCCCTCGCGCTCGGGATCCTCGTCGGCGGCAGCGCGTCGCTGGCGGCGCTCCTGATGCTGGTCCGTCCCACGCTGGGAGCCGCGGTGACGATCGTCGCCGGGGTGATGATCATCGGCTTCGAGCTGGTCGAGATCGGCGTCGTCGGCTTTACCCTGATCGAATACGACGCTTCGCAGTTCCAGGCATGGCTCCAGGTCATCTACCTGGCGCTGGGCACGCTGCAGGTTCTCTTCGGCTATCGGCTCTGGCGCCGGCTCGAGCCGCGCATGCGCCCGGCCCGCCTCGCGCACCAGGTGCGCTAGCGCTCACCTTCGGCGTGATAGCGCCGCTCGCCTGTGGCCGGGTTGAGGTAGACCCGCAGCCGATGGCCGCTGGTCGGGTCGACGAACACCTCATCGGTTGGCCGGAAGGGCGCAAGCGGGACCGATGGCTCCCCGCCCCCCGGGCCCGGCGCGGCATCCGAGCGCTCGGCCGCCTCTGACCGATAGCGGGAGCGCTCCAGCACGACCGCGATCAGCACCACCGCGCCCGCAACCATGGACCAGAGGCCGTCGGCCCAACCGCCGGTCGCGACCCCGGCCAGACCGACGATGATCAGGCCTGCGCCCAGCACCCCGGCGACGACCCGGACGGCATTGACCATGACGTCGACCTACTCGGTGGCGGGCTGCGGCGCGGAGGCGTCGGCCTTGATCACGACGGCCGTGCCATAGGCCACGATCTCGGTCATGGTGGTGCCCATCTCCGAGCTGTCGAAGCGCATCGAGATGACGGCGTCGGCGCCCATCAGGGTGGCGTTCTCGACCATTCGGTCGATCGCCTGCCGCCGCGTGTCTTCGAGCAGCTGGGTGTACTCCTTGATCTCCCCGCCGGCCAGCGACCGCAGGCCCGCGGCGATGTTGCCCCCCAGCCCGCGGCTGCGGACGACGAGCCCGTAGACCTGGCCCTTGGTCTCGACGACCCGGTATCCGGCGACGAAGGGAGTGGTGGCGACGATCATCGTGCGGTGCGGCCTCCTTGGGCTGACATGGCGGGTCTTCGCGAATGCGGCGTCCCTACTCTACTGCTCGGCCGACACCGTCAGATGTTGGGGGGGGCCGGAGCACCGACGAGGTGGAGCTCCACGTCCGGCAGTCGCTCGAGCAGGCGGTCGATGAGCGGCCGCTCGAAGACGCGCCTCAGACCCGCGCTGTCGCGATGGGGCAGCACCAGATGCGTGGCCCGTCGCGACCTGGCAACCTCCTCCAGTCCGGAGACCAGGTCCTTCGCCTCCGTCCGCACGATCGTCGCCCCCAGGTCGGTGGCGTCGGCAATCTCCTCCTGGAGGTCGCGGCTTCGGTCGAACGGTTGGCGGTCGGCTTCGGGCGTCTCGACCACGACCGCGATGAGGGCCCCGTGGATGATCCCTGCCAGCTTGGCGGCGCGCCGGACGGCCCGTCGCGCGGCCGGGCTCCCATCCACCAGCACGAGCACCCGTTCGGTCACCAGCGGCAGCTGCTGCCCGGCGATGGTGTCCTCCAGCTGACCCTCGACTCGTTGGGCGACGAGGCGCAGGGCGAGCTCGCGCAGGGCCGTCAGGTTCGCCTCGGTGAAGAACTTTTCGAGGGCGATCTGCGTGCGCTCCGGCGGATATACGTTTCCGTGCTTCATCCGCTGTCGGAGCGCGTGCGGGGCCATGTCGACCAGCTCGATCTCGTCCGCTCCGAGCAGCACATCGTCAGGGAGGCGCTCGTTGACTGGGGCTCCCGTGATGGTGGCGACGGCGTCGGCGACGCTCTCGAGGTGCTGCACGTTCATGGTCGTGACCACGTGGATGCCCGCGTCGCGAATCAGCTCGACATCCTCCCAGCGCTTGGCGTGAGCCGACCCCGGCACGTTCGTGTGCGCGAGCTCGTCGATCAGCGCGACGGTGGGGCGACGGGCCAGCACGGCGTCCGTGTCCATCTCCTCGACCACCACGCCGCGATACTCGATCCGGCGCCGAGGCACTACCTCGAGTCCGTCGAGCAGCTCGAGCGTGTGGGCGCGGCCGTGGGCCTCCACGAACCCGACCACGAGATCGGTGCCACGAGCCAGGCGACGATGCCCCTCGTCGAGCATCTTGTAGGTCTTGCCGACGCCTGGCGCCATGCCGAGGTAGATCCTCAGCCGGCCGCGGCCAGCGATGCCTTCGGAGCGCACGCGAGCGAGCATCTCGTCGCCGCTTGGGCGAACATCGAGGGCGTCGCGTTCCGGATCTCTCATGGGCGGCCTCGCGTTATCGGGAGGTCAGTGTGACAGCAGCCCGTCCAGGTCGAGGTTCAGCTCCAGCACGTTGACCCGGGGCTGGCCGAGGAAGCCGAAGAGCGGCTGATCGGAGTGGCGGGCCACCGCCGCCCGTACATCGGTCTTGGACATGCCGCGCGCCTTGGCGACGCGCGTCACCTGGTACTCGGCGGCGGCCGGGCTGATGTCAGGGTCGAGGCCGGAGGCCGAGGTGGTCACCAGGTCCACCGGCACCGGGCCGTTACCGTTCGCCTGGCGCAGTCGATCGACCTCCGCGGTGATCCGGTCGATCAGCCGCTGGTCGTCCGGGCCGAGGTTCGAGCCGGCAGACCCGCTCGCGTCGTAGCCGTTCGCACCGGCCGCCGACGGGCGGCCCCAGAAGTACTGCGGCTTGTCGAAGGCCTGGCCGATCAGGCTCGAGCCCACCGTCTTGCCGTTGACGACGATCATCGAGCCGTTCGCCTGCGACGGGAAGGCAACCTGGGCGATCGCGGTCACCACCGCCGGGTACACGACACCGGTGATCAGCGTCATCGCGAGCAGGACCGCAAAGGCCGGCCAGAGGTAGTGACGAAGGAAGCGTGTCATCTGCGTGTTCCTAGGCGAGGTGAAGGGCGGTGACGATGAGGTCGATCGCCTTGATCCCCAGGAAGGGGGCGATGATCCCGCCGACGCCATAGATGAGGAGGTTGCGCTGCAGGAGCTGGCTCGCCGGGGCCGCGCGGAACGAGACGCCGCGGAGCGCCAGCGGGATGAGCGCGATGATGATCAGGGCGTTGAAGATCACCGCCGACAGGATTGCGCTCTGTGGAGTCGAGAGCCGCATGACGTTCAGGGCCCCGAGCTCCGGGTAGACCGAGACGAACATCGCCGGCAGGATCGCGAAGTACTTCGCCACGTCGTTGGCGATCGAGAAGGTCGTGATCGAGCCGCGGGTGATGAGCAGCTGCTTGCCGATCGCAATCACCTCGAGCAGCTTGGTCGGGTCGGAGTCGAGGTCGACCATGTTGGCCGCCTCCTTGCAGGCCGACGTCCCGCTGTTCATGGCCAGCCCCACATCGGCCTGGGCGACGGCGGGCGCGTCATTCGTGCCGTCCCCGGTCATGGCGACCAGGTGGCCCTCCGCCTGCTGCGCCCGGATGAAGGCGATCTTGTCCTCGGGGGTGGCCTGGGCGATGAAGTCGTCGACCCCGGCCTCCTTGGCGATGGTGGCCGCGGTGCGCGGGTTGTCACCGGTGATCATCACCGTTCGGATGCCCATCCTGCGGAACTCGGCGAAGCGCTCGACGAGGCCCTCCTTGATGGTGTCCTTGAGCTCGATCATGCCGAGCACCCTTCCGTCGCGGCGAATCGCGAGCGGCGTCGCGCCCTGATCCGCGATGCGATCCGTTGCCTCGGTTAGCTCCGGGGGCAGCCCGCCCTCGAGGTCGGCGCCGATCGCGTCGACCGCGCCCTTGATGATCATGGCGCCGCCGGTCGTGCGGACGCCGCTGCTGCGGGTCTCCGCGCGGAACGGGATCTCCTCGCCAATCTGGTCGGCCAGCGCGGAGAATCCGGCCTCATCATCCGTGCCCCCTGGCCGGCCAAGCTCGGCGAGCCGCTTGCGAGCCAGCTCCACGATGGAGCGGCCCTCCGGCGTCTCGTCCTTGATCGAGGCGATCAGCGTGGCCTCGACCACCTCCCCCTCAGTGACGCCCGGCGCCGGAGTGATCGCGGCGGCGAGGCGGTTGCCATAGGTGATCGTGCCGGTCTTGTCGAGCAGGATGACGTCCACGTCACCGGATGCCTCGACGGCCCGACCGCTCATGGCCAGCACGTTGAAGCGCGCGACGCGGTCCATGCCGGCGATGCCGATGGCGGAGAGAAGTCCGCCGATCGTGGTCGGGATGAGGCAGACGAGCAGCGCCACAAGGGCGACCGTCGAAACGGTTGAGCCGGCGAAGAGGCCGAACGGGCGCAGGGTGACCGTCGCCATCAGGAAGATGATGGTCAGGCCGGCGAGCAGGATCGCGAGCGCGATCTCGTTCGGCGTGCGCTGTCGCTTGGCACCCTCGACCAGGGCGATCATCCGGTCCAGAAACGTCTCGCCCGGGTCGGCGGTGACTCGGATCACCAGCTGGTCGCTGGTCAGCGTCGTCCCGCCCGTCACCGAGCTCCGGATGTCGGTTCCCGGCTCCTTGAGGACCGGGGCCGATTCGCCCGTAATGGCCGCCTCGTTGACGAAGCCGATGCCCTCGATGACGTCGCCGTCACCGGGGATCGTCTCGTTCGCCTCGACGACGATGAGGTCGCCCTTGCGCAGCTCGGACGAGCCGATGGTCTCGAGCGACCCGTCGGCCAGGCGCCGATGCGCGACTGACTCCGAGCGCGTCTTGCGCAGGGTGGCTGCCTGCGCGCGGCCGCGCGCCTCGGCCACCGCCTCGGCGTAGGTCGCGAACAGGACCGTGAACCAGAGCCAGGCGCCGATCTGGAGCTGGAAGCCCAACCCGGCCGAGCCGCTGACCGGCTGGAAGCCCGTGACGTTGGCGATCGCGATGATCGTGACCAGCAGGGCCGTGATCTCGACCACGAACATGACCGGGTTCTTGATCAGCAGCCGTGGGTCCAGCTTGCGCAGCGCGTGAGGGACTGCTGCCCGGAGGAGGTTCGGGTCGAACACCCCGCGGGGTCGCGGCGCCTCGCCGGACGGCTTGGCTCCACCCAGGGTGACGAAGCGCTGGAAGCGCCGCGTGCCTCTGCCGAGGTCGACGGACTGAAGCGGTGGGTTCAGGCTCACGGATGCACGACCTTTCCGGCGTTCAGGAGGAGCTGGTCAACGATCGGGCCAAGGGAGAGGGCCGGGAAGAAGGTCAGCGCACCGACGATGACCACGACGCCGATGAGCAGGGCGGTCCACAGGACACCTGTCGTGGGGAACGTGCCGAGGGATGGCGCAACGCGGCGCTTGACGGCCATCGAGCCGGCGAGGGCGAGGATCGGGACGATCATGCCGTAGCGGCCGATCAGCATCGCGAACGCGCCCGTCATGTTGTAGAAGGGCGTGTTGCCGGTCAGGCCCGCGAAGGCCGAGCCGTTGTTGCCGGTCTGGCTCGAGAAGGCATAGAGGATCTCGCTGAACCCGTGGGGGCCAACGTTCAACGGCCCCTTGGTGCCGTCGGGCAGGACGCTGGCGAGGGCGGTGAAGCCCAGGATGCTGGCGCCCAGGACGAGCGCGGTGAGCATCGCCATTTTGATCTCGAAGGCCTCGACCTTCTTGCCGAGGAACTCCGGGGTGCGGCCGACCATCAGGCCGGCGATGAAGACGGCGAGGATTGCGCCGATCACCAGCATGCCGTACATGCCGGCGCCGATCCCACCCGGCGTGATCTCGCCGAGCTCCATGTTGAAGAGCGGCACGAGGCCGGCGATCGGCTGCGCACTGTCATGCCACGAGTTGATGGCACCGGTGCTGGTGCCGGTGGTGGCAGCCATGAAGAGGGCGCCAACCCCGGAGCCGAAGCGCGTCTCCTTGCCTTCCATGTTGCCGAGGGCCACCTGGTCCACGGTGTGGGGGATGAGCGGGTTGCCAGAGGCCTCGAGATGCATCGCGAAGACGGCCCCGACCAGCAGGATGATTGCCATGGCGCCGAAGATGGTCCAGCCCTGGCGCTTGTTGCCGGCGTACTTGGCGAACGTCGCGGTGAGCGCGAACGAGATCATCAGCAGGCCGAAGATCGTGAGCCAGTTCGTGAGCCCCGTGGGGTTCTCGAACGGGTGGGAGGAGTTGGCGTTGAAGAAGCCACCGCCGTTGTTGCCCATGTTCTTGATCCATTCCTGGGATGCGACGGGGCCCAGGGCGATCGTCTGCTGAGCGCCCTGGAGAGTCGTCACCGCGTGCGACGGCTCCCAGGTCTGCGGCACGCCCTGCCAGACGAGGACCAGGGCGCCGACGATCGAAATCGGCAGGAGGATGTAGAGGATGCCGCGGGTCAGGTCGACCCAGTAGTTGCCCAGCGTTTTCGTGCTGCGCCGGGTGAGGCCGCGGATGAGGGCGATCGCGACGGCCAGGCCGGTCGCCGCGGAGGTGAAGTTGCGGACGGCGAGGACGGTTGCCTGGGTCAGGTAGGTCGCGCCGGTCTCGCCCGAGTAGTTTTGCCAGTTGGTGTTCGTTTCGAAGCTGACTGACGTGTTGAAGGCCAGGTCGGGCGACATGGGCGGGATGCCACCCTGGTTGAAGGGCAGCACATCCTGGAGGCGGAAGACGATGTAACCGGCCACGATGGCGACCAGCGCCATCATCAGGACCGCAAGCGTGTAGCCCTTCCAGTCCTGCTCGCGCGTCTCGTCGATCCCGCACACGCGGTAGATGCCGCGCTCGATTGGTCGCAGCACCGGGCTCAGGAAGACGCGTTCGCCCTCCATGACCCGGTAGATGTATGCACCCAGGAACGGCGTGACGATCAGGATCGCGAGGCCGATCGTCGCCAGCGTGAGGAAGTCGCCGATGGGCATCGCTAGAAGTCCTCGGGCCGGAGCATGGCCCAGACCAGGTAGACGAAGACGAGCGCGGCGGAGACGCCGCTGATCAGCTCGATGAGGTTCACGAGCGCACCCGATCGCACAGCTCGAGGTAGCCCCACAGGACCACCGTGGCCGCGGCCATGATCAGGAGGATCTGCCAGTCAGCCATCGTTACTCCGTCCTCTTTTCCGTAGTCAGCAGTCGCTCGATCGTCCCGACCAGGGTCTCGAGCGGGAAGGGCTTGGGAAGGAATCCCGCGACGCCGAACTCGGCGAGCCGGAGCGGGCTCACCGTGATCGCGCTGGTGATGACCACCGGCGGCGACCCGGCCGCGGCGAGCGAAGAACCGCGCAGGAGGTCCCAACCGGTGTTGCCGGGCAGGTTCAGGTCGAGCAGCACCAGGTCAGGCCGCAGGCCGCTCTCAAGCACGGCGCCGGCCTCCTCGGCCGAGGTCGCCTCGTCGACCTTGAAGCCCTCGCTGCGCAGGTGGCGGGCGAGGATCGAGCGCAGGCTCTCATCGTCCTCTACGAGGAGGAGGGTGGCTCCGTGCTCAGTCATCGGCCATCTTCTCGAACGACAGCCCGGCACCGCTCTCGTCAGCCGACCAGAGCGGGGTGATCTTCACTCGCGAAGCGAGTGCGAGGCGCCTCGCCGGCTCGATCAGCTCTTCGCCGAAGTGAAGGCTGCCGAGCGAGACGGTCGCCGCGCCGCCGGAGGCGACCAGGGCGATCGCGCTGCGAACGAGGTCGAACTCATGCTCGAGGGTGCTGGCCACCGGCCCATCGGTGCCGTTCGGGCGTTCCATGCATCCAGTATTGGAACCCCCCTCCAAGAGGCCAGAGCCTTTCGGCTCAAGATTCCTCTAAGGGTTCTCTAAAGTCAGCCAGGGTCCCGATCGCGGACGCGGTAGCCGACCCCCGGCTCGGTGACGATCAGGTCGCGGAGCCGTCCCTCCCTGTCCGCCGCTGCGAGCTTTCGGCGGAGCTGGCTCACGTGCACGTACACGTAGCTGTCCTCTCCCTGGTAGGCCTCGCCCCATACCGCGCGCAGGAGGCGGCCCTTGGTCACGAGCCGACCGGGGTGGGCGAGCAGGACGCGCAGGATCTCGAACTCGCGCGGGGTCAGGTCGACGCGGAGGCCGCCGACCCGCACCTCGTGGCGGGCGGCGTCGAACTCCAGCGGGCCTATGACGATTCGTCCCCCCGCGTCGGCGGCCGGGCCGCCGGCATGCCGCAGCGCAACTCGCAGCCGGGCGTTCAGCTCGTCCACGCTGAACGGCTTCGTCACGTAGTCGTCGGCTCCCAGCTCGAGCGCTTCGACCTTCTCCCGCTCGTCGTAGCGTCCGGAGAGGATGACGATCGGCGTCGTCGCCTCCTTGCGGATCCGCCGCACGATCTGCAGCCCATCGATATCGGGCAGGCCGAGGTCGAGGAGCACGATGTCCGGCCGCCGCATCTCCCATCGGCGCATGGCCGAGGCGCCGTCTGCCGCCTCCTCGATCCGGTGCCCGCGCGCGGCAAGCTCCCTGGCGAGCGCTCCCCGAGTTTCGTCGTCGTCCTCCACGATCAGGACGGTCGGACCAGTCTCCGATTGCGAGCCCGCGCTCACGCCTGAGCCCCGCTCGCCGGCTCGGCCGGCAGTTCGGCGATCGGAAGATCAATGTCGATCGCCAGCCCCCCGAGCTCGCTGCGCCGCGCCGCGACCCTTCCGCCCATCGCTTCGGTCAGGCCCCGGACCACTGCCAGGCCGATCCCGACGCCCGAGCGCGAACTGCGTGGCCCTCCCGGCACGCGGTAGAACTTGTCGAACAGGCGTGGGAGGTGCTCCTCCGGCACGCCGGGACCCGCGTCCTCGACGGTAAGTCGCACGAACGCTCCGTCCGGCTGCGGCCGCGCCACCACGCGGAGCCGCGTGCCGGCAGGCGTGTACTTGACCGCATTCTCGAGCGCGTTGATCACGGCCTCGTCCAGGAAGATCGGATCGGCGAGGACAGCCGGCCCCTGAAGCTCCACCTCCATCGGGCGCCCTGCCAGCCTCGGGGCCAGGCGCTCGAGCGTGCGACCGACGAGATCATCAAGCTCGAAGACGTCCCGCTCGGCGCGAAGCGCACCCGCCTCGATGCGGCTCAAGTCGAGCAGGTTGGTGACGAGCCGATTCAGGTACTCGACCTCGCGGTCGATCGCCTGCACGCTCTCGGCCTGGTCCTCGGGGCTGAGGCTGCTGCCGGGTCGCAGCGTTCCGGCGGCGGCGCGGATGGTCGCGAGAGGCGTGCGCAGGTCGTGTGAGACCGACTGGAGGAGTGCGGACTTCAGCTCGTCGCTCAGCCGCGCGATCTCCGCGGCCCGTGACTCGGCGGCCAGTCGGTCATGCGCCAGGGCCTGGCCGACCTGATCGGCGGCGGCGGCCAGCAGCCTCGTCTCCGTTTCATCAGGCTCGCCCCCTGATCTGCCCGTCAGTGCCCAGATCGAGCCGAGCTGCGCACCGGTCGCCTCAATGCGAACGCGGCACGCCTCGACGCCGGCGCTGGCACGAGCCGCGCGCGCCTGGGCTGGCTGATGGAGGCGCAGCCACTCTGCCGGCTCGTCGCCGGGCATCCGGCGGAGGAGGTGGACGTGCGCCGGGAGGACGGGAGGCTGGCCCCCACCGGTGTCTGCCACCACCCGCTCGTGAGCGCTCTCGCCGAGTGCGATCCAGACGCGGTCGAAACGGGTTTCCTCCCGCAGCAGGCGCGCGATGGCCGGAAGGACCTCATCGGTCGACTGGCGGGTGGCGAGGGCGAAGCTCACCTGGAAGAGGCCGCGTGCTTCGCGCTCGCGGGCCTGTGCATCCCTCGTGCGCGACCGCTGGAGCGCGGCAAGCTGGCCCACCACGATCCCCACGAAAAGGAGGAGGACCAGGCTCACCCACTCGGCCGGGTCTTTGACGGTGAAGGTGTAGTACGGGAACGTGAAGAAGAAGTCGTAGAGCAGGAACGCGGCGACCGAGGCGACCACCGCACCCGGGGCGCCCGCCACGATTGCGGTTGCGACGACCGCGACGATGTAGACGGCCGATGCGTTTGGGACACCGACGTTCGTTTCGAGCAGGTGAACGGCGAGGGTTGCCGCAGCCAGCGACGAGATTGCCACGGCAAGTGCAAGGTAGACACGACGATCGATCCGACGCACCAACGGATGGTATGCCTTCCGGCATCCCGAGCCATTGATCCCGCACGCCTAGACTGCGAGGTACTCGCGGGGTGTGCCTGATGCACCGACGCCTTCTCCCGTCGCGACCTTGGCCCGCGGCCGCGGCCCTCGCCGTCCTGGCCTTCGCGATCGCCGGCTGCTCGCCCTCGGCGCCCGCCAGCGCCACCGCGTCGCCGTCTCCGGCGCTCCAATCGGGGAGCCCCTCAGTGGGCTCGTCTCAAGCGACTCCTCCAGGCGACTCAGCGGGTCCTTTGGTGTTCCAGGCCGAGACGCCAACGCCCTCCGCGTCCCCGCCGACCGCGTCCGGAGCGGGCACGGAAATGACGCTGGCCCAGCTGCTCGGGCTATTGACGACGGCGTCGGAGCATCGGACCGGCTACGACCGCTCGCTCTTCCGTCTCTGGATCGACGCGGACGGCAACGGATGTGACACGCGTCGCGAGGTGCTGATCGCCGAGGCCGTCGTCGCTCCCACGATCGGCGGCGGGTGCTCGCTGACCGGCGGGGAGTGGCTGAGTGCGTACGACGGCCTGGTCCTGACCGACGCAAGCCAGGTGCAGATCGACCATGTCGTCGCGCTGGCCGAGGCATGGGACTCGGGGGCATGGGCCTGGAGTGCGGATCGCCGGATGCGCTTCGCGAACGACCTCGACGTGCCATGGGGCCTGATCGCCGTCTCGGCGGCGTCCAACCAGAGCAAGTCCGACCACGATCCCGCCGAGTGGCTGCCGCCCAGCCAGGGTGACCTCTGCCCGTTCGTATCGGCCTGGATCGCGATCAAGGTCCGATGGCAGCTCTCCGTCGACCAGCTGGAGCGCGACGCCCTCACGGGCCTGATCCGCGAGTGTCCCGCCTCCCGGATGCCGTTTGACCCGGTCGCTGCGGACGTCGGCGGAACGCCATCCGCCCCAGGCAGCGCCGCGAAGTGCAGCCCCGCCTACCCGACCGTCTGCATCCCCCCACCACCCCCCGACCTGAACTGCGGCGACATTCCGTATCGACGGTTCACCGTCCTGCCGCCGGATCCGCATCACTTCGACGGCGACCACGATGGGATCGGCTGCGAGAGCTGACCCACGGACCGAGCCGCACCAAAGGGCTCAGGCGTCCCGCCGATATGGAACGTCGAGCACCACGATGTCGCGGCGTCCGACGAGCGCCGCGCGGATGCGATTGACGTTCTGGTTGTAGAGCAGCCTGTCCCACCAGTGACGCGGCAGGTGCTCGGGCAGCAGGACGATCGTCACTTCGTCCGGGTGGTCCTCGGCTGAGACCTCGAGGTAGCGGACGAAGGGACGGACAAGCGACCGGTACGGCGACTCGACGACCACGATGCTGACGTCCGGCAGCTGGTGCCCGACCCGCTCGCGGAACTCGTCGCTCTCCCTGAGGTCCGAGGTGACATGCACGATCTCGATGTGGTCGCTCATGGTGGCGGCCACCTTGACCGCCTGCACCACTGCGCGGGTCATGGCGGGCGCCGCCACGATCACCCGCTGGGCGCGGTGAGGCCGACCGAAGACGATGTCGGGCCGGACGGCCAGGCCGCGACTCTCCGCCTGGTACTCGCGCCGAACGAACAGCATCGCCGCCACCAGGGCGGGCACGATGACGATGACGATCCAGGCGCCCAGGGCGAACTTCGCGACCGCGAAGATGACCACAACGATCGCCGTCGTCACCGCCCCGACGCCGTTCAGGATGGCGCTTCGCCTCCAGCCTGGGCTGCGCTCGGTGAGCCAGTGGCGGACCATCCCGGCCTGCGAGAGGGTGAATGCCGTGAAGACACCCACGGCATAGAGCGGGATGAGGCGCTCGGTGCGGCCCTGGAAGGCGATGACCAGGGCGATCGAGAGTGCGGCCAGGGCGACGATCCCAGCGTTGAAGGCGAGCCGCTCGCCGCGGAACGCGAACTGGCGCGGGAAGTAGCCGTCCTTGGCCAGGATTGAAGAGAGCCTCGGGAAGTCGGCAAAGCTGGTCTGGGCGGCGAGGATCAGGATTCCGGTCGTGGAGAGCTGGAGCAGCCACCACAGCGGTCCGGGACCGAAGATCGACCTGCCGATCTGCGACAGGACCGATTCGCTGTCGCTGGGCATCGCGCCGGCGACGCGGGCGAGGAACGAGACGCCGAGGAAGACGGTCCCAAGCATGATCGCCATCGTAAGCATCGTGGTCTGGGCGTTCTTCCACTCGGGCGGCTTGAAGGCCGGGACGCCGTTCGCGACAGCCTCGGTGCCGGTCATCGCGGAGCAGCCGTCGGCGAAGGCGCGCATGACGAGGAGCAACCCGAGCGATTCCGGGGCAATCCCCGCGACCGGCGTCACTCCCGTTACATGGGGCGCATCCCCAAGGATGGTGCGAAGGATGCCGACCGCGATCAGGGACACCGTAAGGATCAGGAACAGGTACGTTGGCGCGGCAAAGGCCGTTCCGCTCTCACGCAGGCCGCGCAGGTTGACCGACATGACCAGCAGGATGAAGAACGCGATGAGCGGGACATCGATCCCATTCAGGGCGGGGAAGAGCGACGTGAGCGCGAAGACACCGGCCGAGACGCTCACGGCAACGGTGAGAACGTAGTCGACCAGGAGCGCAGCCGCAGCCACCAGGCCGGGCAGCTGGCCGAGGTTCGCATGCGCGACGATGTAGCTGCCCCCGCCGCCAGGGTAGGCACGGATCGTCTGCCGGTACGAGATCGTGACCAGGGCGAGGACGGTGACGATCACGGCCGAGATCGGCATGATCAGCCAGAAGGTCGCCGTCCCAGCCGCCAGCAGGGTGTAGAGGCTCGCCTCGGTGGCATAGGCCACCGATGACATGACGTCTGAGGAGAAGACCGGGAGGGCCTTCCAGATCGGCAATCGCTCGGTGAGCTCCTCCTCGGACGAGAGCGGCCGGCCGAAGAGGACGCGGCGGGCGGCTGCCAACCAACGCCCCTGAGCAGTTCGAGGATCGTCGGCGGCGAGTCGCGCGGCGAAGACCCCAGGCGACGAATAGCGAAAGTACTTGGAGGTGGCGGGGTGGACCCGAACGCGCCGATCGCCCGGCTTCCTACCGCGGACGGACTTTCCTTCGGGCGGCCCTTGGCCGGGGGCATCTGGTCGTGACGATTGGTCAGCCATGAGGCCCAGGGGCGATTCGGTTGCTCGCGTCGCGTCGCGGCACCGGCGCGCGCCGCACAACTCGTGTTGGATCGATCACCGCCACGCGGGCATCGTAGACCCACCCGAGGTGGCGAGGCGTCGCCCCTGTCTACATCCTCGGCGTCCCGAATTCGTACAGGGCTGGGGGCGGAACCGCCGGCGGCGTGCCCAGCTCCAGCACGATGTTCTCGAGATTGCCGAGGATCACCGCGCGGGGGTCGCCATCGACACGCGTTCCGTTGACGAGCACGACGAGTGAGCCGTGGTACCCCAGCGCCGACCCTACTCCCAGCGGCTGGCCCCACACCTCGAAGAGCTGACCCAGGGTGAACGATCGTTCCTCGGGCGTGACGATGTGAACCACTCCGGAGGTGTCGTGGACGTGGAGCCAGGCGAAGCAGGCTCCCGTGACGACGAAGCCGGTGGGATCGACTCCCCACGGCGTTCCAACCCCGATGCCCGCCGGGACGGTCACCTCGGCGCCGTTGAACAGGATGCGCAGGTGGACGTGGGTGTGATGAACCGGGGTTTCCTCCGTGAGGCAGGGCACGCCATCGACGACCTGCCCGGCCGCAAGGCTCCTGACGGCGGTACTCAGGTGGACGGCGCGGGATGCTGACGGCTGGGGGGTCGCAGAGCAGCCAACCAGGAGCAGCGGCAGCAGGAGCAGCGCGCGGGCCTCATGGGACATTGAGGTCCAGCTGCGCCTGGCCCAGCGAGGTCCTCGTCGTCGCGCCGAAGACCACCAGCCGGACCGATGCCTGCGCGATCGGCACATCGATGGTCGCCTTGCCGTTCGCATCGGTCGTGAGGCCGGTGAGCCAGAGGGTGGTGTGACCGGGGTTGGTCACGGCGGGCACGGGCCCGCCCTCCCCGCCGCCGCACCGCCCGCCCCAGCTCCCGATGCCGGTGAGGGAGCTGGAGCCGTTCGTCCCGCGCACCGCGGGCGTGAGGAAGGCGCCGCCGAGCGAACCCTGGTCGACCAGCTTGTAGGCGGACATGCTCGCCTCATAGCCGTCCGCGAGGAGGGTGGCCGCGACGGGTGCGCCGGTGGCGTCGGTGATCGTGATCGTCACGTGCGCCGTCTGGCCGGCCTTGTAGCTCGCCTGATCGGCCGCCATGGCCACGGTCAGCAGGCGGTCGGAGTTGTTGACGGCGATCGGGACGCCCTCGGTGAAGTACGTTCCCTCACGGAAGTAGCTGAGCGTCACCGTGAAGCCTGGTGCAAGGTCTGGGGTGATCGGCAGCGTCAGCTGGTTCTCTCCCGGAAGCAGCGAGACCCAGCGGGCCTGGTGGATCCGGCCCCGCTCCAGCGCCATGAAGACCTGCTCCGTGGCCGGCGATGTGAGGACGAGGTGCGCGTCCTCCCCGACCGCGTAGGCGATCTTATCGGTCGTCAGGCTCAGTTGCATGAGCGTGTCGGTCGGACCAAGCCAGGAGAGCTGGGCGGCGTTGTCGCTGATGGTCAGCCCCATGGCGTCCGCGAACACGTTGCCAGCGGCATCCTTGCCCTTGATCCGCAGCACCACGTCCCCGAGGGGTCCCGAGTACAGGGTGCGCACCGTGCCGAGGCCATTGGCGTCCGTGATGACCGTGCCGCTCCCCACCACGGTGGTCGTGACGTTGTCACCCTGGTAGTCGGTCCTGTCGAACTCGTAGGCGACGGGCACGTTGGCGGCCCGCTGTCCGGTCGCCGTCTCGACCACGAACGGCGCGATCACGCCGTCGCCAGGCGCATAGACGGTTCGGGAGGGGAGCAGGAAGATCTCGTCCGCGGCCTGGAGCACGATCGCCGACCGGGCGCCCATCGCGGCGGTCGCGCCGGACCCGTATGTCACGGCCAGGGTGACCTCCTGGTCGGCTGCCTTCTGCGCCAGGTTGGCCCTGAACTTGTACGAGGCGTGCCCCTTCGCGTCCAGAGCAACCGTCACGTCGTTCTGCGCAGGCACGCCCCAGGTGTCCGGACCCGGGAAGCTGTCGAGCTCGCTCGGCAGGGCAACGATCCCGGCGGAGTAGACCGAGAGGCGAACCGACTCGCCGGCGAGGGGTTTGCCGGAGCGGTCAACGCCCGACACCGAGGCCACGACCGTGTCGCCCGCGACGTAGGTCGCCTTGTCGAACACGACGCTGATGCTCCCCGCCGGCGCGTGATCCCCGAGCGTGGTGATCACGGCGAACGCCTGCGGGGTGTCCGACGCCTCCCGGTCGGGGGTGCCGATCAGGAGCATCATCTGCCCGTCGCTGCCATCGGTGCTGAAGGCGCCAGCGGGCATGACGAATGAGCCGGAGAAGGTCCCGTCATCGGCCACCACGACCGTCTGACTGACCAGCTTGTTGGCGCCGTAGCCCCACCAGACCGCGAGGGTCATCCCGACCGGGACGGTGTACGCCTGGTCGTTGCTCATCCGGACGGTGCCGGCGAACCTGACGCTCTCGCCCTTCTGGTAGCCGGCGCGATCGGTCGTCAGGAAGATCCGCGGCTGGCTGGACAGGTCGCCGACCACCTTGATGTCGGCGCTCGTCTGCGGGACGAGGACCGGGATCATGACCTCTTCGCCGGCGCTCGTCGCGACGGCCACGTCGATCGGCGTGGGGAAGGCCGCGGCGAATTCCCCGGTGCCGGTGAACGAGCCGGTGAGGACCGCCTGCACGCCGCCCTGGAGGTTGAAGAAGGTGACGTTGAAGGGCGGGGTCGTCTCGCCGGTGGTCAGGTCCTCGCCGGCCAGCACGATCTTCTGGTCGTCCTGCCGGAGGATCACCCCGTACCTGCTGAAGTCGAGCCAGATCGCTCCGAACTGGCGCGGGCCGTCCAGGGCGAGCAGGAGGTAGATACCATCCGGCTCGGTCGCGGTGTAGGTGCCGCCGTTGGCGACCTCGGCGGTCGCCACCAACTGCATCGAGGAGGTGTCGATCGGCGCGTCCAGGAAGGCACCATTCGCGTCATGAACCTGGGCCGCGAGCAGGGCGCTCGACGAGGCGCGGAAGGTCTGGAGCGTGACAGTCGGCGGGACCCCGTCGCCGAATACGGCGTTGACGGACACCGAGTGGCCGGATTGCGCGCTCGCGAGCCTTGCGACCTGATCACCGACCTGGAAGAGGACGGTCGCCGGAGAGAGGGAGGTGACGAAGGTGAAGCCGAAGTCGGCCTGCAGCGCGTAGCCATCGCGACTGGCATATCCCTTGCGAACGACCACGTTCACCGATGAGCCCAGCCCGAAGCTGGTGCTCGGCGTGAACACGATCTCCTGGGGCGTCGGTCCCTGGGAGAAGGTGCCCGCCACCGCGGGAAGGACCGTGAAGTAGATCTGGGCTGTCGCGGGGTCGACCGGCAGGTTGAAGCGCAGATCGATGGGCGTGTCGGCGGCGGCGTTCATGCTGCCCGAGGACGGGGTGGTCGACACGATTGCGAGCACCTCCACCGTGTCGGCACGGGTCACCGTCTGCGCGCCGACTTCGGGCACGGACGGCGCGGGCCGGCTGGGAACGGGCGTTGGCGAAGCGGTTGCCGCTTGGGGCGGCGACGTGAGGTTCAGGTACAGGACAACTGCCGACACGCCCACGACCAAGACGACCGCGAGAACGATCAGGCCATTTCGCGACCGCAGGAAGCTGAGGCGAGAAGCCCAATCCACCCGGCGTACCCCTCACTGGTCGATTCCCTGGTCAGGGAAGTCGGCCGCGCTCCAAGGGTACGCTCAGATCCGGAGAAGCGCCAGATGATTGGAGCCGAAGGAGGGATTCGAACCCTCGACCGACGGTTTACGAAACCGTTGCTCTACCACTGAGCTACTTCGGCCCGATCTGAAGGGGTGCGAAGTCTAGCAGCCCAGCTCAGCCGGGCGGGATCGACCCTCAGGCGTGCCGCTGGGGCGGCGCCCAGCCATGGATCAGCTCGTCGTGGTAGCGCGGCTCGTCATCGACCGCGCCGGGGTGGCCTCGCGGGACCGGGGCTATCGGCGCCTTCCCACGACTCGCCAGCGCGAAGTACGGGCACAGGTCGGTGAGCGGGCAGAGGCCGCAGATCGGTCGGGGGGCGCGACAGGTGTCGCGGCCGTGGCGGATCAGCTCGACGTGGAACGGGTACATCTCGTCCGGCCGGAGCGCGGCTTCGAGGAGCTGGTGCGCGCGCGAGAGATCGGCCTTCGGCGGGATCAGGCCCAGCCGCAGGGCGACCCGATAGACATGCGTGTCAACCGGCAGCGCCGGCCGCCCGAAGCCGAAGAGGAGCACGATCGCGGCCGTTTTGCGCCCGATTCCCGGCAGCTCGATGAGCCATTGTCGCGCCTGCTCCAGCGGCCACTGGCCGAGGAACGACAGGTCCCAGTCGCCCTGCGTCGCGTCGTGGACCTCGGCCAGCACGCGCTGGATGCGCGGCGCCTTGGTCGGGGCCAGGCCGCCCGGGCGGATCACCTCCACCAGCTCGTCGGTCGGCGCGGCGAGCACCTCCGCCCATCCTGCGTACCGGGCGCGCAGTGCGGTGAAGGCGCGGAACGAGTTCGTGTCGGCGGTGTTCTGCGAGAGGATCGTGAGCACCAGCTCGCTCACCGGGTCGAGGCGCGGACCGGCCCAGGTGGGGTGCTCGTACCGCTCTCCGAGCCGATCCAGGACGGCCTCGCTCAGCCGGCGACGAGCGCGGCGATCGGCGGCCAGCTTCTGCGCGGACGGCTTGCGTGGTCGGGCGGGCATCCCGCCTAGGCTAGCCCCTGCCCCAGCCCGATGGTGCGAGCCAGTCGCTCTGCGGCGTTCACGAGGAGCCGCTCGGTGTCGGCCATCGCGTCCGCGAGGAGCATCGGCCGGTCGGGGATCGGCTGCACCAGGTCGAAGAGGCCCGACCGCTCGAGCAGCTCTGCGCCCGGCCCCAGCGCGCCGCACAGCAGCACGACGGGAACACCGGCCTCTTGGGCCAGCTGGGCGACGCCCATGGCGGTCTTGCCGGACAGCGTTTGCTCGTCAGCCCGACCCTCACCAGTGATGACGAGGTCCGCGCCAGCCAGCACGGCAGGAAGGCTGACCAGCTCCGCCACGACCTCGAACCCGGGGCGCGACTCGGCATGGGTAAATCCGAGCAGCGCGGCGCCGGTACCTCCCGCGGCGCCTGTGCCGGGAAGGCCAGCCACGGCCCGACCGGTAGTGACCTCTACAGCGGCACCAAAGACCGAGAGCGCGGCATCGAGCTCGCGCACGGCCGCCGCGTCCGCTCCCTTTTGCGGGCCGTAGACCTCGGCCGCACCGGCAGGGCCGGTGAGCGGGTTCGTGACGTCCGATGCGATGACCAGGTCCACCGCCTCCAGCCGCGGCTCGATCTGCGATGCATCGATCCGGGCGAGATGAGCCAGCGCCGCCCCGCCGGGTGGCAGATCCGCGCCGCCTCCGTCCAAGAAGCGGACCCCGAGCGCGGAGAGCATCCCGGCGCCACCGTCCGTAGTTGCGCTGCCGCCGATCCCGATCACGATCGAGGTGACGCCCGCCTCGACCGCGGCGAGGATCAGCTCCCCGGTTCCACGGGTCGAGGCGATTCGTGCCGACTCCGGCGTCCGCTCCGACTGCGAGAGGCGCGCGAGCCCGGAGGCGGCCGCCATCTCGATGAACCCCCTCTTCCCGTCCTCGAGCAGCAGCCAGTCCGCCTGCACCATGCGTCCGAGCGGATCGTGCACGGGCGAAGACCGACGCTCGGCCCGCTCCCCGAGCGCGGCTGCCACCGCCGCCAGCGTGCCCTCCCCGCCGTCGGCCATCGGAGTCGTCAGCAGGGCGTCGTCCGGGCGTGCGAGGCGCCACCCGTCGGCGATCGCCTCCGCCACGCCGACCGAGTCGAGCGCCCCGCCGAACGAATCGGGCGCCACCACGATGCGCATCAGCGCTTCAGGGCCTTCCGCCGCTCGAGGTACGCCGGGATGGTCCGCATCGGCGGCCGGACCGAGTCGGCGACCTCGCGCACCTCCAGGTTGAATCCGTCCTTCTCCTGCCCGATCACCTTCATGCCGCGACCGACCTCCGTCAGCAGCTCGATCCGGTGCCGCTCCTCCAGCTTGCTGATCGCGGCCTGGAGGATCGTGAAGCTCATCTGCGACAGGTTCGCGAGGGGCTGGTTGCGATGGATCCGCCGTTCGAGGTCGACCTGGCCGATGGCCGACAGCCCCGCCGCATCGAGGATGTCGATCAGGAGGCCGATCTCGACTCCGTACCCGGTGAAGAAGGGCACCGACTCCAGGAGCGCCCGACGCCCCGCGTACTCGCCGGAGAGCGGCTGGATCATCCCCGACAGCTCGGGGAAGAAGAGGTTGATGAGCGGTCGCGCCATCAGCTCCGTGACGCGTCCGCCGCCCTCGGCGAGCAGCATGCCGCCCTCGCGGATCGGGCGCTTATAGAAGGCCTTGACGTACTGGATCCGCGGCTCGCGCAGGAGCGGCCCGATCAGTCCGTGCACGAACCGCGGCTGGATGTTGCGGATGTCCGTGTCGACCCACGCAACGATGTCCCCGTCGAGGACGTGGAGGCTCTTCCAGAGCGCCTCGCCCTTGCCGTGGAAGCTGCCCGTCTCGGGGAGGATCTGCGAGTGGCGCACGACCGGGACGCCCAGCTCGGCGGCAATCTCCCGCGTGCGATCGGTGCTGTCGGAATCGATCACCACCACCTGGTCGAGCAGCGGAACGCGGTCCATCAGCGCCGCCTTGAGGCGCCGGATGACGAGGCCGATCGTCTTCTCCTCGTTCAGGGCCGGCAGCCCCAGGCTGATCGTCACGCCGCGCTTCTCCTTGAGGCCGACCAGCTTCGCGACCTCGCGGAACTCGCTGGCGTGGAAGGTGTTCTCCGCGAACCAGCGGTCGACGATGGTCGGCAGGGAGCGGCTGCGCTCGACGTACGCGTCGGCGGCGGCGAGGGTCCCCTCCGCGGCGCGCAGCTCCTCGAAGGTGGCGACAGCAAGCTGCTGGCGCGTCTTGACCACGATCACCGTCGGCTTGGCGCGGGACGCCACGCTCTCGGCCACCACCCCAAACAGGAAGCGCCCGTCCGGCGCGACGGATGCCGGGTGCGCGGAGGCGCCCATCACCACCAGCTGGTGGCCGCTCGCCTCGCGGAGGATCGCCGCCCGAACCGATGGCGCGGCGCGCAGCAGGCCCCGCACCTTCCGTCCGCCACCGTGCCCCTTGACGAACGTATCGAGCGCCTCCTGCTCACGCTGGAGCGCCCGCTCGCCAATCCCCTTCGGGACGACGTGCATCACCACGACCTGCGCCCCGAAGCGCTTGCCGAGGTCCCGTGCCAGCCGCATCGCGAGCTCGGCGTGGGGGCCGCCGCGGACCGGCACCAGGATCGAGCTCACCCGGTCGAGGCCGCGCTGCTTAACGACCGCAATGTCCGAGGGCGACTCGCGCACCACCGCGTCGATCGTTGGGGAGAAGACGGCCGCTTCGCGTGGGCCCCCACGCGCCACCGCCGACCGCGCCGCGGCGGCCGGTGATGGCGGGCCGCCCCAGCCGAAGATCACCAGGTCGGAGCTCTCCTCGCCGACCGCCTCGATCACGCCATCGGCGGCGCGACGGCCGATCCGCACCATCGTCCGGATCTCGACCGCTTCCTCGTCGCCGAAGTCGAGGACTCGCTGCAGGAGGCGCCGCGCGGTGCGCGCCGTGGTCGCTCCTTCGGCCAGGGAGACGCCGTCCGGCACCTCCACGATGCCCAGGGCGGTGATCTCGGTCGGGCGGCCGCCGGCCACGCCCGCGCCGATGCGGACCAGGTCGCGCGCCGTGCGCGGGTTGGCGAGCGGGAGCAGGATCCGGTATGGCGCTCGTCGGCGCGGTGGCATCAGCTGCCCTCCCCGCTGTGGAGCGCCTTCCAGCGGGCGACGAGGTACGGCTTGAGCGTCTCGAACTCCCGAGCCTGCGCCTCGATCACTCGCTCGGCCTGGTCGCCGCTCATCTCCTCGGTCTCCGAGATGAAGGCCGCCGTCCGCGCGAAGTAGAGCGGGGTCAGCGCGGCGAGGAGCCGCTCCCGGTCGACCCCCGGCCGGTGGTAGGCGACCAGGGCGTCGTAGAGGCAGCGGATCCACAGCTCTGCCGGGAAGTGGAACGCGCCCGGCTCGGATGACACCTCGAGCGTCATCACGCGCTCAAGCTGGTCGGCGGCGAGCAGCTCGCTCCACGCCTCGGCCTGCGAGAGACGGGCCGTCTCGAACCCGTCGACAAGCTTCGCGTGGCTGACGTTCACCACCTCCGGGGCGATCACGCGTTCGAACCCGTACTCCGGGATTGCGTGCGAGCCGCGAACCTTGAGCCATCGGTCCTCGTAGCGCGCGGCCAGACCAAAGAGCGTGCCGACCACCTGGCGGAACATCGGCCCCAGGTCCGACGCGGGGTCCTTCGCGTCGTGGATCTTGGCGCCCAGGCGCGTCTGGCAGATGGCGAACCCCTCGTTGATGGCGGAATGCGTCATCCATACGTCGATCCCGAATCGCGCGGTCAGCTCGTCGAAGCTGTCGAGCTCCAGGTAGCGCTGCACCAGGTCACCGCTGATCGCGAACTCGCCGCCGATCGGCTGCCGGATGCGCACCCCGTAGAGGGCGCGGGTGAGCGGGTAGGCGATCGCATTGGTGATGGTGCCGTCCCACTTGTGACGCGAATAGAGCGGCGCGACGAAGTCGTAGCCGCCCTTGAGGATCGGCCCGGCGAGCAGCTCGATCCACTCCGGGGCGATGCTGCGCAGGTCCGAGTCGACCATCACCATCGCCTTCACCCCCAGCTCGCGGGCGACCTCGAAGAGGGCGCGCACCGCCGTCCCCTTCCCGCTCAGCCCCTGGTAGGTGAAGCTGATCCGCTGCAGCTTGTGGCGCGGGCTGACCAGGATGATCTTCTCGATGTATTCGGGGCTCTCGGTGCTGATCGCGACCCGCGGCGTGTCATCCGGAGAGCCGCCGTCGGAGTTGACGAGGATCGGCTTGAGGTCCGGGAAGTACTGGACCATGCCGGCCGTCGCGGCCCGCACGACGAAGCCGATCGTCTCGGCGTTGCCATAACTCGGGATGCCGACCATCAGGTCGGCCTGACCGACCCGCCGCACCTCGGCGAGCCCCTTGGCATCCAGACCGGCAGAGGGCATCAGTCCTCGATGCGGCGTAGCTTCTTTGAACGGCGGCCGAGCAGGATCGGGATGAGCGAGATCTTCTCCGGCTCGGCGGAGAGGATCAGCCAGTCGTCCGTCCGCTCGCCGGGGCGGTAGCGGGAGTTCATGTGCTTCGCGACGTAGTGGGTGAATCCGTTCGCCCGCCAGACGTGGAGCCATTCCCCGATCGGCTGCCTGACGAAGGGCGAGATGCGGACTCGTGGCCCGTCGGTCAGCACCGAGGCGAGGAGCCGGCGCCGCTCCTGGCAGGGAACGTTGGCGAGCGACTGGCCATCCAGCTCGACCAGGTCGAGGGCCACGAAGGCGCGTCGCTGGTCGTCCCACGTGCGCGTCGCGGCGCGGTCGAGGCGGAACGGCTGGCTGGTCCAGATGCCGTCGATGACCGCTCCGTCGGCGTCGATCGAGGCCTCCAACGCCTCGGCCGCCGCGGCGTACTCCGGGCCGGCAGGCTCGCCGGCGGCATCGGTCAGGGTGACCCCGCCGTCGTGCAGGCGGGCCATCAGGCGATCTCCGGACCAGCACGGCTCGAAGAGCCACTGCACGCTCGTGATGCTCGCCTCGGCGTGGGTCGCGCGCTGGGGGAGGATCGGCTCCGGCTCGGCCATGCCCCCCAAGGGTAGCGCCCTGGCGACGATCGGGCTCGCCTCAGGTCCGGTGGTAGAGCTTCAGCTCGCCCTCTTCGACCTCGACCCCGACCTCCTTGCGGATCTGGTCCCAGGCGGCCAGGTCCCACTCGCCGACGAGCGTGATGGCGGTCCCCTCGCGACCGGCACGCGCGGTGCGGCCGACGCGGTGCACGTAGGTGTCGGCGTCCTCGGGGATGTCGTAGTTGAGGACGAAGGGCAGGTCGGTGATGTCGAGCCCGCGTGACGCGACGTTGGTGGCGATCAGGAACTGGATCTTGCCGCTGCGGAAGTCGGCGAGCGTCGTGTCGCGCTCTCGCTGTGAGAGCCCGCCGTGGAGCGCCGCGACGTTTCGTCCCTTGCGGGCGAGGGTTGCGGTCAGGCGGTCGACCCCGATCTGCGTGTGACGGAAGACGAGCAGCCGATCGAACCCGAACGTGTCGGTCAGCTCGGTGAGCGCGGCGACCTTGTCCTGCTCGGCGACGAAATACACGAGCTGCCGGACCGTCTCGACGGTCCGCATCTCGGGCCGCACGATGATGTGCTCGGCTCCCTTGTCCATGAACCGATCGCAGATGCGCAGGATGGCGTACGGCATCGTGGCGGAGAAGAGCGCCGTCTGGCGGCTGCGCGGGCAGCGCGAGAGGATCGTCTCGACGTCGACGATGAATCCCATGTCGAGCATCCGATCGGCCTCGTCGAGGATGACGGTGTGGACCCGGTCGAGGCGCAGCTCGCCGCGACGGATCAGGTCGAGGACGCGGCCCGGGGTACCGACCACGACCTGTGCGCCGCGCTTCAGGGCGGTCACCTGGCGGTCCATGCTTGAGCCACCGTAGATGGCGACCGCGACGACGTTGCGGAAGACGCCGATGCGGCGGATCTCCTCGGTCACCTGCACGCACAGCTCGCGCGTCGGGGTGAGGACGAGGGCCTGGACGTGATGGGCGTTCGGGTCGACCTTCTCGATGATCGGGATCCCAAAGGCGGCCGTCTTGCCCGTCCCCGTCTGCGCCTGCCCGATCAGGTCCTTCCCTGCCCGCAGCGGACCGATGGCGCGGGCCTGCACCTCGGTCGGCTCGGTGAAGCCCATCTTCTCGATCGCCCGGGCGATGGTGACCGGGAGCTCGATCTCGCCGAAGCGATGGGAACGCTGCGCCGCCAGAACGGCGGCCATGAGGGGCGAGGCTTCGAGGTCGTCGGCGGGGGCGTTGCCGTTGGTGGCTGGCAAGGGCGGCGCAGTCGCTCGACGCGGCGCGCGGGAGCGCCGGGGAGCGGCGGGAGATTCGGTCTCAGGCAAACGGGGGCTCCGAGGGAGGTGACTGTCGGCCGATCGTACCACGCGACCCGCTAGACCGAGGCGACGGCCCCCGGTCGGGGCGCGGGGCGCTCCGCACGTCCGTCGGACGCGGAGCGGTCAACCGGAGCGCCATCCGTGCGTGGCGGACGGGCATAGCCGGTCGGGTGGGTCAGGCGCCAGGCCCAGGCATCGGCGAGCATCTGCTCCAGCTTCGAGTGCTGCGGCTGCCAGCCGAGCTCGCGGCGCGCGCGACGCGAGGAGGCGACGAGCACCGGCGGGTCACCGGTGCGGCGCTTCACGACTCGCGCCGGGATGCCGCGGCCGGTCACCTTGCGGGCCGCCTCCACGACCTCGCGGACGCTGAAGCCGGCGGCGGAGCCAAGGTTGTAGACCTCGAAGCTCGAGTCGCCCTCGCCTGTCGCCTCGAGCGCCAGCAGGTGCGCGGCCGCCAGGTCGCGCACGTGGATGAAGTCGCGGATGCAGGTCCCGTCGGGGGTCGGGTAGTCCTGCCCGAAGATCTGGACGTGCGTCGCCTCGTCGGCGGCCACGCGGAGGACGAGCGGGATCAGGTGCGTCTCCGGCTCGTGGTCCTCGCCGTTGCGCTCGGTGGCGCCGGCCACGTTGAAGTACCGGAGGCTGATCGCGCGGAACTCGTGGCTCGCCGCGAACCAGCGCATGGCGCCCTCGAAGGCCAGCTTCGTGGCGCCGTACGGGTTGATCGGCTCGGTTCGGTCGGCCTCGGCAATCGGCACGCGTCGCGGCTCGCCATAGACCGCCGCGGTCGAGGAGTAGACGAGTCGATTGACCCCGGCCGTTCGCATCGCGTCGAGCAGCGCCACGCCGCCACCCACGTTGCTGCGGTAGTAGAGGCCGGGGTTCGCCATGCTCTCGCCGACGAGGGACTTGGCGGCGCAGTGCAGGACGGCATCGATCCGCTCCTCGCGGAGGAGGTGCTCGAGATGAGCTCGATCCTCGATCGAGCCGCGCACCAGCCGCGCCGGGCGCACCACGGCGGAGGCGTGGCCGGTCGACAGGTCGTCATAGACGGTCACGTCGTGACCGGCGTCGACGAAGGTCTCGACGCTGGTCGAGCCCACGTAGCCGGCGCCACCGACGACCAGGATCCGCAATGCCTCTCCTCCGACCGGCCTAGCCGACCGCCGCGCCGAGGTCGGCGAGCGAGGGCTGGAGCCACACGGCTGCGGCCGCAGCGAGCTCCGGGCTGAACGAGGTGGAGATCCGATCCGCACCGGCCGCAACCAGGGCGGCAAGTTCGGAGAGCTCCAGCAGCTCACCCGCCGCCGCAACCTCCATCTCGTCGCCAACGCAGCGGCGCAGGAGGCCCGCCTGCCACGCCGTCGCGGCCGCCGGGTCGTCGCCGCTCGAGGTGACCACCGAGTCGACGCCTGCCCTTGCCGCGAGCCGGCAGGCGCGGCGGATGAGCTCCTCATCGAGGCTGCCGGCCTGCACGATCAGGCCGGCGACCGCCACCGCAGAGTGCGCCATCTCGACGACGGCCAGCATGTCGTCGAGGACCGCCATCTCGTCGCCGGAGACGAGGGCGCCTGCGTTCAGGACGAAGTCGAGCTGGGTAGCGCCATCCTGCAGCGCCTTGGACGCCTCGAAGGCCTTGACGGAGGGGACCTGGCTGCCGTGCGGGAAGCCGATCACGGTGGCGAGCTTCACGGAGCTGCGCCCGAGCCTCCGCCCGGCCGCCCTGACCAGCCAGGGGCTCACCACCAGCGATCCCAGCTCGTGCTCGACCGCCAGCCCGATGGCGGCATCCAGCTCCGCCAGCGAGGCAGTCGGCCGGGTCAGCCGATGCTCAAGCCGCGCGGTCCGGCGAGGGGGGG
This sequence comes from Candidatus Limnocylindria bacterium, assembly GCA_041499395.1. Lineage (GTDB taxonomy): Bacteria > Chloroflexota > Limnocylindria > QHBO01 > QHBO01 > CF-167. The sequence goes on from JBGQKH010000005.1 coordinate 35,865, forward strand.
TCATCGCGGGATCGGGCCTCCGCTCAGGTCGTGGCGCGTGGGCACGCGCTCCGGATCGCCGATTGTAGCAGCGCCCTATCCGCTCGCCATCGAGCGGGCAAGGTCGAGGAGCCGATCGCGCGAGTTCAGGGTCGGATCCTCGAGCACCTCCTCGAGCAGCGCCGCGAGCAGGCGCCCGATCAGCGGCCCGGGTCCGATCCCCAGCTCGGTGACGAGGTCGTCGCCCGTCACCGCGAGATGCTTCGCCTCGAGGGGGTCGCTGGCGATCACCGCCTCGCTTCGGCGGCGCAGCTCGGCCCAGCCGCCGGTCGGCGGGTCCTGGATACCCGACGCGAAGTCGTCGGCCGCGCGCAGGGCGAAGAGGTCGGGGAGCAGGTCTGCGCCGACGCGGCGCACGAATCGGCGCACGGCGGCATCGCTCCAGTCCGGGGAGTAGGTGAACATGTGATGCAGCACCAGCCGCCCCACGCGCGTCAGCTCGGCGCGCGGAGCGCGGAGCCGCAGCATCACCTGGCCGGCCAGCCGCTCGCCCTCCTGCTCGTGCTGGAGGAAGTGCCCGTCGCCCAGGGTCGTGGCCTTGCCCAGGTCGTGGAGCAGTCCTGCCAGGCGCAGCACCGGGTCCGACGCGGGAAGGGCATCGGCGGCGCGGAGCGAGTGATCGAGGGCGTCGCCGCCCAGCGGTTTGTCCTGCGGGACGCCGCGCAGGGCCGCAACTTCGGGCAGCAGCACGGCGAGCAGGCCGAGCTGCTCCATCAGTGCGAAGGCGCGCGACGGCAGCGAGGCGCCGGCCAGGATGCGGAGCAGCTCCTCGCGCACCCGCTCTCCCGACAGCCGGGCCGCGTCCGGGGCGTGGCGTTGGATCGCAGCGGCGGTCGACGGATCGAGGCGAAGGTCGAAGCGGCTCGCCAGCCGGACTCCCCGCACGAGCCGCAACGCGTCCTCGTTGAAGCGCGCATCCGCGTCGCCGACGGCGCGAAGCAGGCGCGCCTCAAGGTCGGCCGCCCCACCGAACGGGTCCACCAGCCGGCCGCTGCCGGCGCTCCCCTCGTCGGCGAGCCAGGCCATGGCGTTGATCGTGAAGTCGCGTCGCGCCAGGTCCTCGCGCAGCGAGCTGCCCCAGCGCACCGAGTCCGGCCGCCGCTGGTCCCGGTAGCCTGCCTCGACCCGGTAGGTGGTCACCTCGATCCCGGCCTCCCCGCCGGGGTGAATCACCGTCACGGTCCCGAAGGCGTTTTCCCAGGTCGAGCCGGGAAATCGCTCCGCCACCGCCTCAGGCGGCCAGGAAGTGGCGATGTCCCAGTCTGCGGGCGCCTCCCCGCGGACCACGTCCCGCACGCAGCCGCCGACCAGCACCGCCTCCCCGCCGCCGCCCGTGAGCGTTTCGAGCACGTGGGCCACCGTCGCGGGCAGCTCGACCGAGAGGGCGTCGCCGTCGCGCATCGGTCCTCCTCGGAGCGGGAGCGCGCCTACGCGCGCTGGTCCGGGGAGTCGCTCAGGAAGAGGTACGAACGCCAGGCGTCGTTCTGCTCGTCGGCCAGGTACGTGCCGTACAGGTAGCGGACGTCGGCGCGGGGGGCGCGGGGCTCGCGTCGCAATGCCATCCGCGCCTCGGCCAGCGTCTTGCTCCCCTTGCGGTGGTTGCACGCTCGACAGGCCGTGACCAGGTTCTCCCACTCGTGACGCCCGCCGCGGTGCTTGGGCATCACGTGGTCGATCGTCAGGTCGCGGGTCGCGGCGCCGCAGTACTGGCAGATGTGCGAGTCGCGGGCGAAGACCTCGCGCCGGCTCAGCTTGACCCGCGGGCGTGGCCGACGCACCAGGTAGATGAGCCGGATCACCGACGGAGCCGGGATCGCGCGCGTCGGGGTGTGGATCACCTGGTGGTTCCGCTCGAGCAGCTCGGCCTTCTCGGCGCCGAGCAGGTTGAAGGCGCGCCTGATGTCACAGACGTTGAGCGGCTCGTAATTCTGGTTGAGGACCAGGACCGGTGCGTTCAGCAAGCGGCGCCTCCGTGGCGCGGATGATAGCAACGTGCGTTGCGGGGTTCCCGCAGCGGACCCAGTCAGAGGAGCGGTATCGGAGTCGGGGTGATGCCCACCTGCTTGCAGATCAGCGTCTCGCTGAAGTTCCCGGTCGAGCACTCGCTCTCGGCGAGGACTCTGGCCCAGCCCTCGAAGCCAACAACCGGCTTCGGGCCGTGGTACGTCGTTACAAAACCGCCGATGAACTCCCGCAGCGAGCCGCAGGCGCGCATCGGTCCATCGGGGCTGGTGGTCCACACGCCGTCGATCCCGGCCGCAACGTAGCTGTCCCACTCGCGAAGACAGGCAGGTGAAGGTGTTGCGGAGGGCGAAGGCGTAGCTCCGCAGCCCACGAGCAGGACTGCTGCCGCGACCATCGCGACGAATCGAGCCAGGCCCATCCAAACCCTCCTGCCTGAGTGATTCACCTTCGCCGGTAACCACTCGGCAGTCAAGGCGTTCGGCCCGTGAGCGGAGAGCCGTCCGTTTGGGACCCTCGCGGCCTCGCGAGTACAATGCTCAGCGGGCGCAGCGCGGCTGCGCCGCATCGGTTCACGCACGAAATCGAAACGACAGGGGCTGCATGGCCAGCATCGAAACCAGCACCTGGGCGACCAAGGTCGGGCTCGCCCGCATGCTCTCCGGCGGCGTGATCATGGACGTCGTCACGGCCGACCACGCCCGCATCGCGCAGGAGGCGGGCGCGGTGGCGGTGATGGCGCTCGAGCGCGTGCCGTCCGACATCCGCAAGTTCGGCGGCGTGGCGCGCATGAGCGACCCGAAGCTGATCGAGGAGATCAAGGCGGCGGTCAGCATCCCGGTCATGGCGAAGTGCCGGATCGGGCACATCGCCGAGGCGCAGATCCTCCAGCAGCTCGAGGTCGACTTCATCGACGAGTCCGAGGTGCTGACCCCCGCCGACGAGGAGCACCACATCGACAAGCACGACTTCCGGGTGCCCTTCGTGTGCGGCTGCCGGGACTTGGGCGAGGCCCTGCGCCGGATCGGCGAGGGGGCGGCCATGATCCGCACCAAGGGCGAGGCGGGGACCGGCAACATCGTGGAGGCGGTGCGCCACATGCGCGCGGTCCAGAAGGGGATCCGCGAGCTCCACGGGATGCGCGAGGACGAGCTCTACGCCGCCGCCAAGGAGCTGCGCGCACCGCTGGACGTGGTCCGTCAGACGGCGACGCTGGGCGAGCTGCCGGTGCCGAACTTCTCGGCCGGCGGCGTCGCCACACCCGCCGATGCCAGCCTGATGCGCCAGCTCGGCGCACAGGCGGTCTTCGTGGGGAGCGGCATCTTCAAGAGCGAGAACCCGGAGCGCGTGGCGCGCGCCATCGTGATGGCCACCACCCACTGGGACAACGCGGAGATCCTGGTCGAGGTGAGCACCGGCCTGGGTGAGCCGATGCACGGCATCGAGCTCTCCGAGATCCCGGCGGAGGAACGCCTGGCCGTCCGCGGCTGGTAGGCGGAGGGCCAGACCGATGGCGCAGACCGCGCCTGCTCCCGTGACCGCCGAGGTCGAGGCGCCCCGGCGACGTCGGATCGGCGTCCTCGCGCTGCAGGGCGACGTCCGTGAGCATGCGCGGGCCATCCTGGAGATCGGTGCCGAGCCGGTCGAGGTCCGCCTGCCGCGTGACCTGGTGGGACTCGACGCGCTGATCCTCCCCGGTGGGGAGTCGACCACCATGCGCAAGCTGATCGATCGCTACGGGCTGCGAGAGCCGATCCTGGCGCTCGCCGCGGGCGGGGCGCCGCTCTACGGCACCTGCGCCGGGATGATCCTCCTCGCCGATCGGATCGCTGATGGCGACGAGCCGGTCCTGCGCCTGCTCGACGTCACCGTGCAGCGCAACGCATATGGACGCCAGCTCGACTCATTCGAAGCCGACATCGCCATCCCCTTGCTGGGCGATGCGCCGATGCACGGCGTCTTCATCCGCGCCCCGGTGGTGAGCGAGCTCGGCCCGGGGGTCGAGGTGCTCGCCCGCGACCCCGACGGCCGCCCGATCGCCGTGCGCCAGGGGCGCATCCTGGCCACCGCCTTCCACCCGGAGCTCACGCCGGATCGGCGCCTCCATCGGATGCTGCTGGAGCTGATCGGGTCGTGACCGCCGCCGGCTCGATCCGAGCGGCGCGCATCACCGACCGGCAGGCCCTGGTCGAGCTCTCGCGCCAGGTCCACGACAGCGCGGAGGGCTATCGCCGCTCGCTCGGCGTTCCGGCGCGCTCCGCGGCGCCGCCGCGCATCAGCCTCGCCGCCCTGATGCCGTCCTGGCTCCCGCTCCGCTCACCATCCGTCCACCTCGTCGCCGAGTGGGACGGGCAGCTGATCGGCAGCTGTCGCGCCATCGAGGAGCCGCACCGCGACGACTGGGTCATCACGGAGCTGGACGCCGCCGCCTCACCGATGGCCCCCGAGGTGCGATTCGCGCTCCTCAAGGCGGTCATCGAGGAGGGCGCGCAGCGCAACGTGGCGCGCTACCACGCCGCCTGCGCAGACGTCCCGGAGAACATGGAGCTGTTCGGGCAGAACAGCTTCATGGCCTATGCCCACGAAGAGATCTGGTATCGCCCGCCGGGCCCGCTCCCGGCCCCACCCGCCGCGACCGCCGAGCCGATGGCCCCGTCCACCCCCGCGGACGCCTGGCACCTCTTCGACCTGTGGACGCACGCCACGCCGCCGGCCATTGCCCGGATCGAGAGCTACGGCGCGGCCGACTGGGAGCCGGTCGGTCGCGAGGGGGTCGTCCCGCGCAGCAGCCTGAATCCCCTCCTCCACTTCAGCGAGGTGAGGGGTTGGCTGCTCCCGGACGGGCAGCGCGTGGCCGGCTTCGCCCAGCACGGCGCTTGTCGGGTCGGACCCCACTACCTGCGCTTCCTCGTGCGCGACGGTACCGACGGCGCCGCGTTCCTGTCCGGTGTGCTGGCGGCCACCGGCGGAGAGGCGCTCGCAGCGGGAATCCTGTCTCCGGTGCGAACATACGAGTCGACGGGGCGCCTGGCGGCCGAGGCGGCCGGCTTCGAGCCGGTCGGCGAGGTGAGCATGCTCGTGCGCGAGGTGCGGGCCACGCTCCGTCAGCCGGCCATGGTTCCGGCGCTCTAGCCGATCACACGCAGACAGCGAGACCGATGACTCGACAAGCCACAACCGACGACCTCGACGCGCTGCTGGCGGCCCTGCCGCCGGAGATCGTGGCGCGCCTGCGCAGCTTCGCGAACCGCGCCGACCTGCTCGAGGTGGTGCTCGACCTTGGGCGACGCCCCGAGGCGCGCTTCACCCACGGCGAGGAGGTGCTGCTCGAGCGCGAGATCGTCGAGGCCGATATCGCCCACGTGATCGAGCACATCGGCGCCTTCGGCGGCGACAACCGGGCCGGGATCGAGCGGACGCTGCATCGGATCAGCGCCATCCGCAACCGTGCCGGCAAGGTGGTGGGGCTCACGTGCCGGATCGGGCGGGCTGTCTTCGGGACGATCGACATCATCCGCGACATCGTCGAGGGCGGGCAGAACGTCGTGCTGCTGGGGCGCCCCGGCATCGGCAAGACGACGATGCTGCGCGAGGTGGCGCGCGTCCTCGCCGACGACCTCGGCAAGCGCGTGATCGTGGTCGACACGAGCAACGAGATCGCCGGCGACGGCGACATCCCGCACCCGGGCATCGGCGACGCGCGGCGGATGCAGGTCCGCGTCCCGGCCGAGCAGCACGCGGTGATGATCGAAGCGGTCGAGAACCACATGCCCGAGGTGATCGTCATCGACGAGATCGGGACGGAGCTCGAGGCGGCCGCGGCCCGCACGATCGCGGAACGCGGCGTGCAGCTGGTCGGCACCGCGCACGGCAATACCCTCGACAACCTCATGCTCAACCCGACCCTCTCCGACCTGGTCGGCGGCATCCAGACGGTCACCCTCGGGGACGAGGAGGCGCGCCGACGCGGGACGCAGAAGACGGTCCTCGAGCGCAAGGCGCCGCCCACCTTCGACGTGGTGGTGGAGATCGTCGAGCGCGACAGCGTGATCGTCCACCGCAACACCGCCGAAACGGTCGACGCGATCCTGCGCGGCCACATGGTCCCGCCCGAGTCGCGTTGGCGCGAGGGGAGCGAGCTGCGAGCGGCGACCAAGTACGACTACAAGATCACCGAGTCCCCGAGCGGCACACCCACCTTCGCGGCCCTCGAGCCGCTCGGCGGGTTCGGCTCGTTCGGGCGCGGCCGCGCCGGCGGCGGGGCGACCGGGCTGCGCCCGCTCCCCGGGCGCGGGCAGGCGGGGCGAGGTCGCGCGATGCCGGGCGAGCGGCTGAGCGGTGCATCCGAGCCGTCGGAGGCATCCGACCCGCGGCGCCATCTCGAGGTGGCCCTCCGCGACTCATCGAGCGGCGAGACGGGCGCCGTGCCGAAACGCTCGCATCGGCCCCTCAGCCTCTTCGGCTTCGGGGTCAGCCGCAAGCACCTGGAGCAGGCGGTGCGCGAGCTGGGGGTGCCGGTGAACGTGGCGCGCGAGCTCGACGAGGCCGATGCGGTGGTCACCCTCCGCAACTACTACCGGCGCAAGCCGTCCTCCCTGCGCGACGCCGAGTCGGGCGGGATCCCGATCTACGTCCTGAAGTCGAACACGATCATCCAGATGGAGAACCTGCTCGCCAGCCTCTTCGACCTGGAGGCCGATCCGTCCGAGGCCGCGCTCCACGAGACGGCCGAGGCGATCGGGCTGGTGCAGGCGAGCGGCAACCCGGTGGAGCTGGCGCCGCAGAATGCGTACGTGCGGCGACTCCAGCACCAGATGGCGGAGCGCAACAACCTGATGAGCCGCTCACGGGGGAGCGAGCCGAACCGCCGCGTCGAGCTGCTGCCCGACGAAGGGCGCGCGTGGCGGTGAGCCGGTGAGCGGCGCCCGTCGCGGCCGCTTCATCACCCTGGAGGGACCCGACGGGAGCGGCAAGACGACCGCCGCGCGGCACCTCGCCGAGTGGCTCCGATCGCGGGGCGAGCCGACGGTCCTGACCGGCGAGCCGGGCGGGACACGGCTGGGCGAGGAGGTGCGCCGCCTGGTGCTTCACCTGCGCGACGTGGCCGACGACCTCGACCCTCGGGCCGACGCGCTCCTCTTCGCCGCGGCGCGCGCCCAGCACACCGCCCGCCTCATCCTCCCGGCGCTGAAGCGCGGCGAGAACGTGGTCTGCGCCCGCTACCTCGACTCGTCGCTCGCCTACCAGGGCGCTGCCTACGGGATCGACGCCGGCGAGATCCGCCGTCTCCAGCGCTTCGCAACCTTCGACCTGGTGCCCGACCTGACGATCCTCGTCGACGTCCCGGTGGAGGTCGGCCTGGGGCGCAAGCGCCACGGCGAATGGAACCGCTTCGAGGACACCCAGGGTGCCCGCTTCTTCGAGACCGTGCGCGCCGCCTACCTTGGGTTCGCCGCCGCCGAGCCGGAGCGCTACCGCGTGGTCGACGGCTCGGGCAGCGTCGATGCGACCGACGCGGCCATCCGCGCGGCGGTCGAGCCGATCATCTTCGCCCCCTAGGCGACGCCGGTCACCCGCGCCGAGCCGACGCCGCCGGAGATCTCCAGGTCCACGCGGTTCGTCGCCGTCGAGTAGTCGGGTGACTCCCACCGCCCGCTGGCGGCCTTCGGGAAGCGCGACTCGTCGACGCTCGTGCTGCCGATCACGATCAGGCTCTTGATCCGCGCCGCGACGCCGGCCGGCACTTCGAAGGTGAGCGAGGCGGCCCCGCCCTCCGCCTTGACCGATGACTCGCCCGCCGCCCGGGGCAGCAGAACGCGTGTGTCGCTCGCCCCGGTCTGGATCTTGAGCCGGCGGAGCGCCACCCCGGTCAGGTCGACCCGCACCTTCGCGGCGCCGCACTGCAGGTCGAGGTCGAGCGGGGCGCCGGTCGTCACGCCGATCTTCCAGCTCAGTGGCCGATCGAACCACGGAAAGACCGTTGCGCGGTCGGGCGAGAGCTCGACGCTGCCGGGCCCGCGACGCCGTTGCACGGCCGCTCCGTTCTCGAACTGGCCCACCAGGAGCTGGTCCGCCGGGCCGGGCTCGACGGTCACCTCGCCGCCGCCGAACTGGAGCCGGACCGAGGCCGACGTGGCTCCCTCCAACGGGATCACCATCTGGTCCGTTCCGGCAACGGCGCGCGGCATGAACGCCACGATCAGGTACCAGGCACCGAGCACGATGAGCGCCACCGGCCACCAGCGCACGATCGAGCCGAGGTCGGTGCCGAGCGTGCCGGTGCTGCCCAGCAGGAGGATGACACCGACGACTGCAAGGGCCACGGGCCAGGCGAGCGCCACCATTCGCTCCGCGAACGGACGCACGGTGATGAGGCCTATCGCGATGCCCCCGACCCCGGCCAGGATCACGAAGAGGGGCCACGCCTCGCCCCAGCTCCAGTCGAGCGTCTGCTGGAGCAGGAAAACGATTCCCAGGCCGATGAGCCAGACCGCCGCCACGATCGCGCCGGAGCGCGGCCCATGTTCGCTGCGATGCGCCACGAATGAACCCTCCGCTACTCCCATGTGGCACCCAGCATCGTGCCACCGGGCCACCCGCGCACCTGCCGGATGTCACCTCCGCGGGTGGCATCGGTCCAGTCCCCTGCCATAATCTCCCCGGTATGAAGCTTGTCATCGCCATCGTGCACAGCGAGGACGCCGCCAGCCTGGTCGACGCGCTCCTCGAGAAGGAGTTCCGCGCGACGCGGCTCCAGTCCTCAGGCGGATTCCTCAAGCAGGGGAACGCGACGATCCTGGTGGGGGTCGACGACGGCCAGGTCGACGCGGTCCTCGAGATCGTGAGCGCCAGCTGCCACTCGCGGAAGCAGTTCGTCAACCCGATGCCGCCGATCATGGAGCCGGGCGAGTTCTACATGCCCTACCCGGTCGAGGTGGAGGTCGGCGGGGCCACCGTCTTCGTGATGCCCGTCGAGCGCTTCGAGCGCCTCTAGGACCGATACCGATGGCGGCGCCGGCATGGCTCGCCGCCCTTGAGCCGCTCGCGCCGGACGTGGTCGCGGTGTGGCAGACGATCGACGACGAGGGTCCACGGATCCGCGGCATCGCCTTCCGACGCGAGATCCGACGACGGGCGGGGCCCGGGACCGCCGCGAAGATCCTCGCCCAGCAGGAGGCGATCGGCGACGCCCTTGGCGCGGTCCTGAGCGCGATGCCGGCGCCCCTTCTCCGCGCCCCCGGCGGCGAGGGCGACTGGAACGTGGCGCAGGCGTTCGCGCACACGACTGGCGCACGACGCTGGCTCGCCCACGCCGCCGCCCTCGCCGCCCGCGACGACTGGCCGGCGGAGGCTCCGGTGGTTGTGCCTGGCGTCCCCGGACCTCCCGACGCGACGCTCGACACGCTGCTCACCCTCCTCGCCAAGAGCCGCCGTTCGCTCGCCGTATCGGCAGAGGCGATCGCCGGGCACGAGGCCGATCGCTGTCCCCTCGACCATCCGCTGGTGGGCCACCTGCGCTGCGGGGAGTGGCTCCTCTTCGCCGGCGTCCACGACCTGATGCACCTGCGCCAGCTCCACGGCCTCCTCGCGGGCGCCCCCCGCGATGGCTGAGCGGCCCGCGCCGCTCTTCCTGGTGGTCGACCCGGGGGTGTCGCCGGACCCGGATCTGCCACCAGGCTCCTACGCCGCGGTCGGCGAGGCGGGGCGGCGGCGTCTCGCGATCGAGCTCTCCAGGCGCCTCGGGTCCCTCGGTGCCGGCGTGGCGTCGCTCCACCCCGCGAAGCCCCCGGCCGGGGAGGCGTTCCACTGGGGGCGCTGGTACACGTCGGCGGCCAGGGCCCTCCTCAGCCGCGTCCGGGCCGAAGGGCGGCCACTTGACGCCATCGGGTACGCCGGCGCGGGCGCCCTGGCACTCGCCGACGATGCGCTCCTTGAGGCGCTCACCTCGGCGATCCCCGGCGAAGCGGTGGGGAACAACCGCTTCTCCGCGGACGCCTTCCTGGTCGGCACCGAGCCCTCCGGCCCGCACGACATGGAGGCGGCCCTCGCCGCCCTCGAATCCTGCCCGACCGACAACGCCGCGATCCGCTGCCTCGAGGCCGCCGGCTTCACCTCGCGGGACCTCGCCGCTGCTCCCTGGGCCCGCTTCGACGTCGACACCCCGCTCGACCTGGCCCTCCTTCGACTGGCAATCCGATTGCCGGCCACGCGCCGCCCGGACGGCCTGGTGACCGCCTTCCTGGAGATGGCTGCGCTGCCGGGGGGGCGTGGCCTGGAGCTTCCGCGCCTGGCGCAGGTCGCGGCCGTGCTCCGGGACCGCGAGGCGCAGCTGGTAGTCGCGGGCAGGGTCCCGTCGGCCGCCTGGAGCTACCTCGAGACGGAGAGCGCCTGCCGCGTGCGCTGCTTCATCGAGGAGCGGGGCATGCGCTCGGCCGGCGAGGCGGTGCCGCACTCCCTCCTCGCCGATTGGAGCCAGCGGCTCGGGGCGGGAGACCTGGTGCGCGAGCTTGCCTCGCTCGGTGACGCGGTGATCCTCGATTCACGCGTGATCATGGCGGCCCGCGCCGGCTCGTCGGAGGGGTCCAGCTGGCCCTCGGCCGAGGAGCGGTTCGCGTCCGACTTCCTGGACGCCGCGCGCGTCGAGACCGAGTGGCTGGCAGAGCTGACGCAAGCCGCCGCCGAGTCGGAGGTGCCCTTCCTGCTCGGCGGCCACGCGCTGGTCAGCGATGGCCTCCGCATCCTTGTCGACGCAGCCTGGCTGGGGCGGTAGCTGGCGGCGACGGCTGCTAGACTGATCCCGAGGCGGCTGGCGCATCGGCGTGGGCCGCGGAAATCGAGCACCAACTGCGCGGGGCATCGGTCCTGCGCCCGAGCACCCACGGAGCTGGTATGGATCAGACCGGACTGCTCTACGTCATCGGATTCGCGATCGCGGCGTCGATCTTCGTGTTCGGCACGATCCTGTTCTCCTGGCTCATCACCCACCGTCGCCGCACCCCTCAGAAGGGGCTCCCCTACGAGTGTGGGATCGACACCATCGGCGACACCTGGTCGCGCTTCGGGCTCGCCTTCTACCTCTACGCGCTCCTCTTCGTGGCGTTCGACGTCGAGATCGTCTTCGTCTACCTGTGGGCGGTGGCGGTGCGGGCGATCGCCATGCAGGGGATCGTGCTGATCGGCCTCTTCCTTGGGATCCTCCTCTTCGGTGAGCTCTACGCCTGGAAGAAGGGGGACCTGAAGTGGCGCTAGAGACCCCGCCGCGCGCCGAAGGCAAAGTCACTGGGACCCTCTCCGCGGATGGCCGCATCGTGGTGCCCGACCAGGCGGGTGACGAGCTGCTGACCGAGTTCGGGATGGAGGAGCACCCGCAGGGCGGCTTTCACGGCCTGCTGGAGGTGATCCCGACCCGGGCCGACATCGTCCTCGACCTGATCCGCGCCAACTCGCTCTGGCCGCTCCTCTCCGGCCTCAGTTGCTGCGCGATCGAGATGATGAGCACGGCGACCAGCAAGAACGACATCGACCGCTTCGGGATGTTCCCGTTCCGCGCGTCGCCCCGGCAGGCCGACGTGCTGATCGTGGCCGGGACCCTGACCACCAAGATGGCCGGCCCGCTGGTCCGCCTCTGGGAGCAGATGCCGGAGCCGAAGTGGTGCGTGGCGATGGGCACCTGCACCACATCGGGAGGCCGCTTCAAGCGGTCCTACAGCGTGGTCCAGGGGGTGGACCGGGTGATGCCGGTCGACGTCTACGTGCCCGGCTGCCCGCCCCGCCCGGAGGGGCTGATCTACGGGATGATGCGGCTCCAGGAGCTGGTCAAGCAGCGGCGCGGCGAGTGGTCGACCTTCGTCGATCGCGGCGTGCAGCGGCAGGACTGGGAAGGAGACGTCCGCTGAGCGCCCCGGCCAAGGCGGGCGCGCTGGTTCGCCTGCTCCTCGACCGATTCCCCGACCTGGCCGCCGACCTCTGGACCGATGAAGACACGGTCGAGGTCAGGATCCCCGGCGACCGCAACGTGGAGCTGCTCCAGGCCCTGCGCGACGAGCCCGAGCTCAACTTCTTCTACCTCGCCGATGCGGCCGCGGTGGACTACGGCCCTGGCGAGCACTTTGAGGTGGTCTATCACCTCTACTCCGACCGCCACCCCGCCTGGCTGCGCGTCCGCGCCCGCGTGATCCGCTCCGATCCCCGCGTCCCGACCATCACCGGGCTGTGGGAGGGCGCGATGTTCCACGAGCGCGAGATGTACGACATGATGGGGATCGTCTTCGACGGGAACCACGACCTGCGCCGGATCTACATGTCGCCCGACTACCGCAGCTTCCCGCAGCGCAAGGACTTCCTGCTCCCCGACGACGCGGCCGACTCCCCGGCCGCCGGGGTGCGCCCGCTGGAGCGACCCGAGACGTGGGACCTCTCCCACCTCTCCGACGAGCTGGCGCCGGGCGTGATCGCGCACGCCGAGGCGGAGTCGTGACGAGCGAGGTGAAGATCCCCGACCCGCTCGACCTCGAGCGGGAGGAGGAGGCGCGCCTGCGCACGGTCGCCGGGCTCCCGCCCGCCAAGGCACCCGTCGGTGACTACGCGGGCTTCGAGTCGGTGGGGCTCCCCGATCGCCCGCCGCAGACCGAGCGCGAGCGCCAGGTCTACACCCTCGAAGAGGGCGAGATGCTCGTCAACATGGGTCCGCAGCACCCCTCCACGCATGGGGTGATGCGGCTCGTCGTGAAGGTCCGCGGCGAGGTGGTGACCGATATCGACCCGGTCCTGGGCTACCTGCACCGCGGGATCGAGAAGCTCTGCGAGAACGCCACCTACACGACGGTGATGACCTACGTCGACCCGATGGACTACCTGTCGGGGATGCACAACGAGCATGCCCCGGCGATCGCCTTCGAGAAGCTGTTCGGGATCAGGCCCCCGAAGCGGGCCGAGTACATCCGCGCGCTGGTCATGGAGCTGAACCGGGTCTTCAGCCA
>JBGQKH010000006.1:0-48826 GCA_041499395.1 Candidatus Limnocylindria bacterium
CTGAATCTCCGCCCCACGGTCTCCCATGTCGCCTCAGGCGTCACCGCCGGCGGCGCCTCGGCCATCGTAGACAAACGGCCCGATATCTACTGGATCATCACCGAGGAGTACGGGTCGCAGAGCGTGATCAAAGACAACTTTGGCTATGACAACTCGCCGTTCCTGGAGGCGCTGCAGGACCGCGGCTTCTACGTCGCGAACGGCTCCACCGCGAACTACCTGAAGACGGCGCCCTCAATCGACTCGGCGCGCAATCTGGTCTATCTCGACGGGACATCGCTGCATGCCGAGGCCAAGTCCGATGCCGATTGGGGTCCGCTCTACAAGGCGCTTCAATCGCCGTTCGAAGTCCAGCAATTCCTCAGCGACGTCGGCTATCGATTCATCTACGCGGGGACCTTTTGGGGACCGATGAAGACCAATCCGGCGGCCGACGTCAACTACGTGTACGCGGGGCTGACCTCCGAATTCCAGGCGGCGCTCCAGAACGCGACGATCCTGCGAGCGTTTGCCGATCTGGGGCCGCCGGTGCTCTATGACCGGCGCCGGGACGGATTCGAGCAGACCCTGTACGAGCTCCGTTCGCTGCGCCACGCATCCACGTTGGCCGGCCCAAAGTTCATCCAGGCGCAGCTCGCCCTGAACCACGAGCCGTATGTCTTTCGCCAGGACGGGTCCTTCATCAGCGCGGACGACGCGAAATCGCTCACGCCTGCGCAGCAGTACGTCGAGCAGCTGAAATACACGAATGCGCAGCTTCTGGCCTGGGTCGATCAGCTGCTCAACGTCCCGGCGGACCAGCGCCCGATCATCGTCCTCATGGCGGACGAGGGGCCGTGGCCGGACAACTACCGTGGCGACGAGTACGGCTTCGACTGGACGACGGCCAGCCCGCAGGACCTGGCGCAGAAGTTCGGCATCCTGAACGCCGTCTACCTGCCGGGCAAGTCAGCCCAGACGGTCGGCTTCTACAACACGATCTCCGAGGTCAACGAGTTTCGGGTCATCTTCAATGCGTACTTCGGCCTCCAGCTTCCGCTCCTGCCGGATCGGAACTACATCTGGCCGGACCAGTCGCACATCTACGACCTGATCGACGTGACCGACAAGCTGGCCCGCTAGGGCGTAGGGTCCAGCTTCAGCGCGGCTGAGTTGATGCAGTAGCGCAGCCCGGTCGGATTCGGGCCATCGTCGAAGAGGTGGCCCAGGTGGCCCCCGCAGCTCGAGCAGTGAACCTCGTTGCGGACCGTGAAGAAGGACCGATCGGCCTCGGTCTCGACGGCGGTCGGATCGGCCGGGGCATAGAAGCTCGGCCAGCCGGTCCCGGACTCGAACTTGGTGTCGGAGGAGAAGAGCTCCGCGTCGCACCCCGCGCAGCGGTAGACGCCGGGCCGATGCTCGTCCCAGTACGCCCCGCTGAAGGCGCGCTCGGTGCCCTTCTCGCGAAGGATGTGGAACTGCTCAGGCGAGAGGTCGCGGGCCCAGGTGGCGTCGTCCTTGGTCATCTTGGTGCTCATCGGCGCATGGTAGCGAAAGGCCTCGGGGCTCGCCGGATGCGCTCCGCCGCCGCCAGTTGCGTTAGGCTGCCGGCATGCGCCGCCACGCGCCGATCGCCGCTTCGCTTGCCACACTGCTCCTCTCGGGGTGCCTCTTTGGCTCGCCGAGCCCGTCGCCGACTCCCCTGGCCAGCCGTTCCGTGGCACCGAGCGTCCAGCCCTCTGGCTCGGCGCCACCCGCGACCGCGACCGCTGCCCCCACCCCCGGCCCGGACAAGGTCCCGACCTACACCGCCGGCACGAAGGTCGCGACCGGGGCTGCCGGGCTAAGGGTCCGCTCGGGTCCGGGGACCAGCCAGGGGGTGGTGACTTTGCTCCCGATCGGCAGCAAGCTCGTGATCGAGCTTGGCCCGGTGCGACGCGACGGTCATGGCTGGTACCTGGTTCGGGACGCGGACACGCGCCCGCCCACCTTCACCGAGGGCTGGGTGGCGGCCGGCTTCATGCCGTCCCCGTTCCTGGTCCCCGCCACGTTCGACCTGCCGTTCAACCCCATCGTCGCCGGCTTCGCGCACGACGGCAACGGCGAGTTCGGCCCGGTCGCGGTCAGCGACGCCAATTACTCGGTGCGGTGGGTCGCAGCGCCGCATGCGGGCGCGAGCGGCTGTTCGTTCTCCGTCGATTTCGTCCCCGCTTCGGGAACCGCCGTGCCGGCAGTACGGGCCACGGTCGGCGCCGCCCCCGCGCCCGGCAGCCTCTTCACCGACTTCTTCGCGGGCCACCCCACCCTGACCGGAGACCTCCTGGTGCGCGTCACCTCCGACTGCAGCTGGGCACTCACCTTCCTGCGGAGCCAGACGATCGGGCAGTAAGCGCACGCGACAGCGAACCTGTCGCGTCCAGCGGCTACGCTTCGTGGCGGCATGCAGAACATCGACGGGAACCCGGTCTACTCGGCCAGCGACCTCGTTGGGTTCCTCGAATGCGAGCACCTGACCACCCTGGAGCGGGCAACCTTCGTCACCGATCTCGAGCGACCCTCGCTGATCGACCCCGAGCTGGAGGTGCTCCAGCGACGAGGCATTGAGCATGAGCAGCGCTACCTCGCGCACCTGCGCGAGCTCGGGCGCGACGTCGTCGACGGCAGGCACCCAGCGATTGCTGGGCCGGTGGGCGGCCGGCGGGAGGCGATCGAGCGCGACGCCGCGCTGACCCGCCAGGGGATGGAGGAGGGAGCCGACGTCATCTACCAGGCGACGCTCTTCAGCGGCACGTGGCTCGGCTACGCGGACTTCCTGCTGCGAGTGGACGGCCCCGAGGCGGCGAGCGACCTCGGCGCGTACCACTACGAGGTGGCCGACACCAAGCTGGCGCGTCACGTCAAGGGCGGCGCCCTCCTGCAGATGTGCGTCTACTCGGACCTGGTGGCCGGCATCCAGGGGCGCATGCCGGCGCGAATGCACGTCGCCCTCGGCGGGAGCGGCAACCGGGTCGAATCACACCACCTCGACGACTACCTCGCCTACTTTCGGAGCGTGAAGGGTCGGTTCGAGGACGCGGTTGCAGCCGGCAACCCCATCTCCTTCCCGCTCCCAGTGGCGCCCGAGCCGGTGACGCACTGCGGCGTCTGCCGCTGGAGCGGCTACTGCGCCGTGCTGCGACGGGACGCGGACCATCTCAGCCTCGTGGCGGGCATGCGCTCAGATGTCGCGCGCCGCCTGACCGAGGCCGGGATCGCGACCTTCAGCGCCCTTGCCTCCCTTCCCGCTCCCCCGCCGGAGGTCCCGAACGTAAGCGAGGTCGTGCTCGGCTCCCTGCAGCAGCAGGCACGTCTCCAACACCGGTCGCTCGGCCTTTTCAGGCCCCTCTACGAGTTCCTTCCCGCCGAGGCCAACCGCGGCCTGGCGGCGCTCCCGGAGCCGTCGGGCGGCGACCTCTTCTTCGACATGGAGGGCGACCCCTTTGCCGAAGAGGATGGCCTCGAGTACCTGTTCGGGGTCTGGGATCCGGCGGTGCTGACCGATGCGGGCGATCCGACCTTTCGCACGTGGTGGGGCCATACCCGGGGCGAGGAGAAGGTCGCCTTCGAGGGGTTCGTCGATTTCGTCATGGCGCGATGGCGCAGCGACCCCGCCATGCATGTGTACCACTACGCCGCTTACGAGCGCGGCAGGATCGGGATGCTCGCGACCCGCCATGCCACGCGCGAGGTAGAGGTCGATCGGATCCTCCGCGGCGAGCTGTTCGTCGACCTCTTCGCCGTCGTTCGCCAGGCGCTGCGCATCGGAGTTGCCAGTTACTCCATCAAGTCGCTCGAGACGAGCTACGACTTCGTGCGCCGCGTGCCGCTGAAGGACGCGGGCTCCTCGGTGGTCGCCTACGAGGACTACATCCGATCGGTGACAGCCGGGGCCCCCAGGACCGACATCCTTGACGAGATCGGCGACTACAACCGCGACGATTGTCACTCCAACTTCGAGCTGCGGGAGTGGCTCGAGCGGCTGCGCCTCGAGCTGACTGCACGCGGTGGGATCGAGCTCCTCCGTCGCGGTTCCAGAGTGGAGGAGCTGGAGCGGCAGCTGACAACGGACGATCGTCGCCGTCGCGACCTCGCCGATCGACTTCGAGCAGCGCCCTCGTCCGACCCCGACGCGCCCACGCTTCGACTGGTGGGGGACCTGCTGGAATGGCATCGGCGAGAGGAGAACGTCGAGTGGTGGGCCTTCTTCAGTCGCTGCGACCAGTCCGACGAGCAGCTGGCTCGGGACGAGGAGTCGATCGGCCAGCTGGAGTGGATGGCCGAAGTGGACCGACCAAAGCAGTCGGTGCGCCATCGATACCGATTCGATCCGGAGCAGCCATATCGTCTGAAGGTCGGTGACGAGCCGGTGGACCCGGCGACGAAGGTCACCGCCGGCACGATCGTGGCGCTCGACGCCCTCCACGGCACGCTCGACCTCCAGTGGGGGGTCCGGACTCCCAGGCCGCACCCGACGTCGCTGATCCCCCGCGGTCCGCTGACCGCCGACGTCCAGAAGGATTCACTCGAGGGCATGGCCCAGTGGATCGCGGAGCACGGACTGCGCGGCGAGGGCCCGTGGCGCGCGGCGCGCGACTTCGTCCTCAGGATCCCTCCCCGAGGGGGCCAGGCTCCCGGGGAGCCGCTGGCTGGTCCGCACGAAGGTGGTGACGCGGCCGCGAAGCGCCTCGCCACCCTGCTCGACGAGACCGTGCTCCCGATCCAGGGCCCACCAGGATCGGGTAAGACCTGGACCGCCGCCGAGATGATCCTGCGGCTGATTCGCGCGGGGCGCTCGGTCGGGATCGTGGCATTCACCCACCGGGCCATCGAGAACCTGCTCCTGGAGACGCTGTCGCACGCGCGCCGATCGGACCTCGCGGTCTCCGCCATCCGCAAGGTCGAAACGGGTGAGGAGCCGGCGGAGGACTGCGGGTACACGTGCGCAACCACGAACGCAGAGGTCGAGGAAGCACTCCGATCGAGCAGCGTCCAGGTCGTGGCCGGCACGGCCTGGCTGTGGTCCCGCAAGGAGCTCGCCGGGTCGGTCGACACGCTCTTCGTCGACGAGGCCGGCCAGATGTCACTAGCCAACGCCCTGGCCGTCTCGCGCGCCGCGCGCAACCTGGTGCTGCTCGGCGACCCGCAGCAGCTGTCGCAGGTCAAGAAGGGCGCGCATCCTCCCGGGGCAGATGCGTCGGCGCTGGAGCACGTCCTGGCGGGCGAGCCGGTGATCGATCCGACGCGCGGCATCTTCCTCGCCGAGACATGGCGCCTGCACCCGGATGTGAATGCGTTCACCTCGGCGGCCTTCTATCGCGGCGAGCTGCACTCCGCTCGACCGGCGGCTCGGCAGGCGCTCGAGGCTCCGGGCCGTCTCAGCGGGACTGGCGTGCGCTGGGTGCCGATCGTGCATCACGGCAACCACAGCTCCTCGGAGGAGGAGGCGGGGGCCGTGGTCGAGCTGTACGAGGATCTGCTCTCGGGCCGCTGGACGGACGCCGATGGTCGTGAGCGCCCCCTGACCCCCGAGGACCTGCTCGTGATCGCTCCCTACAACGCGCAGGTCGAGCTGCTCGAGGAGCGGCTCCAGGAGAGTGCGGCCGCTGCTCCGCTGGCGCCGCGGGAACCATGGGTCGCCACGGTCGACAAGATCCAGGGGCAGCAGGGTGCGGTCGCGATCTACTCGATGGCGACCTCGTCACAGGAGGAGATGCCGCGCTCGATCGAGTTCCTCTACTCGCTCAACCGGCTCAACGTGGCGACCTCTCGGGGCCGGTGCCTTGCGATCGTGGTCGCGTCGCCTGACCTCCTCAAGGTGCGAGTCCACACGCCCCAGCAGATGCGGCTCGCGAACGCCCTCTGCCGATTCGTCGAGGTCGCGGCGGAGCAGGCGGGCACGGGTTGACGCGACGCGCCATCATCGGCGCATGCCGGGAATCGAGCGCCGGGCCTGCTGCGACCAGGACTTCGAGCGCCTCTTCGACGAGCGCGAGGCCGAGCACGACCTCGCCGATTGGCGCCGCCACGGCCTTCCGGCGGCGACCGCGGAGCTGATCGAGGTCCTTCGATCCGAAGGCATCGAGGGCGCGGTGGTGCTCGACATCGGCGCCGGCGTGGGGATGGTGCATCTCGAGCTGCTCGAGGCCGGGGCGGCCAGCGCCCTGGACGTGGACGCGTCGAGCGCCTTCCTGGCCGCGGCGCGGAGCGAAGCCGAGCGGCGCGGCCTTGCTGGGCGCGTGGAATACCGCTACGGCGACGTCGTCGAGCTGGCCGCGACGCTCCCCCGCGCGGACCTGGTGGCCATGGATCGGGTCATCTGCTGCTACCCGGACATCGAGGGGCTGCTCGCAGCGGCCGTCGGGACGCGACCGCGGGCGGTGGGACTCGTGCACCCGACGGATGCGCCCTGGGTGCGGGCCACGATGGCGCTCTTCAACGCCTTCGGCCGGGTCCTGCGGCGGCATCACTCGTTCTACGTGCATCGTCGCGCGGAGATCGACCGCATCCTGCGCAGCGCCGGCTTCATCGAGCGGCATCGCGGCGGACGAGGCTTCTGGAGGGTGACGGTCTACTCGCGCTCCCCGGCCTGAGCGACCGCGAAGGCCGCCACGAAGCGCTCCTGGTCAGCGGTCTCCACCGCTGACGGATGCCGCACCTCCCGCACGATGCCGATTGCCTCCGGCGCCGAATGCCCTGCCTGCACGAGCGCGCAGGCGACCACGGTCCCCGTTCGTCCCACGCCGCCCATGCAGGCGACCGCCACGTTGGCGTCGCGGCGCCCCTCGCGGATCTCCGCCAGGATCGCCTCCATCTCCCCCATCGAGTCCGGTGGCTGGCCGTCCGGGATCGGGTGGCGCAGGACGATGACGCCGGCGGCCTCGCCGCGCTCCACGATCGCCGTGTCGCTCCATCTGCTCAGCTCGGCGTCCTCGACGAGCAGGATCAACCGGCCAACCCCGGCGCCGCGGAGCATGGCAAGGTCCTCCTCGAGGTCCCTGCGATAGACGCGCCCCGGGTACCGGAAGGAGACGCCGCGCTTCCCGGGGAGGATGGTCAGGCCGAGGCGCCCCGGGAGGTCGTCACGGAGCTGGTCCGGCCGAAGCCAGTCGATCCGCAGCTCCGGATCGAAGCCGGCGTGGTCGGCGTTCCCGCCGAGGCCGGCCGACACTAGTTGAGGCTCGCCTTGGCGCAGAAGTGGCCGGTCGCCTCGAGCGGCTGTCCGCAGAAGGGGCAGGTCGGCCGCCCCGCGGCGATCAGCGACGCGGCGCGACGAATGAAGTCTCGGGCTCGCGCTGCTTCGACCCGAACCCGCAGCAGGTCCGGGCCCTCCGGAGCCTGGTCCGGGACCTCCGCGAATCCGCCCTCCTCGGTCAATGGCTGAGCCTCGATCACGACCTGCCGTGAGGTGGCATCCCAGGCGAGGGCCATCGCCCCCACCCGGAACAGCTCCACGGTCGGCGCCTCGAGGGGGCGGTCATCGTGGCCCGCCCGTGCCGGCAGCTCTCCCGCCAGCCCTTCGATCGTGTCGAGGAGCTCCGAGAGGCGCCCGGCGAGGGCGGCCACCTGGCTCTTCTCGAGGCCCACGCTGACGAGCGCACCACCCTGACGGGCCTGGAGGTAGAAGCTCCTCGCACCGGGCTCACCAACCGCGCCGGCCACGAAGCGGTCGGGAGCATCGAAGTCGAAGACGCGGCGCACCATGCCCTCATCCTATCCGGAATCTCCTCGCTAGAGTTGGCCCCGTCATGGGCAACCGGATCTTCCGCTCGCGCCCCGGATTCGGAGGTGCGAAGCGGATCCAGGCCAGGCCGACGGCGGGGCTGAGCAGCCGGGGACCGGGGCCCCGCGCGAGCAAGTGGCTCGGCTGGCTCGCGGCAGCCGCGGCCGTGGCGCTGATCGCATTCTTCGTCGGCCGTGCCGGCTCCGAGATCGGCACCGCCTCACCGACGCCCTCACCCAGCCCGCCTCCCCTCTCGCTCTCCTTCGGGACGGCGCTCGACGCCGTGAGCGGCGAGGCGATCAATCAAACGAATCGGTTCCGAGCCGGGGACCCGATCGCCTACTCGGTGCGCCTGCCGGCGTCGCCCGGCGTCGACTCGATCCTGGTGGAGATCGCCCGCCTGGACCCAGGGGGTCAGACCGTGATCCAGCAGCCATCCCGGCAGGGCATCGTGGCGAACTCTCGCGTCATCGCCTTCACCTTCGCCGTCTCCACGGCCGAGCTGCTCACGACCTGGGGGCCGGGCGACTACACGATGCGAATCTACCTCCCGGGCACGGCAGCGCCCTTCGCAACGGGAAGGTTCACACTGGTGGAGACGCCAACCGCCTCATGAGCCGGGCATTGGGATCGGAGCTGTGCCCGATCTCCGATCCCGATTCCCCCGGCGGCAGAGCTGGTCCCGCCGGCATTGCGCCTGAGCGGGTGCCCAGACCAGCCCTCTGCGACCCAGCCTAACTGCACCGGACCGCACCTGTCAACCTTTACTTGACCGCCAGCGCCTCCCTGGTCAGCTCGTAGGCGCCACGATGGTCCCCGAGGGTCGCGCGCAGCTCGGCCCACTCTCGGAGGACCTCACGCGTACGGCCCGCCGAGTGGCCGGCCCGAGCCAGGTCAGCTGCCTCCGCGTATCGGGCCTCGGCGGCCTCCACGTCTTCCTGCGAACGTCGGGCTCGTGCCTCGGTCAGCATCGCGGTCAGCTCCACGCCCCGGTTGCCGGTCGCGCGTGCCATCTCGATCGCCCGGCGCGCGATGGTGGCGGCATCGTCGAGTCGACCCTGGGCCAGCGCCACCTGCGCATCGGTGTCCAGCACTGCGCACAGGAATCGGTCGTCCCCTACCTCCTGGAAGGCGGTCCGCGCCTCGTCGGCGAGCTCGGCGGCGCGCTCCACGTTACCGGTGGCCAGGTACGCCATCGCCAGCGTGTTCTCGATCTGCGCGGATTCGAAGACCGCACCGGCGGAACGGAGGAGCGCCAGGCCCTGGGTGCCAGTGCGGATCGCGGCTTCGAGGTCACCGGTCTCCTGGTAGCTGATGGCCAGGTTGAAGAGGAACATGGCACGTCGCCGATCGTCGAGGTCCTCGGCCAGCCCTCGGGCCGTCTCCAGGTAGCTCAGCGAGCGGGCGAAGTCGCCGGCGCGCGATGCGACGGCCGCCAGGGCCATGAGGAGGCGCATCTCGAAGTCCGGCTCGACCTTCAGGCCTGCGCGAACGCGCTCGAGGAGGGAGGAGAGCAGGCTCTGCGCATCGGCCTCCTGGTCGGAGAGGTAGAGGCCGTAGGCAAGCCAGTAGCGTGCCAGCGCTTCGTCGGAGACACGGCCAAGCGATCCGAAGAGGCGAGCCGCCTCCGCCGCCGCGGTGACGGTCTCCTTGCCGTTGTCGAGGCGAGCGAGCGCCTCGGCGCGGCCCCGGAGCACCTCTGCTCGTCCCTGGTCATCGAGTGGGGCCTCGAGGAGCGAGGCATACCCATCGGCCGCCGCCTGCCAATCCCCCGCCGCCAGGGTCATGTCGACCGCGAGGCGGCTCCATGCCGGGTTCTGCTCATCGAGGAAGTGGCTCGGTGGGAGCGACAGGCGCTCGGCCAGGTAGCGGAGCGCGACCATCGACGGTCGGGCAATCCCCGTCTCGAGGGCGCTCACGTAGGCCTTCGTGTATCGCTCGCCGGCCAGCTGCTGCTGGGTCAGGTTGCTTCGCTTGCGAGCCTCGCGGATGCGTGCCCCGATCTGCTGGGCAAGCGCACTGTCGTGCTCGGTGCTGCGAGGAGCGAGGCGAGTGCGGGGCATTGACGGAGAGTATAGCCACCTTGGCAAGCCCCATTTGACTCGTTCGTGCCCCGGAAGTACTGCTGCCGCCGGATGGGTCAGGTACCGATGGGTGATTGCTGGGGCGACCTCTGGATACGAACTTTCTTTGTGCGAGCTGTTCCGACCGGGACGGCCGTACGAGGGAGACGCGAATGCGCAGCGCACACACCGGGGGCGGCTGGCCGAGCTAGCCAATTCCCAACCTACGGATCGCAAAACGCCGCGGGCGGCGCCAATCCTGTGACTCCCAGGAGCGGTGACCCAGCCCGCGGCTCCATGTCCGGGGCTAGAGCGAGGGCAGCGCCTGCAGCACCGTCAGCGCCGGCGCGAAGAGATCGCCCACGGCCTCAACGCGGGCCGGCAGGGAGCGAATCGCCCATCGGTCAGGCGCCAGCAACGGATCGTCCAGCTCCTCCCAGGTGATTGGCGCTGAGACCGGCGCCCCGGGTGCCGGCCTCGCCGAATAGGGCCCCACCAGGGTGCGGTTGATCGCGTTCTGGGTGAAGTCGAGGCGGGCTCTCCCCCCGCGGTCGCGCTTCGACCATTCCCAGCTGACCAGCTCCGGCACCATCTGGCCGACGGCGCGCGAGAGCGACTCGACCCAGTCGCGCGTCTGCTCGAAGCTGTAGAGCGGGCTGATCGGCAGCCAGATCTGGATCCCGCGCTTGCCGGTCACCTTCGGGAGGCCGATCACCCCCAGGTGCTCCAGCGCGGTCCGATACAGCCGCGCCAGCACGAGCACATCCTCGAAGCTCGTCTCGGTGCCAGGATCGATGTCGATCAGGGCATAGCTCGGCCGATCGGCTGCGACCGTGCGCGAGGTCCAGGGGTGGAGCTCGATGGCTGCCTCCTGCGCGAGCCATGCCAGCGTGGCCACTCGATCGACCACGACGTAGTCCTTCGGGCCCTCGGATCCCGTGTACGACCAGCGAGCGATCCAGCCTGGGGCGTGACCAGGCAGGTCCTTCTGCCAGAAGCCGGGGCGTTCGATCCCGTTCGGGAAGCGCTGAAGGTTGAGGCCGCGACCGGCGAGGTATGGAACCAGGATCGGCCCGATCGAAACGTAGTGACGAATCAGGTCGCGCTTCGTGAGCGCAGGGTGACCTTCCGAGGCCGGGAAGAGGACCTTGTCGAGGTTGGTGAGGCGGACCTCATGGCCGGCCACCTGCCAGGGCCCGTCGCGCTCCATGGAATCAAGCGCGGCCAGCTCGCCGACGCTGGCGGCCACCACGCCAGTGCTCAGGTCATCTGATCTCTCGGCGAAGGGGCGGGCGCGGGCGATCACGCGCGCCATGGGCTGCGCCACCTCGCGGACGACCGACGCCGGGTCCTTGCTCACCTCGATCCCCTTGAACGAGGCCTGGCGCAGAAGGCCGTCGGTCGTCCATTCGGCGAACTCGGCGCGAATCACGATCCGCGGCTCCACCCAGCGCGCGCCGGGCAGGCGCGGGATGGGATCGAGCGGCGGAGACTCGCGAAGGAGCGGCTCCAGCGCCTCGAGCAGGTGACGGCGCATTGCATCGCTGATGCCGCTGCCGACCTGTCCGGCATGGCGCAGCCGCCCGTCCTCGTTAACCGCCACAATCAGCGACCCGAGGTCGGCATGGCTCCCCTGTCCCGGCAGCCAGCCGGCGACCACCACCTCCTGCTCGCGGCGCAGCTTGACCTTGAGCCAGTCGCGCGACCGCTTCCCGGGCTCGTAGCGGCTGGCACGCCGCTTGGCGACGATCCCCTCCAGCCCGCGCTCGGCAGCCGCTCGCACGAAGGCCGCTCCCTCGCCGACCACGTGCGATGCGTACAGAACCGTCGGGTGGGGGCGCAGGACCCGGTGCAGCAGACGCTTCCGCTCCTCGAGCGGGACGTCCAGCAGCGAGCTGCCGTCGAGGTAGAGCAGGTCGAAGAGCATGTAAGCGAGCGGAATCGCCGCGCGCTCGTCCGCGGTCGGCCGCGCCACCTCCCGCGACCGGCGGCCGGTGGCAGCCTCCAGACCGCGCAGCCCGGTGCGGTCCTGGAGGAGGGAGAAGTCGGGGCGTCCCTCCGGGTCGAGCGCCACCACCTCCCCGTCGACCACCGCCTCCCGGGCGGCGATCCAGTCCGCAGGCCCGGCGAGGTCCGGGAAGTAGGTCGCGGCGTCCACGCGATTGCGGGTCCAGAGGCGCACGCGCCCGTCGCGCACGACGGCCTCGACCCGATAGCCATCCCACTTGACCTCGAAGAGCCAGTCGGGGTCGTCGAAGGCGGCATCGGTCATCGTGGCGAGCATTGGCGGCACGAAGTCGGGGGCAGGAGCGGGTCGCGCGGCTGAGAGGTCCGGGTCGGGCTCCGCATTGGGCGGCGCTGCGGTGGAGCGAGGCTCCACCCCCGCGGCCACCTCGTCGTTGGTCCGTCCCGTCTTCACGCTCGTCCGGTGCACCTCTGGATCCCAGCCGGCGACCGCGGCATCGTCGCGCTTGTGGATCAGGAGCCATTGCCCGGGCTCCGTCATGCGTCCGAAGGCATCCCGCTTGCCACCGGTCTGGACGATCGTGAAGCGGCCGCGCAGCCGGTCACCCTCAACGCGGAACTTCAGCTCCCCCCCACGGAGCGCGGCCGCCGGGTCATCGGTCTCCTCCGGGGTCCAGGTGCCCCAGTCCCAGATGATCATGTCGCCGGCGCCGTACTGGCCAGCCGGGATCGTGCCCTCGAAGTCGAGGTACTCGATCGGGTGGTCCTCGGTCCGCATCGCCATCCGCCGCTCGTCTGGATCGAGCGTCGGTCCGCGTGGCACAGCCCAGCTGACGAGCACGCCACCGACCTCCAGGCGCAGGTCGTAATGGAGGCGGCTGGCCCGATGACGGTGGACCACGAACCGCCCGCTCCCCTCCCCGACCGGCCCCGGTTCGGGCTCGGGGGTGCGGCCGAAGTCGCGCTTGGACCGATACGCCTCCAGCGGCATCGGATCAGACCGTGATCTCAGCGAGCGAGTCGACGACGAGCGCCGCTCCGGCGTTCATGAGCGTGGTAGCGTCGACGGCGCCGGTCGTCACGCCGATCGCCGGCATCCCCGCGGCGATCGCTGCGAGCATGTCCCAGGTCGCGTCGCCGACGTACCAGCAGGTCCCCGGATCGGCGTGCAGGCGCTCGGCGGTGAGAAGCAGCAGGTCGGGCGCCGGCTTGGCGTGCGCCACGTGCGTTCCGTCGACGATGAGCGGCGGATGCCCCAGCCGCAGCGCATCGACCGAGGCGGCCACCTGCTCGCGCCGGCTCGACGTGGCAATCGCCCAGCGGATGCCGGCCGCATCGAGCCGTCCAAGCAGGTCGTGGACCCCGGGGAGCACCGTCGGGCGGCGATTCAGGTCGGCGAAGATGCGACCGCAGCGCTCGTCGATGGCCTCATCCCGGCCCGCGGCGAGGGGCATTCCCGCAGCCTCGGCCACCTCGCGCGCAAGGCGCCGGCCATCGGATCCGATGAGTGCCGCCACTCGCGAGCGGTCGACCGGGATGCCCGCCTCCGCGAAGACGTCCAGCCACGCTCGGATGCGGGTCTCGACCGTGTCGACAAGCGTTCCGTCCAGGTCGAAGATGGCCGCGGCGGGCCGTGCGGGCAGGGCGATCGGCTCGGACATCGGTCTACGATAGCCCGCGATGCCCTCCGAGTTCGCGCGGCACTGGACCCTGGACCCGGCGGTCGCCCTCCTCAACCATGGCTCGTACGGAGCCACGCCGCGCCCCGTGCTCGCTGCCCAGGACACCTGGCGCCAGCGCATGGAGTCCGAGCCGGTCCGCTTCTTCTCGAGCGAGCTGGACCCTGCCATGGACGTGGCTCGCCAGTCGCTTGGGACGTTCGTCGGAGCTGATCCCAACGACCTTGCCTTCGTGCCGAATGCGACTGCCGGCTTCAACACCGTCCTGCGCTCGCTCCGCTTTGCGCCGGGCGACGAGCTGCTCACCACCGATCACGCCTACAACGCGGCCAAGAACGCGATGGAGTACGTGGCTGCCCGTGATGGCGCCACGGTCGTCATCGCGGCCGTCCCGTTCCCGACCAGCGGATCGGACGAGGTGGTCGAGGCGGTGCTCTCCGCCGTCACATCGCGCACGCGCCTCGCCCTGCTCGACCAGATCACATCGGCCACTGCGCTGATCTTCCCCATCGCCCGCCTGGTGGCGGAGCTGAGCGAGCGGGGCGTCGACACGCTCGTCGACGGGGCGCACGCGCCGGGGCAGGTCGAGCTCGACGTGGCGGCGATCGGCGCGGCCTACTACACCGCGAACCTCCACAAGTGGGTGTGTGCCCCGAAGGGCTCCGGCTTCCTCTGGGTGCGGCCTGACCGGCAAGAGCGGATCCGACCGCTCGCCATCAGCCACGGGGCGAACTCACCGCGGACCGACCGCTCCCGATTCCGCCTGGAGTTCGACTGGACCGGAACGGCCGATCAGTCTGCCTATCTCGCGGTCCCGGACGCGATCCTGTTCGGCGCGGAGCTGCTCCCCGGCGGCTGGCCCGCGCTGCGCGAGCGGAACCACTCGATGGCGCTCGCTGGACGCGACCTCCTCTGCGAACGCCTCGAGATCGAGGCGCCGGCGCCGGAGGCGATGATCGGGTGCATGGTCTCGGTTCCCCTGCCACTCGAGGCCGCGCCCGGCCGCGTCCAGGGCATCGAGCTTTACGACGACCCGCTCCACGCGGCGCTGATGGAGCAAGGGATGGAGGTCATGGTCACCCCCTGGCCGCAGCGGCCCGATGGCGGCCCCTGGCGGCGACTCGTCCGGATCAGCGCCGCCGCCTACAACGATCTGGCGCAATACCAGCGGCTGGCGGTTGCGCTTTCCCCGGTCGGCGTCCAGCGGTGAACCGGGTGGTGGTGGTCGGCTCGATCAATGTTGACCTGGTGGTGACCGCTGACCGCCTGCCGCGCCCCGGCGAGACCGTGGGCGGTGGCCAGTTCTCACGCCACTTCGGGGGTAAGGGAGCGAACCAGGCCGTGGCGGCGGCGCGGGCGGGGGCCTCGGTGACGATGGTGGGCGCGGTGGGGCGCGACGCCGATGGCGACGCCTCGCTCGCCGCCCTCGCCGCGGTGGGGATCGACGTCTCGCGGGTGCGGCGCGTCGACGCGCCGACCGGGGTCGCGATCATCGCCGTCGATCGATCCGGCGAGAACCAGATCGTCGTGGCATCGGGCGCGAACGCGGAGGTCTCGACCGAGGACGGGGCGCTGCGCGGCCTGCCCGATGGACCCGGGGTCCTGCTCACATGCCTCGAGATCCCGATGCCCGCCGTGGCCGCCGCGGTTATGGCCGCGCCGCGCATCGGCCTGCGATCGGTCCTCAACCCGGCGCCGGGCCAACGGCTACCGGCCGATCTCCTGGCGACCGGCCCGATCCTGACGCCGAACCGCGATGAGCTGCTCGCCACCTCCGGCGCCGCCGACCTCGAGGCAGCGCTCACTTCTCTGGCGACAGGCGGCACGCAGGTGGTGGCCGTCACCCTCGGATCAGAGGGGGCGCTCCTCGCGGATGGCGATCGCCGCGTGCACTTCCCCGGGCAGCCGGCAGAGGTCGTCGACGCCACGGGTGCAGGAGATACGTTCTCTGGCGTGCTCGCCGCGTGGATCGCGGATGGCCGCTCCCTCGACGAGTCGGTCAGGGCCGCCAATGCCGCCGCGGCGCTGAAGGTGACGCAGCCCGGAGCGCGTGGCGGCATGCCGACCCGACAGCAGATCGAGGCGGCGCTGCGGGGCTGACGACGGTACCGGGGGGTACCTTGGGGCCATACCCGCTCCGCCCGGCGCGGCCGAGACTGGCAGCGTATGAGAGCCGAGGCGACCGCGCGCCAGCCGCACCAGGGCCCGGGTCACGTCGACTCGGGCCATGCCACCCGCTTGGCGGATCTGCTCTTCGAGCTGGCACCGACGCTGGATGGACTTGCCGGTCACCCACCGGGCCACGCGGTCCGCACCTGCTTCCTTGCCATGCGCCTCGCCGAGGCGCTGAGCATCAGCGATCGAGATCGGCTGGCCCTCTTCTACGCGGCCGTGCTGCATGACGCCGGAAGCGTCGCCGACGCCGACCCGGCAACCGGTCGACCGGCGATGATGCGGCGCCTGATGCCGCTCCCTCGTGGCACGGAGGACGAGCGGCGTGCCGCCGAGCATCTGCGCGTGCGTCGGGGCGCCCAGTTCGCCACCCGTGCCGGCTTGGGTCCGGAAGTCGCCGTCACGGTCATGGCGCTCCACGAGCGCTGGGACGGCCGTGGCCTGCCGATGGGGCTCACCGGCGAGGCGATCCCGATCTTCGCCAGGATCGTGGCGATCGCCGACGGCCTCGACCTGGCCGTGGCCCGCGAGGGCCGTCAGGCTGCCGCCACAACGGTCCACGCCCGATCCGGCACGTGGTACGACCCGGAGATCACCTCCGTCATGCTGGCGCTCTGCGCCAACGGGCTGTTGCGCGAGCTGGAGGCCGACGAGATCCGGTCAGCCGCCCGCGACCTCGAGCCGAACTGGCTCGTTCGACTGGCCGACCCGGACGACTGGGACCGAATCCGGAACGCGCTGACCCTCGCCGGGGCTGCCTGAGCGAGTCCTAGGCGCCCGGCGCCCGGAGGTCGGGCATGTCCGGCTCCCCGAGATCCCCCTCCTCCCCCTCGGTGACCACCAGGTCGCGGATGGTGGCGACGCGGCGCAGGTTCACGAGCACCACTTCCGCACGCTGCTCGAAGCCCACCAGCCTCGTGTCGCGGACCGCCGCTCGTGTCACCGGGGTGAAGCGCACGTTCTGACGGAAGATGAACCCCGCGGCCTGCGCGCCCGGCGGAATGCTCACCACCCCGGAGACCTCGAACGGACCGATGACGATCTCGATCGGCTGCTTCGGCCGATGCAGGCGGCGGGTCGGGTTCGTCACTTGAGGTGGCGGGAAGACGAGGAGCGCCTGCTCCACCTCGAGCTCGACCCACTCCTGCTGCGGACGTTTCTCGACGAGCTTCGAGGGGTCCTCCGGCGGCGCGTCGAGCACGACCACGTGGATCGTGTCCTCACGGTTGAAGAGATCGGTCAGGCGCCCCTGGCTCAGGTCGATGCCGACCGTCGCGCGCTGGTCGGCTGTCCACAGCTCGACGACCGAGAGACCGGTGGACACGGGCTTCGTCGCCGGGGCAGCGGAGGTCGGGTCAGGTTCCTTCTGACGGCGGCGGAGCGGCCAGAAACTCACGGTTCACCTCGAGCGGATCGATGGAAGCCCGCCGTAGGGTATCCCGATCCGTGAGGGCCGTGCATCGAGTTGCGGGTGGCGACACCGGCAAGGTGGGCTGCAAGGTTCATCGGCTATACCTTTATCGTGATCTCCCTGCGCCTGAGCTGCTCCACCTTCTGGGTCGACGTGCGCCTGCTCGAGATCAACGGACGGTGGATCGCCTCTGCTGATACTGCCGGCGGTCCGAGCCTCGGCCTGGGCAAGGGGGCGATCGAGGCGGTCGAGCATGCGCTCGAGCCGTTCGAGCCCCTGGTCGACGAGCTGATGGCGAGCTTGCCACTGGCTGGGATCCGATAGCACCACCGGTGAGCCTCGGAGTTCGCCCCGCCCAGGTCGCCTACCATCGGAGCATGTGGCTCGAGCTGCTGCGGTTGGTCGGCTGGCTGGCCGTCGTGATCCTCGCCGTCTCCCTGATCTTCCTGGCCTTCACCTACGCGCTGCGGTGGGGTGGGTTGACCCGGGGCAGGAGGCTTCTCACAATGTGGCCGTGCGCAGACTCCTGACGGCCGTAATGGCTCTCGGCCTGGTCGCCGGCTGTGCGGGTGGGACCACGGGCAGCGCGACGCCGAGCCCGACCAGTCGACCCAGCGTTGGCACCCCCGTCGCTTCTCCGACGCCGGTGGTCCCGCCGGGGGCGACCCTGCTGCGCGACACATTCCTGAAGCCGGGCACAACCTACGTGACCGCCGGCTTCCTGCCGCGGTTCACCTTCTCGGTGCCATCGGACGCGGCCACGAATTATTGGTTCACCAGCAGCACGGCCCTGACCCATACCCTGACCATCGGCAACCCGGCCAGCGAGGGGGCCGGAGTCACGATCTACCAGCCCACTGGGGGCTATGACTACGCGGGTCAGCCAGCCCCGCTGCCGACGGACATGGTGGCCTGGCTGACACAGGACCCTCAGCTGCATGCGTCCGCTCCCAAACCGGTGACCGTCGGGGGAGTCGCAGGGACCGAGGTTGACGTCGCGGCCATCACGGCCGAGATCCCGAACCCTCCGTCGCTCTGCCATACGAACAGCGCCTGCGTGCTGGTCGCGTCGACCAATCCCGACGCTCCCCTGCGTCCACTGCAGATCTTCCAGGGCGAGACGTTCCGGATCTTGATCCTCGAGGTGAAAGGGTTGCCAGTCGTGTTCTGGGTCGACCCCGGCTCGGTCGGAGTCGAGGCACAGAAGTTGATCGACAGCATGGAGTTCCTGCCGGCAAGTTCGTAGTCGTCCACGGCAATCGGGACCGGCCGGTGGTACATCCCCACGCGGAGATTGCCTAGCCGCTCACCGAGCCTCGCCGCTCGTGCATTGCCTCGGCCAGTCGGTTGAGGGCCGTGTGGGGCTGATCGCCCTTTCCCGTCACCATGTCGGTCGGCTGGATCGGACCCGAGGCAACCGCCAGCCACTCGCCGGGTGCGTCCTGGTCGCGCCATACCCCGACGAGCTGCCAGCCGAACGGCAGGGAGGCCTCAGCCGCAACCCACGCCTGTCCCAGAATGCCCAGTGGTGCCATCCGGAGAGTCTATAAGGGATCGCCTGCACGCCACCGATTGCCCCGGAGCGTCCCGGCCCAGCTTCGGCCCAGGCGGAGCCGAGAGCATCGTGGCGCGAGCCGGGGACTTCTTCATCGTCCCGTCACCGACGATCCACCGCGAAACGACCGGCCACGATGCCGACCTCAAGGCGTTCGTCATCCGCATCGGGGGCAAGCCGGAGCACGTCACCGTGGATGGCCCGCAGTGACCGCCATCGCGGCGGTCATTGGTGCTAGATCGGTGTGATGGTGGGCGACACTGGACTCGAACCAGTGACCTCTTGCATGTCAAGCAAGTGCTCTAACCAGCTGAGCTAGCCGCCCACGGTTCCGCGCTCCGAGCCGGGCGTTTGCCTCGCGGCACGCCCGTTCGAGCGGAGGCAGATGCTATCAGAAGACCTTCGGGCGTCGATATCTCCCGCCGATGCAGCGGAAAGCGCACCGCCCGCCCGCGACCGCCTGACGGCGTCAGGTGCGCGACGGACGGCCGATGAAGTGCGCGCTCGCCGCCAGCCCGACGATCGCCAGGAGCAGCAAGAGGATCTCCCCGCCTCCCCCGAGGGCAAAGAGGAACGGAACGTAGATCCACGCGCCCGAGAAGAGGAAGACGAGCGTCAGCAGGCCGGCGAGCACCCACAGGATCATCGCGATGACCGCGCGCGGGCTCCAGCGCACGCCGTTCACCAGTCGATCGTGACGCAGGGCTCGTCGCCGATCACCCAGGCCAGATGGCCGGGCGAGATCTCGAGGTAGTCGCCCGCCTGGCCGATCACCTCGGTGCCGTCCTTCATGCGGTAGCGGATGCGCCCCGACAGGATCACCTCGCGGTGCTCCATCGGGCAGGTGTCGTCGTCCATCATCGGCCCCACGAACTTCTCCCATGACCAGCCGGGCTGCAACACGGAGCGCAGGACGAAGTTGTCGCCGATCTGGACCATGTCGGTCCGGCTGCCGTCGTCCGAGGGATAGACCTCGTCGGGCTCGTTGAAACTGCGCCGCTCGATCCCGGCCATGCGCGTGCTCAGCGGGTCCAGTCCGTCGGCGAGGCGGTCACGCCGAGCACGCGGCGAATCTCCGCGCGATAGCGCGAGCCGGACGGATGATTCGCCAGCCACCTCAGGTAGTCGGGGTCGACGCTGGCGAGCTCCTCGATGGTGGTCCCGGCGTAGTGCCCGAAGTCGAGCCGCGTCCCGTCGAAGGACGTGCTGAGGGAGGGGTCGTGTCCGGGACCCACCGGCTGCAGCCCCTCGTCGATGTGGAACGCCTGCTTCTCGTCGGGATCGGTACCCATGCGATCGACTCCTCCGGTGGACACGACCACGTATGGGCGCGATCCTACGCTCGGCCGTGGCGGCGCGCCAGCCCATCTGGCGCAGCAATGGCAGCCGTCACCCTGGGGCGCGACGAGCCTCGTGACCGGCGACCAGAGTCAGCTCGGAGCGCACCATTGCCAGCCGCTCATCGGCAGCGAGCAGCGTCTCGAGGTCGACGTTGAGCACCGCGAGGTCGGCCACCGCTCCCAGCGCCAGCGTCCCCTCCTCCGGACGGCCGATGCCGATCGCCGGCCCGCGGATGTAGGAAGCCAGCGCCGCCTTCGGCCCCAGTGCCTCCCCCGGCTGCCAGTCGGTCGCCCCGTCGCCGGGAGCGCGGCGGTGAACCGCGGCGAAGAGGCCCAGCCATGGGTTGGCGGTCTCGATCGGCGCGTCGGAGCCGAATGCCAGTCGCGCCCCGGCGGCCGAGAGGGAGCGCCACGGATAGGCGCTCGCCAGGCGATCCCCCCACTCCGCCTCTGCCACCGGCCGATCCGAAACGACGTGCACAGGCTGGAGGCTCGCGGTGACCCGATGCTCGGCGAAGGCGGGCAGGTCCTCCGCACGGATCAGCTGCGCGTGCTCGATGCGGTCGGGCGGCGTGCCGATCGCCGGTGCCGGTGCCCGGCCCAGCCCCTCGAGCGCCATGCTGACGCCCCGGTCGCCGATGGCATGCATCGCCAGCCCGATCCGGGCGCCTCTCGCTGCCGCGAACAGCGCGTCCAGCTGCTCCGGAGCGAGGCGCACGATGCCTAGGTTTGTCGCCTCCCCACCGAGGTAGGGCGCGTGGAGGGCTGCTGTCCGGGAGCCGAGGGCTCCGTCCAGGTAGGCCTTGGCCCAGCCGGCGCGGATGGTGGCACTCCCCGGCAGCACCCCTCCGGTCCGGAGGCCGAGCAGCGAGGCGGGGCCGATGGCGGCCGCGGGCAGGTTGACCGTCAGCCGAATCCGCCGATCGAGCCGGCCCCGGGCTCCGAGCAAGTACGACGCGGAGTCGCCGAGTGCCGCGTACTCGCCGTGCCCGTTCTCGGCGGTCGCGTCGCCGGCATCGGTGGCGCCCGTGATCCCGAAGCCGGCCAGCTCGGCGAGCACCTCGTCCAGCGCGGCGTCGAGGGCGGGGCCGCGCAGGCGAGCAGCGACCGCATCGACGAGGTCGGTGGCCGACTCCCGCAGGATGCCGCTCGGGCCGCCATCGGCCGCGCGCTCGATGCGCCCGCCGGGCGGGTCCGGCGTCCCGGCGTTCACGCCCGCCGCGCGCAGGGCGGCAGCGGAGGCCCAGGCGGAGTGGCTGTCGTGAGACGAGACGAGGGCCTGGCGATCTCCGACCGCCTCGTCGAGGCGCCCAAGGTCTGAGCCGGCAAGGACCTCTTCCCGCCAGCCCCAGCCGAGCAGCCACTGGTCCGGGAGCAGCGCGGCGCTCCCACGGCGCAGCTCGTCGAGCAGCGCGTCGAAGCTGGAGGCCCCGTCCACGGCCACGGCTCGCCGAGCGCGCGCCATGCCGACCAGGTGGAGGTGAAAGTCGTGGATCCCCGGAATGATCGCCGCCTTGCCAGCCGCGACCAGGCGCGCGCCGGGCGCCGCGGCCTCGAGCACGTCGTCGCGCGACCCGACGGCAACCACGTGGCCATCACCCACCCCGATTGCCTCGGCCGTCTCCAGCCCGTCGCCACGCAACGAGATCAGCACCTGGCCGGTCAACACGACGGTCGCCCGTGGCAGGCTCATCGGTTGGAGAGGTGGCCCATCCGCGGCGTCTGGACGAAGGCGGTCGCCGGCCTGCCGAACGCGATGCGCAGAAGCGCCGCCGGCACGATCACGAGCCAGTGCGAGAGGAAGAGCGCCCCGCGCAGGGCCCGTGCCATGAGCCTTGGCCCATTGACGCCGTGCGCCGCGAGACCCGCAAGGGCGAGCAGGAAGCTGCCGAGCCCGTAGCCAAGGAAGAGCGAGACGGGGACGGTCCAGTCGGCCGGCCGCGGGAGCGGAACCGTGGCCAGGCTGGCGATGATCGTGGTCACGAAGAGCGG
Organism: Candidatus Limnocylindria bacterium; assembly: GCA_041499395.1. Classification (GTDB taxonomy): domain Bacteria; phylum Chloroflexota; class Limnocylindria; order QHBO01; family QHBO01; genus CF-167. The sequence goes on from JBGQKH010000006.1 coordinate 21,916, forward strand.
CGGGATCAGGAACTCGGTCGTGAAGGCGAGGAAGTCGAGCTTTCGGGCGAGCGGCACGTGACGCCCGCCCACGAGGCCTGGACCGAGCTCCAGCAGCCGCCGAAGGCTCCCCTCCGCCCAGCGCAGCCGCTGCCGCCAGAGCGCCGCGAGCGTGATGACTGCCTCCTCCCCCACCTCGGCGAGCGGCGCCAGCGCAATCCGTTCCCCGGCCGCCACCAGGCGCGTCGAGAGCTCGAGATCCTCGGTCAACGCCCCGGGGTTCCAGCCGCCGACCGCCTCGAGTGCCGCTCGGCGCACGAACATGCCGTTGCCGCGCAGCTCGGCGGTGCCATCGGTCGCGTAGCGCCCGCACTGGCTGGCCATGTCCATCAGGCCCTCCTCGTCCTGGGCTGCGGCGAGCCAGCCCTGCCCGCGGTTGTGCTCGCGACGCTGGGCCTGGATCGCAGCCGCATCGAGCGCGGCGCGCCACGCCGCCATGACCCCGCTCACGAAGTCGGGGGCAACGTTCGCGTCGGCGTCGACGACGGCGATCACCTCGCCGTGGATGCTGGCGTGCGCGAAGCTCAGCACCGCGGCCTTGGTGCGTGGCCCGTCCGCGGGGTCCCGCCGCAGCACCTGGACGACGCCGGCGTCGACGGCGGCGGCGCGAGCGAGGTCACCGGTGCCGTCCGTGGAGCCGTCGTCGACCACGAGGACGTCGAAGCGCCGCGCCGCGCCGCCGTAGTCCTGGCTCGCCAGCGCGGCAACCGTTGCCCCGATCACCGGTGCTTCGTTGCGGGCCGCGATAAGGATGGTCACCCAGGGCAACTCCTCCCCGGCCGGCGCCGGAACCGCCCGTGCGTCGCGGATCGCGCGATAGCCACGCAGCGCGAGGAGGGCGACGTAGACCAGGGAGACGGCGATCACCGCCTGCATGGCGCGGGCCACCAGCGCGTAGGTGATCGCGAGCCAGGCGAGCAGCGCCGAGCCACCCAGGATCAAGGCCGCGAGGACCCTAGTCGTCATGCGGCGGCACGGGAAGCAGCGGGCCGTGGTCGGTCGGACGCACGCTGTGCAGCCCGGAGGCTGCATTGCGCCGGTACGATACGATCCCGACCCACAGCACGATGATCCCGAGGATCCCCATCACTGCCGGGATCCCGGCACGCGGGAAGAAGTGGTTCAGGACGTCGGCGACGACCGGCAGCACGATGACCGGCAGGAAGGCGCCAACCGAGAGCAGTGTGTTCAGGATCCCGAAGATCCTGCCGCGCACGTCGACCGGGAGATCCTCCTGGAGCGCGGTCTGCGCGGGAATCGCGACGAATGCGTACTCGATGCCGGCGAAGATGCCGATCACCACGACCAGCGCGATCAGCGAGATGATCGGGCTGAGCGCTTCGGGCAGGCCGTGCTGGATCGGCTGCATCGCTGGCGAGAGCCACACTGTGATCGGCTTCACCAACGCCAGGCCGATGATCGTGACCCCCATCGCCACGAGGCCGCCATCGATCACGAGCCGCCTCGGAAAGCTTCGCCCGTAGGCGTTCAGAAAGAGGATTCCCACGACCACCCCCATCCCGGCGGGGCCCATCACGAAGAAGAAGTCCTGCGGCCGCAGGCCAAGGATGTCAATGGCGAATCCCGGACCGATCGCGCCGAGCACGCCGATGAGGCTGGTGGCCAGGCCGAGATAGGCGAGCGACCAGGCGATCGGCCGGTTCGCGCGCACGAAGGCGATCCCCTCGTTCAGCTGATCGATGACCGAGCGCAGCGCGCGGCCCGCCTCCCGCGCCCCGATCTCGGTTGGCGTCTCCGGCCGCACGGCCGGGAGCGGGACGATGGCGACCGCCGCGAGGCCGAACATGATGGCCACCACCACGAAGACGGTGTTCACCCCCGCGGTCGTCAGCAGCAACGGGCCGAGGAACCCGAAGCCGATCGCGAAGCTGGCGTTGATGGTCAGCACGAAGGTCGAGTTCGCGGCGAGCAGCTGCCGGCGTGCGACGAGCCGTGGAATGGCGGTCAGCTCCGCCGGCGCGAAGAAGGCGGTCACCGTCGAGACGAGCAGGTTGATGACCAGGATCAGCGCGACGTTGCTTCCGACCATGAGGAACACGATCGTGCCGCCGGCGCGCAGCACGTTCGAGGCGAGCATGATCAGGCGCGCGTCGCTGCGCTCCACCAGGACCCCCGCGAACGCGCTGAAGACGACCGCAGGGAGCAGGAAGGTCAGGATCAGCGCGGCGTTGGCGGTGTTCGAGCCGGTCGCCTGCACGACCGTCGCCATGAGCGCGGCGAGCACCATGTTTCCGGCCAGCTGGCTGAGCACCTGCGCCCCCCAGAGGAGCACGAACGACCGGTTCCGGAAGACGGTCCCGGAGACGTGCGAGGTGGGCACATTCGGGGGCGGCTCGAGGTGCGCCACGGGTCAGGCTCCCTCCATCGGGCCGCGCTCGAGGTGGCCGGTGAAGCGCCGCTCGACGTCGAGGCGGTCCATCAGGATGCGATGCCCGCACCCCTCGCAGACGAGGCCGATATCGGCGCCGAGCCGCACCACGCGCCACTCCTGGCTGCCGCAGGGGTGCGCCTTGCGCAGCGCGATCCGATCGCCGATTCGCAGGTCAACCGCCGCCACCGGCTACCCTCCGGCCTCGGCGGCCGTCGCTCCGGTGAATGCGAACTTCGCGATCCGCAGCGCCGGCACCCGGGCATTGATGCCGGAGTACTCGGCCGCCACGAGCCGCGTCTCGGAACCGATCGCCTCGATCGCGCTGAAGGCCTCGGGGATCGACTGGGTGAAGCGCAGGTTGCGGATCGGGCGTGTGATCCGGCCGTCCTCGATCAGGAACGTGCCGTCCTTGGTCATGCCGGTCAGGACGCCGCGGCGCGAATGGACGATGTTGACGTAATGGAAGCGGGTCACCCAGATCCCGCGCCGGATGCCCGACATCATGACCTCCTTGGCGCTCGAGCCGGGCGCCATGAAGAGGTTCCAGGCCATCGGCCCGAACGCGTTCGGAGCCGGCAGGCCGTGCCCGGTCGATGCGGTTCCGGCTCGGCGCGCGGTGGCCGTGTCATGCACCACCGCGCGCGCGACTCCCTCGCTGATCAGGTCCACGCGGCGTTTCGGGACCCCCTCGTAGTCGATCGCGGTCGGCAACCCCTGCGGGTCGAGGCCGTCGTCCCAGATCGTCACGTTTGGCCCCATGATCTGGTTGCCGATCTCCATGAACGAGCGCCCCTCTTCCACGGCGAGCGCCGAGAACCCCATCCACGAGAGGTACTCGAGGATCGTGGCGACCGCGTACTCCTCCAGGATGACCGCGTAGTCACCAGGCTCGAGGTCGACCGCGTCGTTGCTGCGAGAGGCCTTGTCAGCGGCCTCCTCGCCTATGGCGGCCGGATCGATGGCGCGAACATCGGACGCGAACGCCTGGGCGTAGCCCGAGGCGCCGCCTTCCGCGGTCATCACCGTCAGGAGCTTGGCCTGCGTGACGCTGTGGGCGTTCGACATCCCCCGCGAGTTGGCCACCGCCAGCGTCGCCGTCTCTGTGGAGAAGGCCCCGCTCGACTCCAGGTGCGCTGCGTCGCCGGCAGCGATCACCGTGCGCGCGCCGGCGGCGCGCAGCTCCGGATCGGCGTGGTCGGTGGCTGCAGAGAAGCCGAGCTGCGCATCGGCGCTCGAGGCGAGCGGCTCGGCGAGCGGGGCGCCGTTGTGATTCGGGGTCGCGAGGGCTGACGTGGCAACGGCGCGCGCCACCACCTCTCGGAGCCCCTCCTCGTCGAGGCGGTTGGTGGTCGCCACCCCGGTGCGCCCGTCGCGCACGATGCGCATGCGCAGGGTGGCGTCGCGTTCGGCGACGTTCTGATGGATCCGCGAGTTGGCGAATCGGGTCAGCGCCGCATCGTGCGCAGTGAAGAGCGCCTCACTCTCGGCGCCATCGGTCACCAGCGAGAGCGCCTTCGCGAGGACCGCCTCGACGGTGGGCCGGTCCCAGTCCCCTGTGCCTACCATCGGCCGACCCCCACCTGCACGTCGCGGAAGCGCGCCGGCGAGGCGCCGTGCCCGACCCGGTGGGTCTGCATCGGCTCGCCCTTGCCGCAGTTCGGAACGCCCCACAGGGTCCACTCCGATGGCCCGCAGATCGCGTCGCAGCTCCCCCAGAAGCGGGGCGTGATGCCGGTGTAGGTCGGGTTCTTGACCATCTGGGTCCGCCGGCCGTTGCGGATCAGCCAGCCGATCTCCGTGCCGAACTGGAAGTTCAGCCGCCGGTCGTCGATGCTCCAGGAGTGGTTCGTGCTCATCAGCAGGCCGTCGGGGGTGTCCGCGACCAGGTCCTCGAGCGTTCCGGCGTCTCCCGGCAGGAGGTTGACGTTCGTCATCCGGATCAGCGGGATGACGTTCCATCCCGAGGCGCGGCTGCTGCCCATGCTGCGGCGACCGATGATCGGCGCCGTCTCGCGGCTGGTGAGGTAGCCCACGAAGCGTCCGGCGCTCACGATCGGCACCTTCTGGGCTGCGACCCCTTCGTCGTCGAAGCCGAAGGTGCCGAGCCCGCCAGACGCCGTCGCGTCGGCCTCCATGTTCACGATCTCGCTGCCGTACTGCAGGTGATCGAGCTTGTCGAGGGTCAGGAAGCTCGTCCCGGCGAAGCTCGCCTCCATCCCGAGGACTCGGTCCAGCTCGATCGGGTGGCCACATGACTCGTGCACCTGCAGCGCGAGCTGCGGCGAATCGACGATGAGCGTCATCTCGCCAGAGGGGCATTGGGCCGCGCTCAGCAGCGCCACCGCCTCTTCGGCGATCCGCTCGGCCTGCTCACCGAGCCGCAGGCGGCGCACCACCTCGAAGCCTCCGGTCGCGTGCTGCCCCCCGGCCGACTGCGGGAAGCTGCGCCGCTGGACCTCGCTCTCGTTGACGGCGGTTGCCTCGATCCCCGCCCCCACCTCGACCAGCTCCTGTTCGATGTACGCCCCCTCGCTCGAGGCGAAGGTCTTCGTCTCCCGCCCCGCCTCCATGCTGCTCTCGCGCAGGTTGATCCCGGCCACCCGCGCCATCGAGGCATCGGTCTCGAAGAGCATCCGCAGCTTCTCGTCGAGCGGAACCTTGAACGGATCCTCCTCGAAGGGCGTTCGATAGGTCGCGACGGCTGGCGGGGAATCGTCGAGGACGATCGGCTCGCGGGTGGCGAGGCCGCTCGCCCGCGCGATGGCGACCGCGTCACGCGTCACGCGCTCCACCTCGTCACGCTCGAGGCGCGAGCTGCCGGCGAAGCCCCAGGCCCCGTCGATCAGCACCCGCACCCCGAACCCGGCAGAGCGGTCCGAGCTCGCCTCGGCGAGGTCCCCGTTCTTGACGGTGAGCGACTCGGTGCTGCGCTCCACGAGCCGGATGTCGGCATAGCCGGCCCCGGCGCGTTGCGCACCGTCCAGCGCCAGGTCGATCAGCTCGCGCATCTGCTCCTCACTCGATCGGCTTGCCGGCTACTGGCAGAAGTGAAACCTTGCTCGCCGGAAGCTGCACTGCCTCGGCCTGGGTGACGACGATGGTGGCACTGATGAACAGCTTCAGCTGGGAGATGATCCCACCCGGCCGCTGCACGGCGCTGAGAAGTCCGTCAGGCGAACCAATCGCGCGCAGGGTGAAGTGGCGGCCGACATCGACGCCGTCGACCTGGAGGGACCGCGGTCCCTCGATCGCCACCGAGCGCGCGGTGATTCGCACGGCGTCGACGGCGATCGCCTCCGCGCCTGCGTTGCGCAGCTCGTTGATGAGATCGTTCAGCGCGATGGCGTCGAGGTCGCCGTCCACGTCCATCACGATCCCCTGCCCATCGACGGAGGCGAGGCCGCCGAAGGCGGTGATCCGGCGCAGATCTTCGTGGCTCACCTGGAGGGCACTCTGGCCCTGGGGCCCGGAGACCTCGTACTCGCGCAGCTGCTCGCGGATATCGGTGAGGCCGCTGCGCAGCTCGCGGTTGCGCGCCGTGAGGGTCTCGATCAGGGTCGACAGCTCCTGGGCGGAGAGGCTGCTGATCTGGGTCGGGCGTGCCTGTGAGTTGAGCTGGCCGACGCCGAGCACGCCGATCAGCATCGCCACCACAACGACCGAGGCCTGTGCGGAGATGCCCTTCACTACGGTGTCGCCTGGCTCGGCACGGCCCAGCGGAAGCGCGTGTTGCCGACGAAGGCGGGGATGTCGAGCGAGTCGACCGCCTGGGTCGCGAACTCAAGCCCGAAGGCGTCGATGCGCTGCGCCACGCGGCCCCGGAAGGCAGCGTCCGTGGAGAAGCGATCGAGCAGCCCCGCCGCGCCGATCGCCTCGATCCGGAAGGGGGGCGACAGGAAGGCGGTGTTGACGAGCACCGACGAACCGACCCCGTAGATCGAGGAGGTGGCCACCAGGCGCTCGCCGTTGATCGAGATCGCCTCGGCACCCTCCGCCCACAGCGCGGCGACGATGTCGTGGAGGTCGTCGACCAGCACGAGGTAGTTGGCGGGGTTCTCTCCGTCGGGCACGACGCGCTTCGAGTCGGCGATCTCGATCACCACGCCGGGGCCGCGCAGCGCGGTCAGCCCGACCGAGAGGCGCGCTGCCTCCAGCTGCCGGTTCACCTCGGCGAGGGCGGACGAGGAGGTCGTGCTCGCCTGCTGGAACTCCACCACGCTCGCCTCGGCGACCGCGATCTGGTTGCGGAGGTCCTGCTGCTCCTGCTCCAGCTGCCGCACCTGGCCGACCACCGCCTGCTGCACCGTCGAGACGAATTGCTGCCGTTCCGGCGACCCGTTCCACTGCGCGAAACCCACGAAGCCGATCACCGCCAGCGCCGCCGCGACGCTGACGGCCCACTGCGGGCGCAGGAGCAGCCTGCCGAGGTTGCGCCGCGTCATGCCTGGCCACCAGGCGTCCGACGACGTCGGACCGCGACCACAGCTCCGATCCCGATCCCCACGGCGGCGGCGCCCAGGAGCAGCAGGCCGCTGGTGCTGACCGCGCCTCCAGCCGGCTGCTGGCCGGAGCCGCCGGAGGCGGACGGCTGACCGCTCCCCGTTGCCGCGGGCTGCTGGCTGGAGGCAGCTGGCTGCGGCGGGACCTTCACGTTCGAGCGGAGGATCGGTGCCGGCTGGACCGCCTTCGGCTCGGCGACGCCGAACGACGCGAAGTAGTTGGCATAGAGCTGGTTTGCGCTGATGCCGGTCCCGGCCTGGAGCGCCTCGGCGTCGCCATCCCCGTTCCGCCAGGCGGCCGCGATCTTGGCGATCGCCCCGCGCCCGTACCGGTCGATGATCATCTGCACCATCGTCGCGCCTTCCGAGTAGGCAAGGCTGGCCGCCTGCGCATCGATCGGGAATGCCTGGCCGATCCCGTCGAAGGCGAGCAGGTCGCCGCTCCCGGCTGCGGACCGCACCGTGTCCGCATGCGACCCAGCCGACTGCTGCTCGGACCAGACGGCAAATCCTTCGTTGAACCAGGTCGGCGGATCGTGGAAGGGGTTGGCGGTGGCGTCGTGGAAGACGACGTGAGTCACTTCGTGGGTCACGGTCGTGTCGAGGTAGCTCCGCGATCCGCCGCCGAGCCACATGAAGACGGTGCGGAGGTCCGGGTAGGTCGCCGCCCCGGTCCACTCCCGGGCGCCCGGTCCGAGCGCGCCGAAGAAGTCGTCGTGCGAGAGGTAGACGAAGATGTCGATCGGGCCGGCAAGGCTGTGGCCGAGCAGCTTCTCGGCGGCCGCTGCCGCATTGGCCGTGATCTGGCCGAAGTGTCGCGCCTGCGCCTCCGACCCGCCGTACCAGTGCACGGTGGCGTCACCGATCCGCGCGCTGTGCCAGTCGAGGCCGGGGCGGTCGTCGTCGTAGAGCAGCGTGCTCTCCTGGCTGAGCGTCACCACGCCCCCGTTCGTCGCGCGCCAGCGATACGCGATCCGGGTGTTGGGGGTGATCGCGTTGCTCGACGCGTCCCACACGTACTGGGCGCTGCTCGCCCCCGGGGTGACCGGCACCACGACCGTCGAGTCCGAATCGCTGAAGCGGAGCAGCAGGTCGAGCTGGTCCGGCGCGCCTCCGGGCAGCTTCACCGTGAAGCGCATCTCCTTGCCGTAGGTGGCATCGGCGGTCGTGGCACCGAAGCCGCTGAACGCCGCGGCCGGTGCCGGCCGGGCCAGCGAGGCGCCGAGCACGAGCGCGAGCGTCGCGACCACCGCCGCCCACCTCGCTACTGATCCCACGAGACCCTCCCCAGGTCGAGCAGGCCGGAGGTCAGGTTGCCGAGCCCGCGCAGACCGGAGCGCACCAGCCACCAGCCGGCGCCGTACGCCCACGGGATCACCGGCGCCTCGGCATCGACCCGGTCGTCGACGGCCCGATAGGCGGCGTCCTGGTCGGCCTGCGTGGTCGCCGCCGAGGCGACCCCGAGCAGCCGAACGAACTCCGGGTCGTTCCAGTGGCCGTAATTGCTCGTCGCATCGGGCAGGAGGAGGAGGCTGTAGAGGGCGTACGGGGATGGGTAGTCCGCGATCCAGTCGATCGTGAAGACCTGGGGCGGCTTCTGGACCAGGGCCTGGAGGTAGTCGCCGAAGGCCATCGTCTCGACGTTGATCTGCGCGCCGAGCTCCTTCGCCCACACGGTGACCGCCGGGCCGACGCCGAGCCCGGACCCGTCGACGGTGATCGTGCCCAGTCGCGATCGATCCTGGTAGCCGGCCTGGTCGAGGAGGCGTCGCGCCTGGGCGAGATCGGTCTGCTGGTTGTCGACCATCCCGCTTGGCCAGAGCGCCGGCGGGACGATGCTCGACGCCGGCGTTCCGCTGCTCCCCTCGGCGTTCGCCACCAGGCGTGGCCGGTCGAGCGCCAGCGCAAAGGACTGCCGGACGCGGGCATCGTCGAAGGGCGGACGGGTCGTGTCGAAGCCGAAGTACTGGACTCCCAGCGCCGCTGAGCGGTGCAGGGCCGGCCCGAGGTCGCGGTCGTATGCGATCCAGGAGGCATCGTTCGAGCTGATGCTGACGAGGTCGACCTGGTTGTCGGCGAACGGGGTAACGGCATCGCCGGACAGGGAGGTGATCCAGCGCACCTCACCGATCGGCGGCGGCCCTGCCACGTAGTGCGCATTCGGGTGCAGGAGCAGGTCGGTACCGTCCGTGCCGGCGACCACATAGGGGCCGGACCCGACGAACGAGCTCCGCGACTGCCACGAGTCGTCGCTCCCCGCAGCGTCGCGTGGAACGACGAAGGTCGTCGGCGTGGCGGTGATGGCGGTGAAGTAGGCCGCTGGATGGGTGAGCGTCACCACCAGGGTCCGTGGGTTCGGCGCACGGATCGCGACCCCGTCCTCCGGCCCGCCGGCGAGGCGCTCGGACGCCCCCCGGATGATGCTCAGCACGTCGGGCGCGGTAGAGTGGGTGGCGGGATCCAGGACGCGGAGCCAGGAGCGGCGGAGGTCGGTTGCGTCGAGGGGGCTGCCGTCACTGAAGGTGAGCCCCGATCGGAGCCGAAAGGTGTAGGTCTTGCCGTCGGCGCTCACAGCCCATGACTCGGCGAGCGAGGCGTACGGCTTTCCTTCCTCGTCGAGGCGGGTCAGCCCCGCATAGAGCTGGAGCAGGAACTGGACATCGCCGGCGCTGTTGATGAATGCCGGGTCCATCGTCCCGGGCTCGCCGCCGACGTAGCGCAGCGGCTTCCCGGCTGCGGCGGCGGGGTGCGCCGGCAGCGACGAGGAGAAGGCCAGGAGGATGGCTGCGAAGCCTGCGACAAGGCGCGGCAGCCGGCCCCGCGAGGTCAGGCGGCGCATGCGCAGGCTAGTATACGGGCCTGTGCAGCCGACCCACGACCACCGATTTCGGCCGCAGCCCGCGGGCAGCCTCACGCTTCGACAGTTCGTCGAATCGCTGCGCCGGTGGACCCCCGAGATGCGCCAGGTGGCGCAGATCGCCCTGACCCGATCCGAGTCCGAGCGGCAGGCCTACCTCCAGGCCTTCCACACCCGCCACCACGAGCGACAGCCCAAGCCGATCGACTCGTTCATCCGCTGGGCCTACTCCGACCCGCGCCTCGATCACGTCCCGGCGCTCATGGCCGAGCTCGAGCGAACCGAGTCCGATTACGCCGGTGCGCTCGACCACGAGGCCGATGTCCTGGTGCGCACCCGCGCCCACGGCAAGACCCCCGCCCAGCGCGTCCACGACTACCTGATGCTGCTGGCGATGGAGGGCAGCGAGCCGGTGCGAACCGCGATCGCGAGTCTCCTCCCGCCAGGCACGTCGGATGCCGCGGTGGTGGCCACGGTGCGGCAGATGCGGCGCCGATGGCTGGAGCTCTTCGGCGACGATCCCTTCTTCGCCGAGGACTGATCGCGGTGGGCTACCATCGCCGCACCGCCTCCCATGGCACGGAGCCACGCGCATGAGATCCAGGGTTCCCCGGCTGGCCGCCACGATGGCAGCGCTTGCCATGCTCGTCGCCGTGACCGCCTGCATCCAGCAGTCCACCCTGCCCTCCGACTGCAGCGCGGCGCGGGTCGAGCGGTCGGCGACCTTGAGCAAGGGCGGCCTGGCCCCCGACGCGTTCGACGTCTGCAAGGGGCAGGCGGTCACGATCTCGATCACGGTCCAGGTTCCCGGGACCCTGCACCTGCACGGCTACGACGACCAGGTGCCCGAGAAGCCGGTGGTGAGCGGCGACGTGGCGAAGCTCAGCTTCACCGCGTCGCGATCGGGCCAGTTCCCCCTCGAGCTGCACACGGCCACGGACGAGATCGAGCTGGCGATCGTCACCGTTCATGAGCACTAGGCGCCTCGGCGGCGCCCTCCTCGTCGCGGGCGGGCTGCTCGCGCTCGCCCCGCAGCTGGCTGCGGCCCATGCGCTGGGCGGCGTCTTCACCCTCCCCGTCCCCCTCGGCCTCTACCTGGGGGCGGCCGGGGCCGCTGTCGCCGCCTCGTTCGTGGTGGCGGTGCTCGTGGTGCGCCCCGCCGGGCCGGTTGCGCGGTACCCAACCTGGCCGATCAGCGTTGGCCTGGCCCGATACGCGTCGGTCGTGCTCCAGGTGGTGGGGCTGGTGTGGTGGTTCGGCATCATCGCCATCGGCCTCGTGGTCGACCCGATCTCGCCACTCCCGGCCGTCCTCCTGTGGATCGGGATCTGGGTCGGCCTGCCGATCAGCGCCGTTCTGCTGGGCAACCCATGGCCCTCGCTGAGCCCGTTTCGCACGATCTTCAACCTGCTCGAGCGCCTGGCCCGATTGGTAGGGCTGACGCGGCTCGATGCCGGCCTCCGCTACCCAGCCTTCATCGGGCGCTGGCCATCGACATTGCTCCTCTTCGGAGGAGTCTTCAGTGAGCTGATCCTCCCGGACCGGACCACTCCCAGCACGATCGCCGCGCTGCTCGCCGGATACACGATCTTCACCCTGCTCGGGATGGTCCTCTTCGGCCGGATCGCCTGGCTGCGCAACGCGGAGCTGTTCGAGGTCTACCTCGGTTGGCTGGGGCGAGTGGGGCCGATCGGCCGCTGCGTCGTCGAGCCCAGCGTCTGCGAGGGGTGCGCTGAGGGCTGCGACCCCGGGCACTGCGTCGACTGCAGCGAGTGCGCGGTCGCCGCCGACCCCGGCGAGCGGAGAGCCGAGCTGCGCCCGTGGTTCGCCGGGCTCACCGAGGTGGGATCCGCCGGCTGGTCGGATGCGGCGTTCATCGTCCTCGTCCTCTCGGGGGTCACCTTCGACGGCCTCTCCGAGACGGCCCCATGGGCGGCGGTGATGACGTGGCTCTTCACGACCCTCCTGCCGGTGATCGGCCCCCTGAACACCGTCCTGGTGGTGCAGGTGATCGGCCTCATCGCGCTGTGGCTCGCCTTCCTCGCGGCCTTCAGCGCCGCGGCCTGGCTGACGAGGCGCCTCCACGACCGGGACCGCCAGCCGCCGCCCCTCGGGACGATCGTGGGGGCGTACGCCGCGACCCTGCTGCCGATCGCCGGCGGCTATCTGATCGCCCACTACCTGACCCTCGTGGTGCAGGGCGCGGTCTGGCTGCCGAGCCTCATTGCGGATACGACATCCACGGTCGCGCCGCCCCTCGACTGGATGCCGATCAGCGCGGTCTGGTACCTCTCGGTTGGCGCCATCGTGATCGGGCACATCGCGGGCGTGGTGCTCGCGCACCGGCGCGCGCTGCGGGACTCCGCCACGCGCCCGGTCGTGGCCGGCCTTCCGCTGGTGCTCCTGATGGTCGGCTACACGGTGCTCAGCCTGTGGATCATCGCCCAGCCGATCACAGTGGAGCCGATTCGCTGATGCAGGTCAGCCTCGCGCTCGCCTTCGCGGCGGGGCTGCTGAGTTTCGTCTCGCCGTGCGTCCTGGCGCTCGTGCCCGTCTACCTGGCATTCCTGGGCGAAACCGCGACGAGCGTCGCCGCAGGCTCCGCCACCATCACCTGGCGCGGCCCGGTCTTCAGCCAGGCGCTCCTCTTCATCGCGGGCTTCAGCGCACTCTTCATCCTGCTCGGAACCTCGGTCGGCCTCTTCGGCAGCTTCCTCTTCCGGATCGACGGCACGCGGCAGGTGGCGGGGGTGCTGGTGATCGGCATCGGCCTGCTGACGACGGGCATCTTCGGGCCGATCCTCGACCGCTTCATGCGGATCGGGGTTCGCACCGAGATCCTGCCGGCCGCACGATCGGCCCGCGCGCTCGGGCTCGGCGCGCTGGTGGGCATCGGCTGGACGCCGTGCATCGGGCCGGTGCTCGGTGCGATCCTGACCATGGGATCGACGAGCCAGGACGCCGGGGTGGCGGCGCTCCTGCTGGTCGCCTACTCGGCCGGCCTCGCGCTCCCATTCCTTGCCGCCGCCGTCGCCCTCCCTCGTCTGCGTCCGGTGATCAACCTGCTCCGCAGCCACGGCCGCTGGGTGCAGGTTGCGTCCGGCCTCTTCATCATGGCCATGGGCATGCTGATCCTGACCAACGCCTTCGCCCGCATGGCGGGGCTCTTCACCTTCCTGTGAGGTACGACCGGTGAATCCCGCCCTCTGGCTCGCCTTCGCCATCGGCTCCGAGATCATCGCCACCGTCTCGCTGAAGCTGTCCGACGGCTTCACCAAGCCGATCCCCGCGGTCGTGGTGGTGCTCGGGTACACGTTCAGCTTCTACGCGCTGTCGGTGACCCTGAAGAGCATCCCGCTCGGCGTGGTCTATGCCGTCTGGTCGGGGGTCGGCACCGCGGCGGTGGTGCTGATCAGCGTCCTGCTCTTCCGGGAGGTGCTCGACGCGGTGAAGGTCGGAGGCATCGGGCTGATCATCATCGGCGTGGTCATGCTCAACGGGGCTGGCGTCGCAGCGCACTAGCCGTGAGGATGGCGCCCCCGGAGGGAATCGAACCCCCGACCTCGGCCTTAGGACGGCCTCGCTCTATCCGCTGAGCTACGGGGGCGGCGCCGTGGAGCATCCTATCATCGGGGCATGGCCGGACCACCTCGCCTGATCCTCTACGAGCGCGACGGCTGCCACCTGTGCGAGGAGGCTCGCGAGCTCCTCGACGAGATGATCGGGATGGACCGGTACGGCCGCGTCGATATCGACGGGGATGACGATCTGGTCCTGCGTTACGGCTTCCGGATCCCGGTCATCGCCCTGGACCGCGTCGACCGCCTGGAGGCGCCGATCACCCGAGATGAGGTGCGCGTCCTCGCCGCGGAGCTGCGGGACGACGGCTAGCGCACGTACAGGGCGCCGTTCATGTCCCCGGGGTGGATGAGGCACTCGAAGTAGTACTCACCCGCCGGGAGCGCGCCCACGGCGTAGTCCTTGGTCACCTGTGGCCCGGTGGTCGTCTCGCCCCGCATCAGCTCCTTCGACTTCGATCGATTCGAGTAGATCACGACGTTGTGCTGGTCCGAGTCGTTGTTCGTGAATCGCACCACGAGCGGCACGCCGGGCGAGGCCGCCATGCACGGCGCGCTGAAGCGCGTGTCATGCGCCGAGATCTCGATCACGTCGTCGGCGCCGGCCCGCGCGCAGTCCGCCGGCGGTTTGGCACCGGACGGGAGCGGGGTCCAGGTTGCGGAGCCGGAGCCGCATCCGGCCAGCACCCACAGCAGGACCAGCGGAAGGAACTGGAATCGCCTCATTCGGTTTGGCTCCTGACCTGAACTCCTTTGGGGGTTGACTCGAGCTGGATCGGCAGGTCGCCTGGGTCGTGGGTGAAGTAGCACCACCAGCCCTCGGCCGCCGCCCGCGTCACGAGCTTGTTGCGGACCTCGACCGCGTCGATCGGGTAGTCGTCGAAGGCGGAGGTCCACCGGATCGGGATCTGCCAGCGCGTCGGGATCAGGTCGCCCCAGAAGATGGCGCGGTCCCCCGCCGGCTCGTCGCGGCCCTCGCTCCGGGTCCCGAGCAGGACCGCCTGCGAGCCACGGGTGTGGCCACCGGTTGGCAGCACGCTTACACCCGACACCAGCTCGACCTCGCCGGACACCTCCGCCAGCTGCCCGGCGGCACGCACCAGGTCGAGCTGCTCGCGCTCCATGATCCCGGTCAGGCGCAGCTCGTCGCCGTGCGCGGCCTCCGACTCATCCCGCTGCACGACGTAGCGTGCCTTCGGGAAGTTGGGCGCGCCGTTGGCGTCGACCATCCCGCCCGCGTGGTCGTAGTGGAGATGGCTCACCACCACGAAATCGATGCTGGCCGGGTCGATGCCGACTGCCCGCAGCGCCTCGGCCGGGTCGCCGCCCTCGACGCCCTTGTGATCGCGGTCCTTCTGGCTCATCCGAACGCCGGTGCCGGTCTCGACCAGCACCCGCTTGCCGCCGGCCTCGACCAGCAGCAGGTTCAGGCGGCAGACGACCCTGCCCCGCTCATCGGCCTCGACCAGGCGTGACCAGAGCGGTCTGGGCACGACCCCGAAGAAGCCGCCTGCATCGGGCCGGAACCAGCCAGCGCGGACGACGCGGACACGGACGTCGCCGGCGAAGACGCGCGCGTGGCGTGCGGGAGTGATGGCGAAGAGCGGCTCGGTCACGCCGCGGCTCAGCGCTTGATGCGACCGCGCTCGAAGTCGCGGTGGTAGAGGCTGGCGGTTGGGTCCCGCTGGCCACGGTACTTGCTCCCGATCCGCGCGTCGCCATAACCCACCTCGGCCGGGCTCGAGAGGCGCTGGAAGCTGATCTGGCCGATCTTCATGCCGTCGTACAGGGTGATCGGCAGATTGGCCACGTTCGAGAGCTCCAGGGTGAGGTTCCCCTCCCAGCCGGGATCCACGTAACCGGCCGTGGAGTGGATCAGCAGGCCTAGCCGCCCGAGTGACGACTTGCCCTCCAGGCGCGCCACCAGGTCGTTCGGCAGGGCAACCCGCTCGAAGGTCGAGCCGAGCACGAACTCGCCGGGATGCAGGATGAACGGGTCGTCGCCGCCGATCTCGACCAGCTCGGTCAGCTCCGGCTGATCGGCGCGCACGTCGATGTACGGGTAGCGGCTGTTGCGGAAGACGCGGAAGCGGCGATCCAGGTGCAGGTCGACGCTCGAGGGCTGGATCGCATCGGGCGTGAACGGGTCGATGACGATCCGGCCGGCCTCGATCTCGGCCCGGATGTCGCGGTCGGAGAGGACCACTACCGCTCCGCGGGGGTCCGCTGCTTCATCAGCCGGTCGACCTCGCGCTTGAGGGTCGAGATGTCCTCGTAGGAGTGATACACCGATGCGAAGCGGATGTAGGCCAGCTGGTCAATGTCGCGCAGCGCCTCCGTGGCCAGCCGCCCGATCTCCTTGCTGGTGACCTCCGGCTCACCGCGTGCCCGCAGGCCGGACTCGATCTCGTCGACCGCCTGCTCGACGCGGGCGAGGGTCACGGGCCGCTTCTCGAGCGCTCGCATCAACCCGGCCTGGAGCTTGGCGCGGTCGAACTCCTGGCGGCCGCCATCGCGCTTGATGACGGTCAGCCGCGACCCCTCGGGTCGCTCGTAGGTGGTGAACCGATACGCGCAGGACTCGCATTCCCGACGGCGCCGAATCGTGCCGCCGCTCTCCAGATCACGCGAGTCGATGACGCGCGTGCCGGCCTCGTTGCAGCGTGGGCAGTGCATGCAGGTTCCCCATGCGGACTACACCAGTGGTGGTACCGCGAGGGAGCATACCACAAGATGTGCCGCGGTCAGCCCCTCGGGCTCGGGGTCAGGCCTGCTCGGTGCGCCCGAGCCGGGCGGCCACGTCGGCCTGCGCCGGCATCCCCGGCTCCCAGGTCAGGAGGCCATCGACCACCTCGCGCATGCGGAGGCGGGCATGGAGGATGTTGAGGTGGCCGCGCTTCCAGTAGTTGAACGGCTCCTCGTCATCCGGAGGGCGATGGCGCATCTTCGTGATACCGCAGCCGCGCTCTGCCGTGACGATCCCGCGCAGCGCCCGCTCGAGGTTGCCCTCGTACTCGGCGTGCAGCCCATGCAGCTCCTCGGGGGCGAGGATCCCGCGCAGCCCCTCGGCGGCGGCGTCCAGCTCCTCCTCGCCGGACTGGAGCTTGATGAGCGCGTCATCGACGTCGGCGTCGCGACGCCGGAGGCCGTCGGTCAGCTCCACCAGCGTGGCCAGCTGGTTGTCGATCAGGGTGGTGCGCTCGGTCAGGTCGCGGCGATATGCCTCGAGCTCCCTGCCATACGAGCGCGGGCGCCGACGCGGCATGCGCAGGAGCGCCGGCAGCGCGCCGACCATGACCATGGCCACGATCGACGGGAGGTTGATCCCTGGGCGGCGGCGCATCGGTGTTAGATCCCCTTTCGACGCCGGATCTCGGCGGTCAGCTTTGGCACGATGGTGAAGAGATCCCCCACCACGAACAGGTCGGCGAACTCGCCGATCGGTGCGTCCGGGTCCTTGTTGATGGCGAGCACATTCTCCGCAGTCTGCATCCCGACCCGATGCTGGATCGCGCCGCTGATGCCGCAACCGACATAAAGGGCCGGCTTGACGACCTTGCCAGTCTGCCCGATCTGGAGCTGATAGGGAACCCATCCCGCGTCCGCGGCGGCGCGACTGGCGCCGACGGCCCCGCCGAGGACTGCCGCGAGATCGTGGAGCGGCGCGAATCCCTCGGCGCTTCCGACCCCCCGTCCGCCGGCGATGATGACGCTCGCCTCTTCGAGGTTGGCGACCGCGGCCTCCGCCGGGTGTGACTCGACGATGCGGGCGGCGCCCAGAGGCCCCGCCTCCGTGGCCGGGGCGTTCGTCACGACGGCTTCGCGGGTACCTCCTTCGAGGGGGCTGAACGTGCTCGGCAGGACCAGCACCACCGCCGGCTGCGGAGCGCCCTCCGCTGGCTCGCTGACCGTGATCACGGTGCCCTGGAGGGTGGCCTGCTCGGTTCGCAGGGTGCCGCCATCGAGGCGCACCGCGCGCACCGGGCCGAAGGCCGGCAGCCCAAGGAGCCCAACGAGGGCCGCGGCAAGGTCACGTCCGTTCGGGGTGGCAGGGGCGAGGAGGGCCAGCGGAGCGGCCTCGCGCACGGCGGCGGCCGCTGCCGTCGCGTGGGTGATGGCCGGGTTGGTGTTGTCCCCAAGCACCACCGCTCGGGCCGCCCCCGCGCTACCGAGCTGCGCGGCCCCCGCGGCACCCTTGCCGTAGGCGAGCGCGATGGCGGCACCACCGCCCTGCTTCGCCAGCGCCGCCGCGCCGGCGGCCAGCTCGAGCGCGCTGCGTGACGGTGACCCGTCGGCGAACTCAGCGAGGAAGGCGACGTCGCTGCTCATGCGATCAGCTTCCGCGCGGCGAGCCACTCGACGATGCGCGCCACCGCGTCGTCGGGGCTCACGTTCTCGACCCGCTCGGTCGGTGGCTTGCCCTCGGGCTTGCGCGCTTCGATGACCCTCGTCAGCGCGGCCCCGTGGAGATCGGCGGCCGACAGGCCCAGGTCGGCCAGGCTCCACGTCTCCATCGGCTTGCGCTTGGCGGCCATGATCCCCTTCAGCGAGGCGTAGCGGGGCTCGCCGACCTGGTCGGTCACGCTGGCGACCACCGGGAGCGGCGCCTCCACGATGTCGAAGCCGTCGGCGGTGAGGCGGCGGATGCGGCCGACCGATCCCTCGATGCGCAGCTCCGCCCCGTAGGAGAGGAGCGGCAGGCCGCGAATGGCGGCCACGGCCCCGGGGACGAGCGAGCCACGAGCGTCGTCGGAGGCCATCCCCATCAGCGTCACGTCGGGCGCGAGGCGGTCGAGCGCGGCGGCCAAGACGCGGGCGGTTGCCCACGCGTCGGAGCCCGCGAGCGCGGGGTCGCTGACAAGGGTGGCGTCGTCGCCGCCCATCGCCAATGCCCGGCGCAGCGCCTCGGCCGACTGCTCGGGACCCATCGAGAGGTAGCTCACGGTCGCGACAGCACCGGCCTCCTGGAGGCGGAGCGCCTGCTCGATGGCGTACTCGTCCAGCGGGTTGATCACCGCCTCGGCGGCGGCGCGGTCGAGGCGCAGGTCCGCGGTGTAGCGCTTCTCCGCGGTGGTGGCGGGGACCTGCTTGAGGCAGACCACGATCTTCACGCTGTTCGAAGGGCTCCTTGCGCTACCTGCCCGGCCGCGCCGCGCCGGCCCGCCGAAGGAGCTGGCGCGCCACGATCAGGCGCTGGATCTGCTGCGTGCCCTCGTACAGCTGGGTGATCTTCGCGTCGCGCATCATGCGCTCCACAGGGTACTCGCTGACATAGCCATAGCCGCCCAGGACCTGCACCGCGTCGGTGGTGACGCGCATGGCCGTGTCACCCGCGATCAGCTTGGCGGAGCTGGTCCAGTAGGCCAGGTTCGGGTCGTTCGCGTCGACCGCCGCGGCGGCCGCGTAGGTCAGCTGGCGGGCCGCCTCGGTGCCGCTCGCCATGTCGGCCAGCATGAACTGGATCCCCTGGGTATCGGCGATGCGGGATCCGAACTGCTCGCGCTGCGCGGCGTAGCCGACGGCATAGTCGAGCGCCCCCTGCGCGATGCCGACTGCCTGGGCGGCGATCCCCAGGCGCGAGCGGTCAAGGGTGGCCATCGCGATCGCGAAGCCCTCGCCCTCCGCGCCGAGCCGGTTCGCGACGGGGACCCGCACCTCGTCGAAGAGCAGCTCGGCGGTCGGCGACCCGCGGATCCCCATCTTGTGCTCGAGCCGTGGCGACGAGAACCCCGGGGTATCGGTCTCGACGATGAAGCCGGAGAGGCCCTTGCGGCCGGCGTCCGGATCGGTCACCGCGAAGATGGTCACCAGGTTGGCGATCGAGCCGTGTGTGATGAAGCGCTTGCTGCCAGTCAGCAGGTAATCGTCGCCATCCCGACGCGCGCGCATGCGGATGCCCGCCACGTCGCTCCCGGCCCCGGCCTCGGTCAGGCCGAAGGCGGCCAGCCACTCCCCGCTCGCAAGGCGTGGGAAGTAGCGAGCCTGCTGCTCCTCGCTGCCGGCCACCAGGATCGGCAGCGAGCCGAGCTTCTGGACGATCGGGATCAGGCTCGTGGTGGCGTCCGCGCGGGCGACCTCCTCCGCCACGATGCACTGCGCGATGTTGTCGAGCTCGGTCCCGCCGAACCGAACGGGGAAGCATGTCCCCAGCAGGTCCTGCCTGGCGAGAAGCTCCTTGAGATCCCAGGGGAACTCCGCGCGCTCGTCGATCTCCGCAGCCCGCGGCGCGATCTTCTCCTCCGCCAGCTGGCGAACGACGGCGCGCAGCTCGTCGTGGTCTGCGCTGGTGCGGTAGGTCACGCGGAGGTCCTTTCGACGGGCGACGCCGAGAGCCAGGGCCGTCGGAGTGGCCACGAGCAGGATAGCGAATCGAGACGCTGCCGGACGCTCAGCCGATCGGTCCCTGGACCTCCACCTGGCCGTCGCTGATCCTGGCCCGATACGCGACCTGTCGCGTGGCGGCCGGTCCGTGGCGAACGGCGCCGTCGCTGAGCCGGAACGCCGAGGCGTGCGACGGGCAGACGATCGTGTCGCCCTCCAGGTGTCCTTCCGAGAGGGCGGCGCCGGCGTGGGAGCAGGTGTCCTTCAGCGCGAAGACCAGGTCGCCGCGGCGCACCACCAGCAGCGCGGTGGCGCCGAGCATGGCCTGGGTGGGGGTCGCGTCCGAAAGGTCCGAGACCGGCAGGACCACGGTGAACTCCTTCGCCCTCTTGCCGCGGGCGAAGGCATTGCGATTGACCATGTAGCCGTACTTGAAGACGACGTGCCCACCGATGAAGGCGCCAACGCTCAGGATCAGGAAGGCCGCCACGATCAGCCAGGCTGCGAGCCCATCGGCGCCAGCCAGGAGCGAGATGAACGCCCCGATCAGCGCGAGGGTGGCGACGATGTTGATCAGGCCGTGGAGGCCCGCCATGTTGCGTTCGTCGCCGCTGGTGGTGTCCTTGAAGTCGGTGAGCCCGGTCACGATCGCTGAGATGGCCGCCAGCCAGGTGAGCGCCAGCGTCCAGACCAGGGCGGTCCGCACGTCGGCGACGGTGAGCCACGTGAGCAGCTGGAGGAGCAGGGCCACCGTCGTCCCGCCGACCACCACGTCCACGAGGACTGGATGGAGCGAGTGCCCAAGCCACGAGCCGTTGAGGAGGTCCTGGAACAGCTTCCCCGGCCGGCCAAGCGCCCGGAAGAAGGCGTCGACGACCCGCGCCGTGGCGTTCGAGAGTCGCGCGAGAGGGCGGGCCCAGCGTTCGAGCATTTCGCTCACAGAGTACGCGGAGCGACACGCTCGACGGAAGCCCCTGCTAGCCGGCCACCTCGCCAGCCCACTCCCGGAAGACGGCAAGGTAGCGGTCGATCTCCGCATCGCTGTGCTGCACCGAGAGGGTCCACTGGTCGTCGGGCGCCGGCGGGATCAGGATCCCGCGGTTGGCGAGGAACCAGAACGAGGAGGCCCACAGCTCGTCGTCGAGGCCGATGAAGTCCCGATAGTTGGTGACCCGCTTTGGCGCGAACATCACGATCCCCTTCGGGCCCACGTTGATCGCGTAGCCGGGCAGGCCGAACTCGTCGACGATCTCCTGGCTCCCGGCGGTGAGCCGGTCGCCCATCGCCTGGAGGCGCGGATACGCCTCCGGGGTGAGCACCTTGGTGAGCACCGCCAGCGCCGCTGCCATCACCAGCGGCGACCCGTTCATCGTCCCCATATGCGCGACGCGCGACGTCCCGCCGAACGAGGAGATGCCGAGGGCCGACTCCGGGCCTGAGGCCTTGGCCCCGCCCTCGATCACGCGCATCACCTCCTCGCGCCCGCCGAAGGCGCCGATCGGCGTTCCGCCGCCGATGCTCTTGGCGAGGCAGAAGAGGTCGGGCTGCACGCCGAAGTACTCCGTCGCGCCGCCGTAGGCGATCACCACCCCGGTCTTCACCTCGTCGAAGATGAGGACCGCGCCATGCTCCGTGGCCAGCTCGCGCAGCCGTTCCAGGAAGCCGGTCTCGGGCGGAACGACGCCGATGTTGAACTGCACCGCCTCGACGATGATCGCGGCGATCTCGCCGCGGTGGCGCTGCAGGATCTGCTCCACGATCTCCGGCTGGTTGAACGGCGCGATCACCGTCTCAGCGATCCGGGAGCGCGGGATGCCGGCGCTCGTAGGCACCGTGTTGGGCGCCTCGATCGGGCCGATCGCCTCCCGCGGCGGCTGGATGCTGACCAGCACGTCGTCGTGGTGGCCGTGGTAGCCGCCCTCGAACTTGAGGATCTTCTCGCGTCCGGTGAAGCCACGGGCAACCCGGATGGCGTCCATAGTCGCCTCGGTGCCCGAGTTGGAGAAGCGGATCAGGTCGGCGCGGAAGCGCCGCTTGAGGTCCTCGGCGACGAGGATCTGCTCCTCGATCGGGAAGGTGAAGGCGGTGCCCATCGCGGCGCGGCGCTGGACCGCCTCCACGAAGGCGGGATGCGAGTGCCCCGCCGCGAGCACCCCGAGGGCCATGTCGAAGTCGAGGTACTCGTTGCCATCGGCGTCCCACATGCGGGAGCCACGCCCCTCGGTGATGAAGAGCGGGTAGGGGTCGTAGGTCTGGAACGAGCTGGCCACGCCCAGCGGCATCGCCTTCTTCGCGCGCTCGTGGAGCGCGGCGCTCTTGGGCGTGCGCGACCGGTATTCGGCCTCTTCCCTCGCCACGATGGCCTTGACCCGGCCGCGGTCCACCTCGCGTCGCTCACCGACGGTCATGCCAACCCTCCTACCTGCTTCCCCACCGATAGCTCTCCTTGACGAAGCGTAGCTCGACCATCGTCTCCGTCGAGCGGATCCCCTCGATGCCGCCGAACGACCCGGCGAGCACTCGCAGCAGGTCCTCGTTGTCCACGCAGACGACCTCGCAGATGACGTCGAAGCGCCCGGCGGTCATGACGACGTAGGTGACCTCGTCAAGCGCGGCGACCCGGTCCGCGACCTCGTCGATGCGAGCCGGGTCGACCCGCAGGCCGATGAGGGCCGGCTGCCGGAAGCCCATCGCCAGCGGATCGGTGACGCCGACCACCTGCACCACGCCACGGCTGATCAGCCGATCGGCCCGCTGCCGCACCGTCGCCTCCGGCACCTCCAGCTCGCGGCCGATCTGCGCATACGGCCGCCGACCATCGACCTGCAGGGCCTTGATGATCGCCTTGTCGAGGTCGTCGAGCGGCTGGCGACGCTTGCGGAGATCGGAGAGTCGAATGGCCATCGGCACCGATCCTAGCGCATCGGGCCGCCAGCCGGGTCGGGATCCGTGGACGCTAGGGCCAGATCCTGCGGAATCCGCGGGCGAGCGTGCGGTCGGGCGTCTGCACCGTCCACGCGCCGGTGGCATCGGCCAGCAGCTCGGCCACGTCACGCACCTGGACATCGGCCCGATCGAGATCGGTCACCCCGTCGCGCAGCATCACCAGGCAGAACGGGCAGGCGGTGGCGATCGCCGACGGCGAGGTGGCGAGCGCCTGCTCGGTGCGGCGATGGTTGATCCGCTGCCCTTCGCGCTCCTCCATCCACATCCGCGCCCCGCCGGCCCCGCAGCACATCCCCTTGCGGTGGTGCTGCTCCATCTCGACGACGGTCTGGCCAGGGACCGACTCGACCACGCGGCGCCCCTCGTCGTAGACCTCGTTGTATCGGCCCAGGTAGCAGGCATCGTGGTAGGCAACCTGCGCGTCATTGCGCTGGTCCGGGACGAGCCGCCCGTCCGCGATGAGCGTGTCGAGCAGCTGGGTGTGATGGATCACCTCCATGCCGGCCAGCCCGAACTGCGGGTACTCATTCCGGATCGTGTTGAAGCAGTGCGGGCAGCTGGCCACGATCGTGCGCACGCTGTGCTCGTCGTGTGCCATCGTGAGGGTCGCCACGTTCTCCTCGGCGAGCATCTGGAAGAGGTACTCGTTGCCGGCTCGTCGCGCCGGGTCGCCGGTGCAGGTCTCGCGTGGCCCGAGCACCGCGAACGGCACCGCGGCCTGCTTCAGGAGCGCCGCCATCGCGCGCACCACCTTGCGATTGCGATCGTCGAAGGAGCCCGCGCACCCAACCCAGTAGAGGACGCCGCGGTGCGTCGCGGCCGACCTTCCGTTGGTGGCCTCGGCGCCAAGGACCGGCACGTCAAGGCCCTTGGCCCAGTCGAGGCGTGCGCTGCGCGGCTGGCCCCAGGGGTTGCCGGCCGTCTCCATGTTGCGGAAGGCCGCGTTCAGCTCCTTGGGGAAGCGGCTCTCCTCGAGGACCAGGTTGCGCCGGATCTCGACGATGCTGTCGACGTGCTCGATCAGCACCGGGCAGCCCTCGACGCACCAGCCGCAGGTGGTGCACTGCCAGACCGCCTCCTCGGGGATGGCGTGATCGACGAGCGGCAGCGAGAGCGCGTCTGCCGCTCGCTCGCGAGCGAGCGTGAGCGAGGCATCGGCCGCCTCGACCCCGCTCGACGCTCCCCCGCGCGCGGCCCGCTGCGCCCCGGCCGCCGCGGCGAGCGCCGTCTCGGCCGCGACGATCTGGTCGCGCAGGCCCTCCATGAAGTGCTTCGGCGAGAGGGTCTTGCCGGTCATGGAGGCTGGACAGAACTCCATGCAGCGGCCGCACTCGGTGCACGAGAGGCCGTCGAGCAGATGGCGATAGGTGAGGTCCTTGAGCGACTTCGCGCCGAAGACCACCTCCTCCCCCGGCGCGGGCTCGGCCTCCAGGTCCATCTTGCGCAGCGCGCCGCGCGGCTCGAGGTTGCGCAGGTAGACATTCGGCTCGCTGGTCAGGATGTGGAGGTGCTTGCTGTAGGGCAGGTAGGTGCCGAAGGCCAACACGAAGCCGATGTGAAGCCATGCGGCGATTCCGAATCCGGCTGCCGCGGCCTGCTGGCCGATCGGCGCCACGAGGAGCGAGACGGGGCCCCCGAGCAGCGCCCACGAGCGCGCCGGGTCGTCGGGGCGAGCCACGAAGCGGAGGGCGTCGCCGGCCACCTCGGTGACCACGACCCCCAGGATCATGCCCAGGATGATGAAGGCGTCGCGACTCAGGGCCAGACGCCTGGGACGGGTCACAACCCGGCGCCAGGTGTCGTAGGCGAGGGCCACCAGCACCAGCCCGATGAAGAGGTTGGCGACCGCGACGGCAAGGAGCCAGGCGATCCCGCCCAGCGGCCAGCGCAGGATCGTCTCCACCAGCCCGTTGGTGAGGTAGTTGCCGGTCGTGACCAGCAGGATCAGGAACCCCCAGAAGACGAACGCGTGCATGAGCCCCGGCCAGAGGTCGTTGAGGAGGCGGCGCTGGGCGATGACATAGACCACGACGCCCCAGATGCGACGCAGCGGCTGATCGGTGCGGTTGATCGGACGGCCGGCGCGCAGCACGGCCAGGTGGCGCCCGGCGCGACGCCAGAAGAGCGCCACCGCGGCGGCGGCCGGTACCACGATCAGCGGATAGAGCGGGACTGAGACCTCCACGGCGGCCATGCTACCCGCCGCCCCCGGCGAGCCGGAGGCGGAAACCGGCGCTAGTGGTCGCCCCCGGCGAGCTGCTCCATGGCGTGCCGCAGGACGGGCAGCGCGGCGGCGAGCGACTCGACCGCGCCGCGTGGCGAGCCGGGCAGGTTGACGATCAGGGTCGTCCCGCGGGTGCCGACCACGCCACGCGAGAGCGCCGCCATGGGCGTGGAGGCGAAGCCCGCGGCGCGCATCAGCTCGGCCAGGCCCGGGACCTCGCGGTCGATCACACGGCGCGTCGCGGCCGGGGTGCGATCGCCTGGCGTGAGCCCGGTGCCGCCGCTCGTCACGACGAGTCGCGCTCCCCCATCGGCCAGGGCGATGAGCGCCGCAGCGATCAGGTCCTCGTCGTCGGGCAGCACGATCGGTTCGGGGGCGACCTCGAAGCCGGCGTCGCGCAGGGCTGTGACCACGGCCCGGCCCGAGGCATCCTCTCGTTCGCCGACCGCCGCGCGCGTCGAGCAGGTGATGACCACCACCTCGTGCGCCACCGGCTCCGGCGGCTTTGCGACGGCGTCGCGTGACCACCTGCCGCGGCGGCCGCCCTCCTTCGAGAGCAGCTCGACCTGCTCGACCACGATGTCGCGCTGGAGCGCCTTGGCCATGTCGTAGAGGGTCAGGGCGGCGACGCTGGCGGCGGTGAGCGCCTCCATCTCGACGCCCGTCCGAGCGGTGGCGCGCGCCTCCGCTCGGATGGTGACGAGGCCAGCGTCGCGGTCGGCGCTCAGCTCGACCTCGACGTGGTCCAGGGGGATCGGATGGCAGAGGGGGATCAGGAGCGATGTGTGCTTGGCCGCACCGATCCCGGCCAGGCGCGCCACCACGAAGGCGTCGCCCTTCGGACCGCCGGCGTCGAGGAGCGTGGCCAGCACATCGGGCCGCATCCGGACTCTCGCCGCCGCCACCGCGCGTCGGGCGCTCACCTGCTTCTCCCCCACGTCGACCATGTGCGGCGCCCCGTCCGGGCCAAGGTGCGATGGCTTCATGCAAGCGCTCCGAGCAGGGTGGCATCGTACAGAGCACCCGCCTCTCCCGCCGCCTCGCCCTCGGGCACGGCGAGGAGCGCGTTGGCGGTGGCAAGCGGGCGCAGCTGCGCCGATCCCTGCCCCCCAGCAAGGCTCGCCTCCCAGCCGTCGGCCGCGGGTCGGACCACGACGCGGAGGTAGGCCCGCCGGTCACGATCCTTCGGCACGCGCTCGCTCAATCGGGCCGGCAGGTGGAGCCGTCCGTCCCCCGACAGGCCGAGCATGGCGCGCAGCAGCGGCCGGGCGAAGAGCTCGAAGGTGACAAGGGCGCTGACGGGGTTGCCCGGCAGCCCGATCACCGGCCGCCCCGCGACCGTCCCGAAGGCGAGCGGCTTGCCCGGCTGGACGGCGATCCGCCAGAAGGCGAGCTCCCCGAGCTCCTCGATCGCGGCGCGAACGTGATCGTGGCGGCCAACGCTCACCCCGCCGCTGACCACCACGAGATCTGCCCCCGCAGCGGCCCGAGCCAGCACAGACCTGACCGCATCCTCGTCGTCGCGCACGCCCGGAACGGGCATCGGCTCGCCGCCGGCCTCGAGCACCGCAGCGGCCAGCGACGCCGAATTCGCGTCGTGGATCTGCCCGGCCTCCAGCGGTTGGCCCGGCGCCACCAGCTCATCGCCGGTCGAGAGGATCGCGACGATCGGCCGGCGCCGTACCTCCACCCCGCCGAGGCCGAGCGAGACAAGCACAGCCACGCTCGCGGGGGAGAGCGGTTCGGCCGGCAGCTCCACGCGGTCGCCGCGGCGCGTGTCCCCACCGGCGCGACGCACGAACGCCTCGATCGCGGTGGCGGGAAGTCGCACGCGGTCCCCGGCGAGCTCCTCGGCCTGCTCGAGCGGGACGACCGAGTCCGTCCCGGGGGGCAGTGGTGCGCCGGTCATGATCCGCACGGCCGCGCCCGGCGGCACGTCGGGCAGCGAGCGCTCCCCCGCCGCCACCTCGCCAAGCAGCCGCAGCTCCCCGGGGGCGTCGGCAGCGCGCAGGGCGAAGCCGTCCATCGCGGAGTTGTCGAACGGCGGGACGTCGA